>JAZSHD010000070.1:0-5030 GCA_045533055.1 Victivallaceae bacterium | reverse complement strand
CCGGCGGCCACAATGTTATCGCCGGTCTTTACGACGGCTTGAAGAGCCTCGACAAGAGCAACAAGCTCTACGGCTTCCTCAAAGGCCCTGACGGTCTGGTGAAAAACGAATATATCGAACTTACCGACGAAATTATCGATGCCTACCGCAACACCGGCGGTTTTGATATGATCGGCTCCGGCCGTACCAAGCTGGAAAAGGTCGAACAGTTTGAAGCCGGTAAAAAACATTGCGAAGCTCTGGATATCAAGGCTCTGGTGATCGTCGGCGGCGATGACTCCAACACCAACGCCTGTCTGCTGGCTGAATACTACAAGAAGACCAACGCCGGTATCCGTGTAGTCGGCTGCCCAAAGACCATCGACGGCGACCTCAAGAATGAATACATCGAAGCCAGCTTCGGTTTCGACACCGCCTGCCGGGTTTACAGCGAACTTATCGGCAACATCGGCCGCGACGCCAACTCTGCCAAGAAATACTGGCACTTCATCAAACTTATGGGCCGCAGTGCTTCGCACATTGCTCTGGAATGTGCTTTGCAGACCCAGCCCAACGCCACGATCATCTCCGAAGAAGTCGCCGAAAAGAAGACCACTCTCGCTGAAATCGTCGATTACCTTGCCGGAATCGTTGCCGACCGCGCCGCCAACGGCATGAACTTCGGTGTGGCTCTGATCCCCGAAGGTCTGGTGGAATTCATCCCCGAAGTCAAGGCTTTGATCGCCGAACTCAACGATTTGCTTGCCAAAGAAGAAGCCGCTTTTGCTGCCATTACCGAAGCTGACGAAAAGATCGCCTTCCTCAAAAACAAGCTTTCTGCCGATAAAGCCGCTGTCTATGCCAGCTTGCCCCGCACCATCCAGCTGCAGCTCTGTCTGGATCGTGACCCCCACGGCAATGTGCAGGTTTCTCTGATCGAAACTGAAAAGATGCTTGCCGAAATGGTCAAGACCAAGCTCGCAGCCTGGAAAGCCGAAGGCAAATATAACGGCAAATTCAGCACCCAGACCCACTTCTTCGGTTACGAAGGCCGCTGTGCAGCTCCCTCCAACTTCGACGCTGACTACTGCTACAGCTTGGGTTACACCGCCGCAGCTCTGCTGGGTGCCAATGTTACCGGTTACATGTCCAGTGTCCGCAACACCATGCTGGCTGCTGATGAATGGGTCGCCGGTGGTATTCCGATCACCATGATGATGAATATGGAACGCCGCCACGGCGAAGACAAGCCGGTGATCAAAAAGGCTCTGGTGGAACTGGATGGCAAACCCTACAAGTTCTTTGCCTCCAAGCGTGACGAATGGGCAAAAAGCACCAGCTATGTCTATCCCGGCCCGATCCAGTACTTCGGACCTTCCGAAGTCTGCGACCTCTGCACCAAGACTTTGACTCTGGAACAGAGCAAGTAATCTATTTTTACGGAAATAAAAATATGAGCAACAACTCAAATGCTATTGATGTAAAGTATGTTGCAGAGCTGGCACGCATCGATCTGGAAGACAGCTCCGTAGAGAAGCTCCAGAGCGATATGCAGAACATTGTTGCTTACATCGAACAGCTTTCGGAGCTGGATGTAAGCAATATTGAGCCGACTTTTCATGCTGTGCAGCTGGTAAATGTTGTCCGCAATGACGAAGTCAAAGCGTCGTACCCGCGGGAAACCATGCTCGCCAATGCTCCGGCAGTGCTGAATGGGGAACTGGTAAAAGTTCCGCAAGTGCTGCCGGGAGAAGGGATGAATTAAGCTATGAGTAATCTCTCTATGATGGGTATTGCCGAAGCTGCCGCCGCTTTGCAAGCGGGGTCTTTGACCTCGGTACAGCTGGTTGAACAGGTTATCAGCAATGTAGCCCAACGGGATGGTGTGGTCAAGGCATTTCTGAAGCTTGATGCCGAAAAGCTGCGTAAACTCGCTGCCGAATCCGATGCCCGCCGGGCCGCCGGTAAGGCTTTGAGCGAATACGATGGTATCCCGGTGGGGATCAAAGATTGTATCGTTACCGAAGGCGAAACTTGTGCCTGTGCATCAAAAATTCTGGAAAATGTGGTTTCTCCCTACGACTCAACTGCCGTAGCCAAGCTCAAGGCGATGGGTTTTATCCCCACCGGCCGCTTGAATATGGACGAATTTGCCATGGGTTCCAGCTGCGAAAACAGTGCGTTCCAGAAAACCGCCAACCCGTGGGATGCCAACCGGGTCCCCGGCGGTTCTTCCGGCGGTTCTGCTGCGGCAGTAGGTGCCAGACTGGTTCCGGCGGCACTGGGCAGCGATACGGGTGGTTCCATCCGTCAGCCCGCCAGCTTCTGCGGCATTGTGGGGCTCAAGCCCACTTACGGCAGAGTTTCCCGGTATGGTCTGGTGGCATTTGCCTCCAGTTTGGATCAGATCGGGCCAATGACGACCAGTGTGGAAGATGCGGCGATCATTTTGCAAGCCATCACCGGCGAAGATAAAATGGATTCCACCAGTCTGCCACAGACCAATGAAGATTTTATCGGTGCAGTAAAAGCCGCCAAAGTTGAGGATTTCAAAACCCTCAAAGTCGGTCTGCCCAAAGAATACTTCAATGCCGAAGGCATGAGCAAGGAAGTCAAAGAGGCCGTTGATAAAGCTGTGGAAATGGTCAAATCTGCCGGTGCCGAAATCGTGCCGGTCAGTTTGCCCCATACCAAATACGCAGTGGCAGTGTACTATATTATCGCCACTGCCGAAGCCAGTGCCAACCTTGCCCGCTTCGACGGCATCCGCTACGGCGAACGCAAAGAGGCCAAAGACCTGGTGGCAAGCTACTTTGCCAGCCGGGGTGCCGGGTTCGGCGACGAAGTCAAACGGCGTATATTGCTGGGTACTTATGTATTGAGCAGCGGCTACTACGATGCGTATTATCTGCGGGCTCAAAAAGTCCGTACCCTGATCCGCAATGACTTTGAAGCCGCCTTCAAAGAGTGCGATGTGCTTTTGACCCCGGTGGCACCCAATGTGGCGTTCAAATTCGGCGAAAAGAGCACCAATCCGCTGGAAATGTACCTTTCGGACATTTTCACCATTGCTTTGAACCTTGCGGGCAACTGCGGTATCAGCGTACCGGCAAGTCTGGGCAGCGAAAGTTCTATGCCCATTGGCGTACAGTTCATTGCACCGGCATTGGCGGAAGCCAAACTGCTGAAAACCGCCCGGGCGTTTGAAATGCTCCGGGGCGATTTCCCGGCACCGGCTGATTGCTGAAAAATATAAAAAAGCACAGTACAGACCAAATATATGCAGCTGTACTGTGCTTTTTTCAAGGAAAAATCTATGAAAAAATTTATACTGACATTGCTTCTGCTGTCCGGTATTACGGCAGCATTTGCCGCTGTCCGAATCGGCAGAACATCGGATATAAAATTCGATTACCGGGCAACCGGCAGTTCTGCGTGGGCAAAAATCTATGTAATTACCGTGATCTACCCGCAAATGCCGTTCAGTGTGCGAGCCGGTGAGATCCTGACCGATCTTGCCCGGCAGTATAAAGAAAAAAATGTAGAGTTTTTCGCCCTGCTGCCGGTGGCTTACGAGCGACTGCAGGTCTTTGCCAAACAGCATCCGGAATTTGATTTTACTCTGGCAAGCGATGTGGACTTGAGTTTTTTGCGTAAACTTTTAGGCAGAAAACAAACCAGCTTTTTTCAGGTCAACATCTTCAACCAAGCCGGAAAACTTTTGTGGAGCGGCGAACCGGTCGACCTTGCGATGATGCTCAAACGCATAACCACTAAAAAGTACAGCGAGCAGGAAGAAGTCCGTTTTTCCGCCCTGACCAGCAGTTTGCAGGCGGCACTGCGTTCCGGTAACGCCAAACTTATCGGCGAAGCGGCAGACGAAATATTGCGACTGCGGCCCGAACAGATCAGTGCAGTCAACGCCAAAGCCTATTCGCTGGAGCTTGCGGGAGATATTGCGGGGCTGGAAAAGTTTTACCGGGAACGCATCAAACGCTATCCGGAAGAAAAAGGCAACTATTTTACTTTGATAAATGCCGCCTGCCGCCTCCGGCAGCTCAACGATATTGCTCCGGAAATTGCCGATGAGTTCATAAAAAAATTTCCTGCCGATATAAACAATGTAAATGCCGTTTTGTGGAGCTTGCTCAACGATCTACCCTACAATGCCCGGGCGTTGAAAGTTGTTCTGAAGTGGGAAAAGTTGTTGCAGGCGGTGCCGGAAAAATCCGCAACCGCCCCGATATTGATGACCAGAGCCTTGCTTGCCAGCCGGTGCGGGAACATTGCTGATGCGGTCAAACTCTGCAAGCTGGCGATCGAAAAAGCCCCCACCCGGGATGCCAAAAGATTTCCCCGGGAGTTTCTGGAATATCTCCAAACCATTCCACAAGCCAAAAAATAAATATTGTGAGGTAAGAGTATGAAGAATACCATTAGAGCAATTTTCTGTACGCTTTTTGCTGCGGCAGTGCTGCTGAACAGCGGCTGCAATACCGTGGAGCTTCACGAAAGTCAGCTGACCGCCGACCAGCAGTCCCAGCTGGATAAAGCTGCTGAAAAGGCATGTATCGAGCTTTTGGAGGCGTTCAAAAACAACGACTACCCCCGCTTGCGGAAAACCCTGCCGGTCAGCCTTGCCAAACAGTTTACAGAAGAGAACTTCAAGCAATCCCGCAATGCGGCAGTAAAAATTTTAGGCGAGATCAAAAGCTATGAGTTCCTGACCCGGCTCCAAGCCCCCATCTTCCGCAATATGATATACAAAGTAAAGTTCCAGCGTACCGGCAATGACCGGAAAACCATCGAACAGGAAGCCCTGTTCCGGGTAATGCTGGCAGAAGATAACGGAAAAATCCAAGTATTGAGTTTCGTATTTTTCTGAAAAGTCTGTTACCAATAAGGGTCGGTACTTGAGTTGCTATGTTAAAAGGAAACATTTTGTCGTAAAAAAGTGGCTGATTCTCAAAAATGTGATACTGTGTAACAAAGGCGACAATGTTGTAGCTTACATTTCGCAAACAGTAATCCATTGAAAAAGGAGACATCAG
>JAZSHD010000138.1:0-2263 GCA_045533055.1 Victivallaceae bacterium | reverse complement strand
ACCAAGCTCAAACTATGTCAAAAAACACCATTTTTACAAAATTATGGGATTTCTGTGTATTTTTTTAGAAATATTTTCCTATAAATCTTTTAGTGCAGGGAAATACATAGATTCAAAAAACAAAGCAAAAGATAGCGAATGGGATGCATGGACATTCTTAAAAGGATTAAATATTTCTGTTTGTCCGTACTGCAATGCTGATACAGTATTTGCGTCAATAGTTTTAAAAAAGGGAAAAGGAGCAATTCCTATTCGTTCCGCCCTGGATCATTATTATCCTAAATCTAAATACCCATTTTTGGCAATATCCTTATACAATTTAGTTCCATCGTGTGATCGTTGTAATTCTAAAATCAAAGAGCGTAGGGGAATTCATAATCATAACACAACCCATCCATATGCAGATAATTTTCACGATGGAATCAGATTTTCTAAAAAAATTTTAACCCCAGGAGGATTTTACGGTAATCCAGATGATTTTAATTTGGAATTAGCCCCCACAGGCAAGGATTCAGAGTTGATTACTAAAGCCGGAAATATGGTAGAATTTTTCTCAATCAAGGAGGTTTATAATTCCATCTTCAAACATGAAGCCGCCAAAATAATTGAAAAAATCAATTTTTGCGTTGACTCATACCGTTCTACCCTGAAGCCGCTTGGACTTTCTGACGAAGAATTAGATAATTTAATGTGGGGAGATATTTTAGATCCTTCACAAATAAACAGGAATAGATTGAGCAAGATGACAATTGATTTAAGAAATGAGAAAATTGATTCGGTATAATAAACATACCCAACATCAATGTAAAAGTTTAATCCGATAACAAAAACGTATCACTTTTCAGACAATTGTGCAAACTGTCAATACGCATAGATAAATGAAGCGAAAAACTGTCGCTTCGCTGTTTATTAAAACATTTTCATTGTGCTTCCGCATAAGTTCCTCCGGAACGGGGCGGCAGTTCTGCCGTATTTCTTCCGCTGACGGCAAAACAGGAGCAACAATTTCACCGGATGCCGACAAATCGTGAACCGAAAGCCGTTCTGTCCGGAGATGGAGCAATTTATTCTTGAAAAACTCTTTGTCAGGTATATGCAACACCAAATTGAATTTGCCGCGGGAACACGCCACATAAAACGCCTGTTTGGACATTTTTTCTGCCGCAACTACAACATTTTTACTGGTCATTCCCTGCGAAGCGTGACTGGTCATCACCCAGCCGTATTTGATGCCTTTAAAGTTTTCCGGCAGTCGTATGGTCGTCAACTCTTCCCGGTTGGAGTCCAATAAACGGTATTCATTGGGATTGCCGGTTGCAATCGCCAAACTGCCGTTATTGATCTTATATTCCGGAGTTCGGAGATTGACGGTAAAGCGTACAATATCGCCTTCGCCTACCGGAAGTTGAACTGAATTACCCACATCTATTCCGTGTTTGATTTCAGCAGGACGAACCGAAATACCATTACTCAAAAAAAGTTTCCCATCTTCAATTTGTTCCACTGTTGCCATTTCTCCGGCAGAAGCAATTCCCTTGATTCTGGTATTGAAAAAAATCTTGCTTCCGACCTGATAATTGCCAATATCCCCCAACTGCGGTTTGGTCCATCCCCAGGAATGAAATGATTCCACGAGATTATTTTCATCGTCTTTGATGCAACCGGCAGACTTCATCTTCTCCCGGATCATACCGGTCAGGATATCACATTCCCTGTGTGTCGGAGATACAGCAATACAATCCAGAGGCCGTTTGCCGTTATCGGTCAACCGGACAAAATCTTCTGCCGCCCGTTCCAGATAATCTGCCTGATCTTCGTGAATAAATCCGTGTGCATCAAGATGTTCAAAACCTTCTTTGCTGGAACCTGTGGCGATATACTCAATACCGTGCCGGTATTCCTGCTGTTGTTGACGGTGGATTTCCGCCAGCATCGTTTTCTTTATCATAGAATGATTTTCCAGTAAACGGAAGAAATCACCGGCTTCCACCGAACTGTGCTGCCGTTCATCCCCCACAAACAGCACCCGGTAATTATTTTCCATTGCAAGTTTCATCATTTCCGTACCCTGCCGCAAAGAGTTAAGACCGGATTCATCTATAATCAGATATGATCCTTGCGACGGCAGTTTATCCTTATTCTGCAGAAACATGGCAACTGTCTGGGCGGATTCAAAGTTTTCGCTCCGCAGAACATCTACCGCCGAATTGGTAGGTGCAACCACATGGATATTTTCGATACCACCTTTTTTCAAGCACTTGCA
>JAZSHD010000093.1:0-4177 GCA_045533055.1 Victivallaceae bacterium | reverse complement strand
GGGGGCAAGTTACTCACGCGTTCCTCACCCTTTCGCCACTAATGTATTGCTACATCCGTTCGACTTGCATGCCTAATCCATGCCGCCAGCGTTCGTCCTGAGCCAGGATCAAACTCTCCATAAAAATTATTTCAACAACTTTCGTTGTTAACGCTTTTTAAGAGAATCGACTTAGCTCGATTTCTTTTGTGTGATTTGAACTACATTCAAATTCAATGTAAATTGTCAGGTTACATCGCACTATTCAATTTTCAAACAACTTTCAGCTTCATCCCTGATCGTTTATCAACCTCGCTGTATCATCTTGCAAATCGCAGCGTGAAATTTAATTTAGCACAAGTTCGACATTTGTCAAATTTTATTTTCAACTTTTTCAAACTTTTTTTATTTCAACTTCAGCCGCTCGCTTGTCAGCGAATTGCGGCGTGAGGTTTAATATATCACAGTTTTGAAGTTTGTCAAACTTATTTGCAAAGTTTTTTTAAGTTTTTTTTCAACTCCGCCTTTCGCAAGCTTCAGCAGCTTTTGGCGGCGTGACTTTTAATATATCACATAAATTCGTTTTGTCAAATCTTAAATTAAACTTTTTTTGATTTTTTTATCAACCATCGCTTTCGCAAGCTCAAGCTCTTCCGGCGACAGGGCTTTAAATTACCACACAAAGACAAAATTGCAAATTTAAAATCGAACTTTTTCGCAAATTTGTTGTCTTTTTGGCTGTTTTACGGTCAATATGCTGGTTTTTCCGCCTTGTTTATGCTATATACAAATACAGCAATACAGCCAGTACCGCCAACAGCAGGCAGCTCAAATACCACCTTTTTATGCTCCAAAACTTTACTCTGGATACCTTATTAGCTTCCAAAAAACCGATCAACTCCACTCCATTGTCCGGCAAATCCGACAGTGGAAAACTCATCATCAGAGCAGTTCTTCCATGCAATATATATATGTTTTTGCCAAATACAAAATATCCGGAATACATCCGATAGCCATTTGTAACGCAATTGTGCCCCTGCTCTATTGTCAAACCGTTTTCGTTGACTTTGACGATCGACTCGTTTTCAAAAGCTCCGGCTTTTCGCATATAGGCAATATATCTTTTGCAAAATATGGGAAACTCCAGCACCAGCATTATCATTCCCCACGCCGCAAACCAGAGATAGACCGGATCATTTGCCAGCAACCAGACCAAAATCAACGCTGCTGACGAAATCAGTATCCATGCTGCATGCGGGGTAAATATGTATATATAGTAAAGGAACAAACAGTGAATTGTTTCCCTGACTGTTCCTTTTTGAATTACGACTTCCACTATTGAAAATCCTTCTTATGCTTCGGCGTTTTGAAACAACACCTGTACCCGGCGGCTGCGGGGGCCGTCAAATTCGCAAAAGTAGACGCTCTGCCAGGTACCCAGCCACAATTTGCCGTTGCGGATGGGTACAGCCAGCGATACACCGAACAGACTTGACTTGAGATGTGCCGCACTGTTGCCTTCGCAATGCTGGTAATAGCTTTCGTTTTTCGGCATCAGGCAATCGAGCTTTTTCAATAGATCGTGCTTTACATCCGGGTCTGCATTTTCGTTGATGGTCAATCCGGCAGTGGTGTGGGGGCAAAATACATGGCAAATGCCGTATTTCATACCCTCCGGAACCAAATCGTTGAGCATTTGTGTTATATCCACAAACTCGCAATCCCTCCGGGTCACAATGCTTAAATCAGCCATCTGTTACCTCAACGGCCGAAAAGTTTGCGTAATTCCACCTGAAATTCCGCTATATCGTTCTCGGTGGGCTGACCGTTGACTTTGTCCAGCCCCAATCTGCCCATTTCGTCAATGAGCCACTCGGCACTGGCTCCGGAGCCGAAACTTACTGTACCGTGAGCCATTGCCCCCGGACGGGTCAGACGGCTTAATTCCACGGTGGTTTTACCGGCTGCTGCGGGAGCAGCTTCTGCGGCAGCATCTTCACAGACGGCATCGACATTTTCGCTTGTTTCAGCGGCGGGGACCTCTGCGGCGGGTTCTTCAGCTTTCTTTTCGCCGGGATCGAACTTTGACCAATCCACATCTTCCAGTTCTGCCGCCATCAGCCGCAGATCCAGAAAAGTCATCTTGCATTCAAGTTCTTCTGCCAGCATAGTTTGTATATCGGAGAGTTTCACTCCTTCGTGCAATTTTTTTGCCACGAACTGTTTGATAATCATTTCATCCATTTTATATACCTGCTTTATATATAGTTACAGGGAAACCGCCGGTCGGTGGTCAGCACTCAACTCTACCGAACTGGGCTGACGCTCCGGCTTGGGGTCTTCCTTATAGGGCTGCAAAGGCGATACCTCAAGGGGTTTGACTGATTTATTCAATGCCTCTTCGGCAGCAGCGTCACTTTTTTTCTCCTGCTTGGCGGCATCTTTTTCAGCAAAATGTTTTTGCTCTTTTTTGTTCAGAGCTTGCATTTCCTTGAATTTTTTGCCGGAAACCAGCAACACAGCGTTTATCTGCAGCTCGGTCACATTGGTCCGTCTGCCTTCGAGAGTACTTACTTCGCCAAAGTAATTGCTGTATATGTACGCACCTCCGGCGTTGCGTCCGTCCCGATTCCAGCCCACCCGGCTGGGCTGAACTGACTCAACAGCATAGCTGCCTATTCTTACTCTTTTGAAATCAAGAATATTCACGGCCTCTGCCCCGTGTTTCCGGGCAAGTTCGGTCAATTCCTCCCAAACATCTCCTTGTGTGGTTCCATCCGGGGCTTGGATCGTAACTCTTCCGATAACACGGTAGTCGTCAGAGGTAAGCGGGGCAGCAGCTGAATAGATTTTTATTGGTTCACTCTCCGGCAGCTCCGGAAAACTCTGCCCCACATACTCTACACTCATACAGCCGTACACCAATGACAGCCCTGCTGCGAGTATAATTTTAATTATTTTTGTAAAAAATCTATTCATTCAACTACCTGCTCAACTGAATTAAATACCTGTTCTGCGAACATTGAACTCCATGACCCGCCCGCGGCGGATCTTGCGTACATAGAACTCTGCGTTCTGATACCTTACCACATCGCCGACTTTTGGGCTTCTCCGCAACTGATTGCAGAACCACTCCGACAAAGACAATGGTGTATTGGGTATTGCCAAAGGCGTTTCGGTTGCGATCATCGAGGAGAGAACCCCGCCGCCTATTACCCAAAAACCTTCGCTGGGCGAATAGAATGTCTTGGGCAGCGGGTCGAATTCATCATCCAGATCCCCGATCAACTCTTCAACAATATCCTCCATGGTTATCAAACCGAGCGTTTTCCCGGCAGTATCACGCACGATCGCCAGGTGAACATGCTGAACTGCAAACCGCTCCAGCAAGTTCGCCGCCGATACATCCGGCGATACAAACGCTATGGGCCGGACTATATCACGCAGTTTTGTCCGTTCCGGATGTGCCCGGAAAGTTGCCACCAGCTCTTTGAAGTTGATGTAGCCCAAAACTTTATTTTTATCGCCGTCTTCGCATACCGGATAACGGGTATGGAAGTCAGCCGGAGCTGTATTCAACGCTTCCGCCGGAGTTTGTTCGGACGATACAAACGATATATTTTCCACCGGCAGCATGATTTCATCGGCCCGCCGCTCGGAGAGTTTCGGCGTTGCCAGCAAAATGCGTTCCTGCTGACTGCTTATCTCTTTTTCCCGGCGTGCCAGATTTGCCAACGCTGCGATTTCGGCGGCGGCAGTGGGCTGATTATCGTCATCTTTTATTTCAAAAGGACGATTTATCAAATGCACCAGCTTGATCAACGGTGCCATGACTACGGTCATAAACACCAGAGAGCGGGCACTTACTGCAATAATTTTACAGTTGTAATACACACCCAGCGTTTTGGGCAGTATTTCTGTATACTGCACCATCACCAGCGTAAATGCCAGTGTGAATACACCGAGCCATCCGGCTCCGAACAATTTGGCAAACTCTGCACCGGCAATAGCAGCACCAATGGTGTGTGCTGCGGTATTGCAAATCAGGATCACCGCCAGAGATTGTTCAATATTTTCCTTCAAACGGGAACACAATTCACCCCGTTTGGGATTTTTAGTCGTTATATCTGCCAACTGACTGGGAGTTAAACTCAAAAGAGCTGACTCCAAAAGTGAACACATAAACGATACTATAATA
>JAZSHD010000003.1:0-27250 GCA_045533055.1 Victivallaceae bacterium | reverse complement strand
GACGGTCTTATCCACATTTCGCAGCTCTCCAAGGATCATGTGGAAAAGGTCAAAGACGTGCTGAACGTCAATGACGAAGTGGAAGCCCGCGTTATCAAGGTCGATCACGACGAACGCCGCATCGGTCTCTCCATCAAGGCTGTGACCGAACAGTTCGACGAAGAAGACCTCAAGGCTGCCGGCGAAGAATACGCCGCTGCTGCCGCGCTCAAGCCCGAAGACAACATGGTCAACCTCGGTGACCTCTTCGACGCCCAGAGCAAGTAAGAATTTATTTCTTGCCTTTACACCCCGCCGTAAAAAGCGGGGTGTTTTTTTATGCACATATCCCGGAGCGGAACGCTCTTTGAGCGAAGCATCATACATTTGAATACGCTCCCGGATCTTCCACGATATTTTGCAGAACCAATACGTTTTGCAAACTGTCTGATTATTCAAAAAAACATAAAAAAAAGCCGTTAAAAAGTTGAAAAATCCATCTTGACGCGCTATATTTAAGGGATTATTTGTGATAAAGTGCATTTATCAATAAGCCAAGCCCGGGGCGAACCGTTGGAATGGAAAGTCCGGGGCGATAATTCAATAACCCTTTTTGCCAAAAAGGAATCAGAAAGATGGTCAAACATCTGAATGCGATCCCGACCAATCATGCCAAGTTGGTCAAGTGGGTGGAAGAATGGGCCGAACTTTGCGAGCCCAATGGCGTTTACTGGTGCGATGGCACCAACACCGAGTACTATGCTCTGTGCGAAGAAATGGTGCAGTCCGGTCTGGCTACCCGTCTGGACAGCAAACTGCGTCCTGACTGCGTACTGTTCCGCAGTGACCCGTCTGACGTGGCCCGCGTGGAAGCCCGTACCTACATTGCCAGCGAAAAGCAGGAAGACGCCGGCCCGACCAACAACTGGATCGCCCCGGCCGAACTCAAAGCCACCATGCGCGAACTCTACAAGGGCTGTATGCACGGCCGTACCATGTATGTGATCCCCTACAGCATGGGTCCGGTCGGTTCCAACATCGCCAAGATCGGTGTGGAAATCACTGACTCGGCTTACGTTGTGATCAACATGCACGTCATGACCCGCGTTGGCAACAAGGTTCTGGAAGTTCTCGGCGACGACGGCGAATTCGTCCCGTGCATCCACTCCGTTGGCAAGCCGCTCGAAAATGGCGAATCCGACAACGGCATCTGGCCCTGCGCCCCGATGGAAAAGAAATACATCGCCCAGTTCCCGGAAACCCGCGAAATCTGGTCCTTCGGTTCCGGTTACGGCGGGAACGCCATCCTCGGCAAAAAGTGCCTGGCTCTGCGTATTGCCACCGCTCAGGCCCGCGACGAAGGCTGGATGGCTGAACACATGCTCATCCTCAAGCTTACCAATCCGGAAGGCAAAGTCAAGTATGTTACCGGTGCTTTCCCGTCGGCTTGCGGCAAGACCAACCTGGCCATGCTGATCCCCACCATCCCCGGCTGGAAGGTGGAAACTGTCGGCGACGATATTGCCTGGATGAAGTTCGGCAAAGATGGTAAACTCTACGCCATCAACCCCGAAAACGGCTTCTTTGGTGTGGCTCCCGGTACCTCCATGCAGTCCAACAAGAACGCCATGCTCTCCTGCCGTCAGGAAACCATCTTCACCAACTGTGCGTTGCGTGAAAACGGCGACATTTGGTGGGAAGGTATTGACATTGATCTGGAACCCGGCGAAAAGCTCATCGACTGGAAGGGCAATGTCTGGGAAGCCGGTCAGGTCGACGCCGAAGGCAAGCCCGTCAAGGCTGCTCACCCCAACGCCCGTTTCTCTGCCCGCGGCCGCAACTGCCCGGCTATCGCCCCCAACTGGGAAGATCCCGCCGGTGTGCCCATCGACGCCTTCCTGTTCGGCGGTCGTCGTCCCAGTACCCTGCCGCTGGTCTACCAGAGCTTGAGCTGGGAACACGGTGTGATGATCGGTTCTTCGGTCGGTTCCGAAGTTACCGCTGCCGCTCTTGACGTCAAGGCCGGTACCGTCCGTCGTGACCCCTTCGCCATGCTGCCCTTCTGCGGCTACCACATGGCTGACTACTTTGCCCACTGGCTGGAAATCGGCAAGGTTGCCGGTGCCAAGCTGCCGAAAATCTTCTGCGTGAACTGGTTCCGCAAGACCGCCGACGGCCGTTGGCTGTGGCCCGGTTTCGGTGATAACAGCCGCGTGCTGAAATGGATCTTCGAACGCTGCGACGGCGAAGGCAAAGCCACCGAAACCGCTATCGGTTACATGCCCACCGAAGACGCCATCGACCGTACCGGTCTGGACAGCGTTACTGATGCTGATATGAAGGAACTGCTGGCCCTCGATGTGGAAGGCTGGAAGAAAGAAGTTGCTTCTATCCGCGAGCACTATGCCAAGTTCGGCGACAAGATGCCCAAAGAGCTTATCGCTCAGTTGGATGCCTTGGAAGCCCGCCTTGCCAAGTGCTGAATTGCTGAATAAGCAAGATAATGAAAGCTCCGGTTTATGCCGGAGCTTTTTTTTTGCCCACAAACAGACAAAAAAAAGATCGCCTGATTGCTCAAGCGATCCGTAAAAGCACAATATTGTCTATTCTGCCACATCAATTTCCACAGTGCCGATGGAGTCGATCCGCAGCGGTTTCGGCTCTTTGGTCAATCGGAATTTGGCGTACATCATCAAACGGTCGCCGTAAGAGTAAAATGTCCGCTTGACTTCATAGGGAGTAACTTCAAACTCCACATCGCTGCCATATTGATTACTGCGGAAACGGCAGGGTTTACCTTCGATAACATGCTTGATGTCACGCTCATCAAAGTACGCATAAATAAGTTTTTTGCTGTCCCGGTGAACCAGAGCAGCCGTTGTGCCCACCGCATCATAGCCGCCGACGGTATCGGAGTTGGTAATGCAAAGCCCGTCGATGGGAGCAACGATCTTGTAATACTTTTTCTGCTCTTCCAGCAAAGCAAGTTCTTTGCGGAGATTTACGAGCTTGAGTTCAATATCTTTGACCGCTTCTTCATCCCGTTTGATGGTCAGCTTTTCCAACCCCTGATTGAGTACCTTCATATCGCTGTCCAGACACAAGAGATCGCCTTCGTAATCTTTGACCAGCTGGCGTTTTTCCCGCAAAGTCAGATCCGACACGATCTTGCTGCCGTAGAGCTGCTCGTAAACTTCCAGCTCGTGAGCATGACGGTTGAGCCGTTCCTGGGCAATATCCCGCTTGAGCCGCAAATTGCGGTAGCTGGAGGGCAGCGGGTCGATCCTTGTCAGCTGCAAAGCAACCTTTTTGCAGACCAATTCCTGCTCAAGCTCGGCAATATCGTGCTTGATCTTGGCTATATTCGTCCGCAAATCAAGATCATCATATTCCAGAATGACATCGCCTTTTTTCACCCGCTGCTGGCTGTAAAAATTTACTTTGCTCACATAGCTTGCATATTTATTTTTAAGTGACCGCTGGCTGCTGCCGCGAACATAACCGGTACCGCGAACAACTTTCCGCTCCGGAGTAATTTTCCCCCAGCTGCCGGAATTTTCTTTTTCTACAAATTTATTTATTCCCCAATATGATACAGCTGCAACGGCAGCTACACCTACTGCCAGCCCCATCCAAACTGATTTATTCACGGTCTTTGCACCCTGTTGTTAAAATGTTGAAAAAAACTCGGCTTAAAGGGTAGTATAGTACAGTAAAGATAGTTTGTCAAGTAAATATTACAAAAAAAGAGAAAAAATATTGTACAGGTAATGCATGGAAAAGGAGTTGCGGTAAAAAAAACACCCTTACTCTCAATTCAGTTTTTTGCAGAAGATTTTTTTACCTGTTTAAGCGTATTGCGTTCGTAAAAAACCCCGTTGTCATAGCCTTGGATATGCTTATCAGCCGCCGCCCGTTGCAGTCTTGCCAAAGCCCAGAGTGAATATTCTTCATTCAGCTCAATACCGGCAAAGTTCCGGTCAAGTTTGGCAGCTGTTACCGCCGTTGAGCCGCTGCCGGAGAAGGGGTCAAAAACCATATCCCCGGCATTGGAGCTTGCCAGAATAAGTTTGGCAAGGAGTTTTTCCGGCTTTTGCGTAGGGTGGTCGGTATTTTCAGGCATCGACCAATAAGGTACAGAAATATCGTCCCAGAAGTTGCCGGGACAGGTCATGCGGAATTTTTCGCCTGATTCCTCTTCCCAATCCTTGGGTTTGCCGTTGCTGCGGTAGGGAGCCAATACCCGGCGTTTCAATTTTACTGCATCGATATTGAATGTATATTTTTTGCCCACAGTGGCAAACCAGATATCTTCGCAGGAGTTTTTCCAGTTGGCTTTTGCCCCCCTGCCCTTTTCCCGCTGCCAGACAATGCGGTTGCGGACGGTAAAGTATTTATTCAAGACCGTAAAACACGCCGCCGAACACTGCCAGTCGCAGCAGAGATAAATCGAAGCGTCATCTTTCAGCAGCCGCAGCAGTTTAGGCATCCAGCTTTCCAGATATTCAACATAAGCATCATTGCTCATGCTGTTGAATTTCAAACCATTGAAATCTTTGGCAAGATTGTAAGGCGGGTCAAGAATCAATAAATCAACAAATTTATCGGGCAAATGCTCCACTGTTTTTAAGAAATCACCGCATATTATCCGGTTGCAGAAATCTTCAAGCTGCAAAGTTCTTTCCGGCCTCAGCAATTCCAGTGAATATGCTCTTTTTTCCGCCTCATTCAAACGCAAAGTCCGATTGCGGGGAGCTCGTTTTTTAGGAGTATCCATAAATCTTACAGATCAAATTTCTGACATTGCGTCATTCGATTTTTTCAACATTGACGCTGCGGAATTCTTTGAGCATCTTCAAGAGTTCCGCTTCATCGCCCCGGCTGTGTGCCAAAAGCAGCATCTTGACCCGGATCCTGTCGTGCTTACTGTCGTCGCAGCGGGTCACGGAACAGTTTACCACCTTGCAGCCGTTTTCGTTGAGAGCGTCGGTGATTTTCACCAGATCAGAGTGACGGCGGGTGGTAAAATTCAGAACTATATTCTTGGCATGAAACCGCTGAAATATGTGTTGAAAAACTTCCAGACCGATCAATGCCAGAATAGTACAAACTGTACCTATAACATACAATCCGCCGCCGATTGCCATGCCGATACCGGCAGCTACCCACAAGCCGGCAGCAGTGGTTAGACCACGCACAAACTGATTCTGCATCATGATCGTACCGGCACCGATAAAACCGATACCGCTGACGATCTGAGCCGCCACCCGGCTGGCATCTGCCATGTTATCGCCAAAACCGTATTGAGATACGATCATCATAAGCGAACTGCCCAGTGCAACTAAAAAGTGTGTACGCATACCGGCTTCTTTCGCCCGGTATTCCCGTTCCAGCCCGATCAGCGTCCCCAGCATACCGGCTACTCCCAGCCGCAGGATCATTGTCAAAACCAATTCAGTATTCATAATACCAGCTTTCTTTTTAAATACATTACAATAGCACAGAAAAAAGTTTTGTCAAATCCGTCTATTCTGCTGGCGTTCAATGAATTTAAGTGTAAGGTGTTCAGCTATACGCATTGCCCACTTCAAGGCTTCAAACAGCCCCAGTACCGGATCGACATCGGGATTTTCCGCCTGAAAATCCACATAGGCTCCGCCCAGATTGGCAGCAATAGGTTCGGCTTTCAAAAAATTCATCAGCCGGTCATCCACATAAAGGGAAACCCGTGAGCTGAACAAGCCGTCAAGTTTGATGTCCTGCTCCTGACCGTTGATAAAATTAAACGCCATCTCTGAACCTTTGCCCACAACAAAGTTGAACATGTAAGATATTTCATCAGCATCCAGCTCCATGCGGTTGACCAGAAGCAAATGTTCTTTAAATGCCTTGAACATATTGACAAACAACGGTTTTTCCAACGCCGCAAGTTCCGGAGCGGAACGCAGGGAATCGCCTTCCGGAAAATATCCGTACTCCCGGGCGGCGGCAATCATTGCCTGTGCTACTTTCAGCGATAACTCTTCCATAAAAAACAACTCCTGTAAATTACTGAACCCACTTGATCGGGATTTTGCCGGATTTTTCCAGCAATTCATTGGCTTTCCGGAAAATATTGCTGCCGAAAAATCCCCGGTATGCCGACAGCGGCGACGGGTGGGCACACGCTAAAATATGGTGCCGTTTTCCGTCCACCAAACGGGCTTTTTTCTGTGCCGGATTGCCCCATAATATAAAGACGACCCCTGCCGGAGAGTGAGCGTTCACCGCCTTGATCACCTCGTCGGTAAACTCTTCCCAGCCCAGTTTGGCGTGAGAATTTGCCTGATGGGCACGCACAGTGAGAACTGTATTCAACAGCAGTACACCCTGCTCTGCCCAATGGGTCAAATCGCCGCTTTCGGGGGTGAATACCAAATCGTACTCTACTGCCAATTCCTTATATATGTTCCGCAAACTTGGCGGCAGCTTTACGCCCGATGGCACCGAAAAAGCCAAACCGTGTGCCTGATTTACATCGTGGTAAGGGTCTTGCCCCAATATCACGACCTTGACATCCGGCAAATTGGTCAAACTCAACGCCCGGAATGTATCGCTTTCGGGTGGGAAAACCATTTGGCTCGCCCGCTCGGAAGCGATTTTTTCACTTAAATTCTGAAAATCGGCACCGGCAATGTATTCAGCCAATGCCGATTTCCAACTGCCGGGTAAGGTCAGCAATTCAATCTCCCGCCGGCTTTGATGATCTTGATATCTTCTTCGGAAAGCTGGTGTTTGAACTCGATGGCAAACTCTTTGCCGTCGGCGGTGATAAGTTTACCCATCACCGGAGCACCGACCGCCAGCTGACCGGGGGCGTTGTCGATCTTGATGGTGTCGCCTTCGGAGATCTTTTCGTAATCTTCAGCATTGGCAAACAAGAGCGGCACGATACCGAAGTTCACCAGATTTGCCCGGTGGATACGCTCGATCGCCAATGCTGCAACCACCTTGATCCCCAAATACATGGGGCAGATGGCAGCGTGTTCGCGGCTGGAACCCTGACCGTAACTGTCTTTGCCGATGATGATCCCGTGCAAGCCATTATCCCGCACCGCAGCGGCACGCTCGGCAAAAGAGGGTTTCCCCGCTTCGGTAAAGCACTCAAAAACCACTTTGCTGTAAGCCGGGATGTTGCTGCGGAGCTTGAGATGCACCCCCGCAGGCATGATGTGGTCGGTCGTGATCTTGTCGCCAACTTTGATAACCACTCTGCCGTCGATATTTTCGGGCAGCTTATCGTTCAGCGGCGGCTGTCCGATGGTGGGCTTGCGAATGATTTCCACACTCTTGCCGTCAGCGGGGGGCAGCTGGATCATGTTGTCGTTGATGAGGAACTCTTCCACATCTGCAATTTGAGGATACGCCACATCCAGCGTTCTCGGATCAGTAAAGCAGCCGGTCAAAGCTACTGCCACAGCGGTTTCCGGGCTGACTAAATATGCCTGATCGCCCTTGGTACCGGTACGGCCGGCAAAGTTGCGGTTAAAAGTACGCACCGAAACGGTATCCTGTGCCGGACTCTGACCCTGACCGATACAGGGGCCGCAGCCGGTTTCCAATATACGGGCACCGGCGGCGATCAAGTCTGCCAGCATACCGTTGCGGGAGAGCATTTCCAAAACCTGACGGCTGCCGGGAGCGATGGCAAAAGTTACATCGCTGCTGACCCGGCGGCCTTTCAAGGCAGTTGCCACCATGGCAAGGTCACGGTAGCTGCTGTTGGTACAGCTGCCCACAATGACCTGACCGACTTTGATTCCGGCAAGTTCTTTGATGGTTTTGATATTGTCCGGGCTGGAGGGACATGCCGCCATGGGTTCCAGTTCATCCAGAGCGATTTCTATAACTTGATCGTATTCAGCATCGGCATCGGCTGCCAGCGGAGCAAAGAGTTCTTCCCGCTTCTGTGCTTTGAGAAATTCCCGGGTGCGTTCGTCGGAGGGGAACACCGAAGTGGTAACACCCAGTTCAGCACCCATGTTGGTAATAGTAGCACGCTGGGGCACGCTCAAAGTTGCCACGCCGGGGCCGAAGTATTCCGCCATGGAGCCTACATTGCCTTTGGTGGTAAGTATGCTCAAAACTTTAAGAATAACATCTTTAGCCGCACACCAGGGTTTGAGTTCGCCGGTAAGTTTGATCCCCACCACTTTGGGATAAGGCATATTGAAGGGCTGCCCTGCCATGGCAAGAGCCACATCCAGACCGCCAGCCCCGATCGCCATCATGCCGATACCGCCGCCGGTGGGGGTGTGACTGTCGGAACCCAAGAGAGTTTTGCCCGGCACGCCGAAGCGTTCCAGATGCACCTGGTGGCAGATACCGTTGCCGGGAGGCGAAAAACGCACGCCCTTGGCGGCGGCAACGCTCTGCAAATAGAGGTGGTCGTTGCGGTTTTCCGGCCCGCTCTGGAGCATGTTGTGGTCAACATAAGAAACGGAAAGCTCGGTCTTGACTTTATCGGTCTTCATAGCTTCCAGTTCCAGATATGCCATCGTACCTGTGGCATCCTGTGTAAGAGTCTGGTCTATGCGGATCGCCACCGGCTGACCGGGGATCTTGGCTCCTGCCACATAGTGTGCATCAATGATCTTCTGAACGACAGTACCTTTTGCCATAATATATAAACCTTTCTATTAGAATGAATTATCTTGAGTTGGAAACTTTTGTTTTTTTACATCATCTACATAATCGCTGTACGCTTTGAGCATAACTTCCCGCAAATTGCAGTAGCGTTTGGCGTGTTTGGGCACAAAGCGGTCGAACAAGCCCAGCAAATCGTTGCAGACCTGCACCTGCCCGTCGCAGCCAGCCCCGGCTCCGATGCCGATGGTGGGTATGTTCACCTGTCGGGTGATATTTTCTGCCACCGCTGCGGGTATACACTCCAGCACCACGGCAAAAGCTCCGGCATTTTCAAACGCCTTGACTTCGGCAAGCAGCCGGGCTGCTTCATCTTCGGTTTTACCGGCAATGCGGTAGCCGCCGGCAGTTTGGATATGCTGGGGCATCAGTCCCACATGAGCCATTACCGGGATACCGGTTTTGACCAGTTTTTCCACCAAAGGCACGATCTCGCTGCCGCCTTCGAGCTTGACAGCGTTGGAATTGGCTTCTTTGATGTATCTGCCTGCATTGCGGACAGCTTCGTTCATATCCAGCTGATAGCTCAAAAAGGGCATATCGCCCACCACAAAAGCGTCGGGAGCCCCCCGGCGGACGGCGGCGGCATGGTGCAAAGACTCTTCCAGAGTCAAAGGCAGGGTATTTTCGTAGCCCAATGCGGTCATCGCAAGCGAGTCGCCCACCAGCAATATTTCCACACCCGCCGCAGCAGCAATATCTGCACCGGGTGCATCATAAGCGGTGACCATGACGATCTTTTCGTTATTGGCTTTCATCTTGCGGAAACTCGCCACTGTAAGTTTGCGTTTTTCCATAAAAAGCTCCTCCAGAGATTTTATCTAAAAAAATTACAAAAAATCACTTGCAATAAATAACAACAAGGTTTATCTTGTTGTATATATAATATAAAATGCAATGCACATAATATAACACACAATTTTGATTTCGGAAATATTTTTATGAGAAAAGAGAAAAAGAACCGTCTGCAACGCCTCGCCGACCGCCGCAATGAACGCAAATTACTGCGTAAACAGCAGCTTTTGGGGAATACCCCGGAGTTTTTTGTCGGAGAAATTTCCATAAACCCCAACGGATTCGGTTTTGTCAAAGTTGTTTCCGAAGATGAAAATACCCCCGATAAAGATTGGTTCGTACCGGCTAAATATGTAGCAGGAGCCATGCACGGCGATATTGTGCGTATAGCCCTGCTGCCGGCAGACCGCCGTTTTCAGGACGATAAAAAAGACAGTCAGGCCGCCCAGGTCGTTGAAATCGTCAAACGCTCCCGCAAAACCATCGTGGGCGTTATGGTGACCCGTGACCGGGTACGCCCATTGGATAAGCGTTTGACTGCCGATATACTTGTAACAGGTAATCTGCACAACGCCAAAAAGGGCGACTGGGTGGAGATACGCCCCGATTACAACGGCGAACTCATTCCCCGCCGACGCATTACCCGCAAAAGCATGGAGCACCGTTTATCCGGCATAACTGCCAGCGTGGTGCGGCGGCTGGGTCAGGCGGGAGTTATTCAGGCAGACTTGGATGCAGTGTGTGCTGAATACAATCTGCCGGAATTTTACACTATGGAAGAAGAAGCTCAAGCTTCTGCCATCGTTCCGCTGGATATAGACCGCACCGATCTGCGTGACCGCTTTACCCTGACCATCGACCCCTTTGATGCCAAAGATTATGACGATGCTGTAAGCCTCGCTCCCGGCAAAACAGCCGACACCGTGGAGCTGGGTGTGCATATTGCCGAAGTTGCCGCCTGGATCCCGGCGGGTTCGTACTTTGACAAAAAAGCCGGAGCCAGAGGTTTTACCGCCTACCTTCCCGGCAGAACTATCAACATGCTGCCCAAAGGATTGACCAAAAATATCAGCATGACCGAAGGCGTGGATGCCCCCGCACACACCATATTGTTTGAAGTGGATCGCTCCAACGGTAAAATCCTTTCCGGCAAGCGTATGCACAGCTTGATCCATGTAAATCACCGGCTGGATTACGATACCGTGCAAAGGTTTTACGACAACCGGAAAGCTCCGGAGAGTTGGACTAAAGAGCTTTGCAGTGCTTTGAAAGAATTGCTGGATATAACAAGCAAGATGCGTCGCAACCGGCAAGCCGAAGAACAGTTCCTTGATTTGGAGATACCCGAAATAAGGATCATTTGCGACGAAGTGAATAATAAGATATTGGGTTTGGAGAACCACTTGCAGCGGCCCTCCGAAGAGTTGGTGGAAGAATGTATGCTTGCAGCTAACAGCTTTGTTGCCGCCGAACTTCTTGCCAAACACATTCCCGGATTGTACCGCATACACCCCGAGCCGGAACCGGAGAAGCTCGAAGAGTTTGCCGCCCTTTCGGAAGGCAGTTTCAACATTCCATGCGGCGACATCTCCAACCGGCAGGCTTGCAAAAATTATTTGAAAAATTTGCCCGATACCCCGGTAAAAGCCCCGCTTTTGAATGCCTTTTTGCGGTCGCTGCCCCGGGCAAGCTATCAGGAAGAAAACGCCCTGCACTATGGTTTGGGCAAAGTGCTTTACAGTCACTTTACCAGCCCCATACGCCGTTATTCTGACTTGCTTATCCACCAGCAGCTCTGGGCGGCAGATACTCATCATGCCTTAAAGAGCAACAAAACCATGCAGAAGTGGGGCGAAACCCTTTCGGAGCTGGAAAATAACAACGACGAAGCCTATTACGCCGCCAGCAACCGCATGAAAATAAGGTATCTGGAAGAGATGCTCCTTGCGGGCAGAGAAAATATCTTCAACGCCATGATAACCAAAGTCACCAACTCCGGCGTGGTCATCGAATTGCCGGAGCTGGGCTTGCAGGGATTTGTCAATGCTTACGATCTGCCCGGCGGCTACCGCAGCGAGGAAAAAGCTTTGCAGGAGTGCCATATCGGTAAAATGCTCACCGTGGCGTTGGACGATATAGATTTTGTCAAAGCCGCCGCCACCTTCCGGACAATAAACCCGGGAAAAAAGCTGTAAATAATCTTTTTTATGCTTGAAAAATCATTTTTATGGTGTAAAGTAAAATCAGTATGTTTATTCCGCAGCCAAGGTAAAACCAACAGAAAGTGTAAAAATCATGGCAAACATTCAACAGTTGCTCAATGAAGAGATCCGCCGCCTTGCCCGCAAAGAAGTTATTGCAGTAGAAAAGGAGCTGAAAAGCCAGCTTGTTGAACTGCGGAAAACTGTTTCTGAACTGAAAAACCGGATCAAAACTCTGGAAAAAGCCAACGCTTCGCTGCAAGCCTCAGCTCCTCAAACAGTCGAAGAACCAGCAGAAGAAAATCTGAAAGCAGTCCGGGTCACTCCGGAACGCATCACTCAGTGGCGGGAAAAATTAGGTTTGAAGCGTGCCCAGTACGCTAAACTGCTGGATGTTTCGCCCTTGTCGGTCACGCATTGGGAAAGCGGCAGCACCGTCCCCCGGGAAACTCAAAAGCGACGCATTGCCGAACTGCGTGATCTGGGCAAGCGGGAACTGAAAAAACTTTGCATGGAAAAAGGCATAAAACTGCGGTAAAACAACATCAGCGATGCCGATTAAGATTTACCGGACAGCAAAACCAGTGGGGCGATGCAACAAGCATCAGCCCCATTTTTTTTTGCAGCTGTCCCGTATTTTTCATATATAATATTATTAAAGGCCTCTAACAGCCAAGAGAAAAAACATAGATAACGCAATGCAATACAACATGTTGCAAACAAATATGGCTGTACAACACTCTATCTATAAAAAAGCAAAAAATTGCAAATAACATTATCTGCTGTTATCTTATACTGTCGGCTTATAATAGGGAGTGGTTATTTCTATGAGTATCTGGCAGAAAGAGAGTCTTAAACAAAAGATTTATTCACAGCTGCTTCGCCAAATCATCAAAGGCGAGATCGCTCCCTCTATGCCCCTGCCCAGCAATGCTGAACTTACAGAAAAATTTAATGCCGGAAGGGAAACCATCAAACAGGTCATCGCCCGGCTGGCAGAAGAAAAGTACATTATCCGCCGCGACCGCAAAACGCCGCTGACAGCTAAAAAACTGCCGGAAAAACACTACACTGTTGGCATACCTTATATAGAATTTCCCGGTCACATGCTGGATGATTTCAACTACGAAAAAGCTCCATGGGGCTGGACGCTCTACCGGGCGGTCGCCGAAGCGTTGCTCAAGCGAGGACACAATGCAGTTTTGCTGAATTTTGACCGGGGAATGGATTTTTGCGGCAATGTTCATGGTATAATCTCCTTTTCTTCCGCAGTCACAAGGATTTGTGCAGAAAGCACCAAACTTCCCATAATTTCGGTAATGGTCGGCGGCTACGACCCCCCCGGCACTATCAATCTTGACCGCACTCAATCCATGATGAAATGTGCAACTTATTTTTTAGCACACGGAGTCAGGAGTATACTGCTGATGAGTTTTGAAAAAAATTACCGTAACAGCAATTTATCGTTTGTAAATAAATACCTTGTGGATACCTTGCAGGATAACGGTCTTGCTGCAGAAAATATAGTAAACTTTGACTATACCAAAGATACTTCAGCCGAAACCGGTACAGATATGATGAAAAAGTTTATGGATATGGCTCTGCCCAAACCGTGGGGGATTTTATGCCCCGGAGATTTTCAGGCACAGGCAGCCGTCCATACCGGCATAAGAGCCGGATTGATACCCAAAAAAGATTTCCTTGTAGTAGGCGGCACCGGCTTGAAAGAAGCGGCAAACTGGACTCCGGCACTTACAACCGCCGGAACCGCTTACGAAGAAATCGGCGAAGCTGCCGCTCAAGCAATGATCGAATATATCATGACCGGAGAAAAACCGGATGCCATACATGTAAAAAATAAGCTCATTATAAGAGAAACATAAAATTTATGAAAAAGTGTATACTGACATTTTTAAGCACCGTTGCAGTTGCTTCGGCATCCGGGCTGTACCCGACAGAGTATACCGCACCGGGTCAATGGTTCCTTGACAGTATAAAAAACAGTGTTGCAGCTAAAGAGAGTTTTTACCGCACCCGGTTGGATAAACTCGATCCGGCAGCGGAGCGGCCCCGTCTGGCAGAGGATTTCCACCGTACTTTGGAGGAACACTTTACAGCCAACCGCACCGAAGATGCCGCCATTGAACAAAAACTCAAATGGCAGAAAGGTGATTTTACCTGGCACAACAACCGCTTTTACAGCAAAACCGGCTGTACCAGCTGGTTTATCCATCCGGAGCTGTCAGTCACCGGCAGTGCCATGCTGCAGAAAAACCGGGATTACACCGGGCAGAATCTGATTTCAGCCAGACTTTTCCGTGCCATGCCGGGGAGATACAAGGTTCTGACCGTGGGCGATCTCTGGAGCAGCGGAGCCGGAGCCGTGATGAATGAAAAAGGCGTGATGATCACCCAGAACGACGGCTTGTGCTGGGATCAGCAAACCCGGAAAGTTTCAGTAGGCAGCGTATACCTTTTGCGTTATCTGGCAGAACATTGTGCCACTGCCGACGAAGCTCTGGCAACCTTGAAAAAAATGTATGATCATGGCTTTATGCGGGATGGCGACATCTATTTTATCGCCGACTGCAGCAAAGGTTTTGTCGTGGAAACCACCACCAGCCATGCGGCGTGTGCCGAAATAACTTTCGGCTTTGAAGTCCGTGCCAACAACTATCTGCTGCCCGGCTTGCGGAGCTTGGGCAGGCAGCAGCGGGCACACTTTATGAATGGAGCAAGCCGCCGCTATCTGGCAAGCGAATTTTTGCGGGAACGCTCCATTGAAAAGGGCAAGCTCTCCCCCCTTGATCTGATGGATCTCGCCCGCTACCGGAATGTGGAACTGGAAAAAGCCAACTGGCGGCAGGTCTGCATGAAAAACACTATTGCCAGTACCATGATGGTTCCTGATAAGCAGTATCCAAAATATTTGAGTGCGGCGTTTATTTCTATTGGGCCGCCCCGCCACACCATTTTCCTGCCAGTACCGATGGCGGCAACACAGATCCCCGCTGATCTGACCAATGGCGAATGGGGATTGCGTGCTTTTGCATTAAAAGATAAACTGAAACTTGACCACAACAAACTTGCAGAATTCAAACTGCTGGAAAAAAGTCTGCTCGAAGAATTTTTTGCCGCCAAAGAAGAAGCCCGCAAACTCCTGAATGCCGGTAAAAAGCGTGATGCAGTTGTTTTGATGGATAAATGTTTTATCAGGCAATACAAACAAGCCAAAGAATTTTTAACAAAAATTTAATATATATATATAACCGGAGGTATCTGTTATGAAAAAGAGTAATCATTGTTGTAAGGGGAACATCCAGCTGGCGGACTTCGCCTTTACCCTTATTGAACTGCTTGTAGTTATCGCGATAATCGCTATTCTGGCAGCGATGCTGCTCCCGGCATTGAGTTCTGCCCGCAGTGCCGCCAAGCAGAACAACTGTCTGGGCAACATCAAGCAGATCATGACTGCCGATGCCATGTACCGCGGCGATAATGAAGATTATGCCATTCCGGAGCGGCAGATCGTCGGCAGCAACACCCAGTGGTGGTTCAAAACCATTCTGCCATACGAAGTACGGGTCCGCAACACCCAGCACGCATTGGAAACGCCCGATGCCATCCAATGCCCGGATGCCAAAGGCGACTTCCAATACACCACTTACGACTTGAATGTAAGGCTGCACTACACCAGCAAAAATGCCAACGGCTCCGGCAATGCTTTTACCTGTTCGCGTATGGCAAATATCGCTGACCCCAGCGTGGCTTTTTCGGTTTTCGATCTGGCGGGCGGTACAGCGGTTGCCACGCAGTACATGTATAACTCCGCCTGGACCGGAGCATCTTATGAAGGATACCATGTAGGCGTACGCCACAACTACCACTTCAGTCTGGGTTATGCCGATGGTCACGCTATTGTAGCTGATACCAAAAAGCTCAAAGGCAGCAGCAGCAATCTGCTCAGACACGGCGTTACCACAACATCGTGGACAAAAAATGAAATGAAACAAATCCCGCTTTTTGAATAAAAAAAAAGATGTTGTATATTATAAGCAATCGCTATATAAATCTTTTAATTGAAAATTTTTTTGAGTTATGAAAAAACTTATATTGTTTTTAATGACTGTTTCCGCTGGCTTATCAGCTGCCGATAAGCTGGACAATTCGCCCCGCACCCCGGAGCGGGACGATATCATGCAGATCGTGGAACAGGTCAACAACCCCATGTTGGAAGAAATTTACCGACGCCGCAACAATCACAACAACAAACTTTTGCATACTTTTCCAATTCCGGAAATAAAGGCAAAAAGCGTAGCCCAATGGGAAAAGGAAAAAGCGGCCTTGCTCAAGATTTTTGAAGAGGAGCTTTACGGAAAACTCCCCCCTGCCCCGGAAAAAATGGAGCTTAAACTTTTGAGCGAAAAGCCCGATGCCCTCAACAATACTGCCATCCGCCGGGAATACCGTCTGCTTTTTACTCATGAAGGCAGAAAATTTGACTTTGATATGCTTTTGTATGTGCCGAAAAATGCCAAAAAGCCGGTTCCCGTTTTTGTGGGGCTGAATTTTTCCGGCAATCAATACAACACGCCGGAGCCGGATGTACGCCCCACCCGCAGTACTTCGTGGAAAAAAGGCCGCTGGTATGCTACGGGCAATCCATCAAAAACCCGCAGCAAAGCTCTGGGGGCGTGGAATTACGAAGAAACCATCAAACGGGGTTATGCCGTTGCCACCGCCTGTTATGGCGAACTGCATCCGGATAATCCGGAAGGTTTGCGGAAAAGTGTTTACACCCTCTTTTACGATAAAAAAGATTTGCGTACCGATTACGAAATACCCCTTATTGAATACAAAAAAGGTGCCCGCCGCACCCAAAGTGCCATCAGTGCATGGGCTTGGGGCATGATCCAAATGCGGAAAGCTCTGGAGCAGATAGCTCTGGTGGATGCCGCCAAAGCCATCACCGTCGGTCACAGCCGTTTGGGCAAAACCTCCATCTGGGCGGCGGTCAACGAACCGGCTTTTGCCGGGTGCATCTCCAACAACTCCGGACATCTGGGAGCCAAGCTCTCCAAACGCATCCGGGGTGAAGATATGCTTCTGGCGTATTTTGCCCATGCGTACTGGTTCCTGCCTGATATTGTAAAATACACCAACAATGAAGGCGAATTGCCGGTCGATCAACACATGCTCCTTGCTATGATCGCCCCCCGGGGGCTCTATGTGGCAAGCTCAAATCTGGACTATGGAGCTGACCCGGAAGGGGAATTCATGAGTGCCAGACTCGCCGGAAAAATCTGGCAGCTTTACGGAAAAACCTCTCTGCCCGAAAAACAGCCCCCCGTAAATACCCCGGTGGGCAAAACACTCCGCTACCATGTCAAAACCGGCAAACACTCCATAACCCCCTACGACTGGCAGCAATACTACAACTTCGCCGACTATCTCTTCGGCAAGTAAAAAAAAGCTGTTGCAAGACTGTTTTGTGGGGAAAAGGTGCTGTTGCAAAACTTGTTGATGTCGTTTGCCAACAGCAACAAGGGCGGTCGGCCTCCGCCTTCGTTACACTTCGGCGTGACAAGCCACGAACAGATGTGAGAGTAGTTTGCAGGATAAATTCCTGCAAACCTTACTCGATCAACGCTTTGGGCTGGCTCATGGTGTATTCGGCTTCGGGCAAAAGCTTTTTTTGCAGTTTGTCAAACTTAAACAGCATTACCGAATCGGATTTGTAATTGCAAACCGCCACCTTGCGGTCATTGTTCAAAAAGAGTATATCAAAGGGGTAATCACCCTTGATTTTGACAGTTTCAAGCAAGGAAAAATCCCCATTGGCAAAAGTTTCAAAAAGTGCTATGGAGTTATGCCCCCGGTTGCTGACCAGCAGAAACTTGCCGCATTTAGTGATCTTGATCGCTCCCGGAAAGTTTTTCTGAAAGGGCTCTTCAAGCGTGGAAACCGTTTTGCCCGGCAGCCAATCCCCCATGCTCCGGACAAAACTTGTAACTGTGCCTGCCAGCTCATTGGCACAATAAAGCGTTTTGCCGTCGGGAGCAAACACCAGGTGCCGGGGGCCGGAGCCGGGAGCAAGTTTGAGTTTTTTCCGGGGGGAAGTTTCAATGCCATGTTGGGCAGAATATCCATAAACAAAAATTTCGTCCGTCCCCAGATCACAGACCAGCAGCTCCCGATTTTGCAAATCAAACCAGCACTGATGGGGATGGGGCGACCGCTGCCGCTTGAGGATACTTTTGCCGGAGTGCCGGATAAAACGCACGCTTTTCATAGAGCCATTTTCCTGCAAAGCTATTTCAGAGATCGTGCCTTGCGAGTAGTTGGCAGTATAAAGGAATCTCCCGTCAGGCGAAATGGTTATATGTGCGGGTGTGTGCTTGCCCAAATCAAAAACTTCCCGGAGAGAAAATTTGCCGTTTGTCTGAACCAGCAAAGCTACGGCACCGCCTTTGAGTTTTGACTCAAGCTTTTTCGTCAAAGCAGCATAATATAAGTTGCACTGGGGAGCTTTAACAAGATAGCTGATATGCCCAAGCTTCAGCACCAGCTTACCGGATCGTTGTTCCTCAAACAAAAAAATCCCATCTTTACCGGCAGCCAAAAAACTTTCGCCGCAGATAGTGCAGCAAGCACTTAAAAACATCAAACATAAACCAAAAAGTTTTTTCATAGAATAAGCCTTTCAAAAAAATCAGCTGCTTCGCCGCATTTTGCCGGGACTGGTGCCGAATTTGCGGGTGAAAAGTTTGCTTAAATAGTTGGAATCACAAAATCCGCACTCGCTGGCGATCTCGCCCAAACTCTTATTGGTAGAGCGTAAAAGTTCCAGAGCCAGAGCTAACCGTTTGGCTTGCTGATACTCAATGGGGGTATAGCCGGAGAGTTTCCGGAACGCAGTAAAAAATCCGGAGCGGGACATGCCGCAAAGCCGGGCGAGATAGTCTACACTTATATTCTCTTTGAAATGCAAATTTATGTAGTGCAGTCCACGAACCGCCGACCCGGCAAAGTGTTCCTGCTCCGCCACGCCGCCAGTCCGGGCAATAAAGATCAGAAGCGAGAGAAAAAGCCCGAACACACAAAGCCGGTTGCCCGGCAGATCAGAAGCGATTTCTTCTTCCATACGCTCAATAAAAGATACAACTTTCTGCAAATCTTTTTCTGCAAGATGCAAAAACGGTTTTTCCGGTTCCCGTGGCAGATAGTCCGTATCGACCATAGCTTGAAAAAATTTAAGGTTGCCGCCATCGAGCTGCGGCAAAGGCAGTTGGGCAGCATTATAAATAATATTGACGACCTCAAAACCGGCAGTATTTTCGTAAGCGTGAACTATTCCGGGGTGCAGCACAATAACATCGCCAACTGCAAGTTTGAAAGTCTTGCCGTTGCAATGGTGCAAGGTATCAGAAACCGCCAGAATCACAGCGATCTCCGAAAAATCGTGATCATGAAAGAGCAAATTGGCGTGCTTCCCGGCACCGATCCGCTTGACCGTCAACTTGAAACGGTCAATATGTGTCATACTGTCAAAATTAAACTGCCGCATATCAACTCCCGAAAAACATTTTGAATTATTATATAGCTTTTTTGTATTTTTGTCAAGGTTTTCAACAAAAATTTGTTTATATTTTGTTTTGTAATATAAATAAAATCAGGAGTTGTTCTGTGTTATGAATAAAATCAAAAATATTGTTTCTGCAACTTGTTCACTGGCAACAGCAACGGTAATTGCCGGCAATGGAACAGTAACCAACTGTCCGGGCTTGACCGATGATCCGGCAGCTGTTGCCGGAAAAGATACCGTGATAACTTTTTCAAAGGCTGGATACGCCAACAGTTTAGATACTGATTTGGGCAGAGCCATGGAATTGAAGGTTGATTTCAGTAAAAATCTTGGTAAAATAAAACCGCTCCATGGCGTAAACAATTCACCTGTCACCTATGGCGAAGCATTGCCGGAATTTACCGAAGCAGGAATCCCGTTTATGCGGACTCACGACACTGGCGGAACATTTGGCGGAGCAAGATTTATTGATGTATCAAACATTTTTCCCAATATGGATGCCGATGAAAACGATCCGGCATCTTATGATTTTGCTTTTACCGATGCTTATATAAAAGGCATCATTGCTTCCGGAACCAAAATATTTTACCGTCTGGGGGTAACTATTGAAAACCGCCACAAACTGAAAGCATATCACATAAATCCGCCCAAAGACAATGCAAAGTATGCCCGTATCTGCGAAAAAATCATCCGGCATTACAACGAAGGCTGGGCTAATGGTTTCAACTATAATATTGAATATTGGGAAATTTGGAACGAACCGGAAAATCCTAATATGTGGACCGGTACCATGGAGCAGTTTTTTGAATTTTACCGGGTGGTGGCAAATCACCTGAAAAACAAGTTCCCCCATTTGAAAATAGGCGGCTACGCCGGGTGTGGTTTTTACGGCATGAACCGGCATAACAGCAGCGAATTCACCCGCAGTTTTGTAACATGGTTCGATGAATTCCTGAAATTTATCACCAATAAGCAGACGGCGGCACCGCTGGATTTTTATTCATGGCACTTATACACTACCGACCCCATGGAAATAATCATGCACGCCGAGTATGTGGATAAAAAACTTAAAAATGCCGGGTTGAAAGATTGCGAAAATATTTTCAATGAGTGGAATTATAGAGACTTCCGCAACGAAAATGGTTGGGATGATATGAAGGGTATGCCGGGGGCAACTTTCGTGGGAGCTGCATTTATTCTTATGCAGCACAGTCCCATCGACAAAGCTATGTATTACGATGCCTTGCCGACCAGAGCATATTGCGGACTTTATGAATTTCCTTCCAAACGGACAACCAAAACTTTTGCGGTATTCAAAGCCTTCAACGAGCTGTATCAACTTGATACAGCTGTTGACACTGCTCCGAATCCGGAAAAAGATCTCTTTATTCTGGCAGCAAAAAATGCCGACGGCAGTAAGGGAAAAATGCTCATCGTCAATCGCCGGATCACCGGAGTTGTGCTGAAGTTTGAGCTTAAAGGCATGCAAAAAGCAGTTTCGGCCCGCCGGATAGACAGTGCAAGAACGCTGGAACCTGGCAATATAATCCAGGCAGACGGTGCAATCGTAGCAGCACCTCAATCAGTAATAATCATTGATGTTGAATAAAACCAATCAGAAAAAGGAGAAAAAGGAGAAAAAAATGAAATTTCACAAATTCACCCTTATTGAACTTCTTGTGGTAATCGCTATCATTGCAATTTTAGCGGCAATGCTGCTGCTGGCTCTGTCTGCAGCCCGTACCCGGGCAAGAGCCGCAACATGTATAAGCAATCTCAAACAGACCTATTTTGTTACACGGGCTTATTCTGATGACAATGACGATATGCTTATTTACGATGTACGCGGCGAAGGCTGCTGGTTCAATGCCGTGCGGGAAGCCGGTTACTCGACCCAAAACAGCAATGAAACATTCTGCCCCGGTCAATGGCCATATGGTTATCCGAAAAATATCAGCAGCCCATCTACTGCCGCACTTTATACCTATGGCATGGTGCATTGGGCAGATATTGTAAATTATAAAGGGTGGACGGAAGCCCGGGCGATTGTTGCGCCTACAACCGGCAGCACAGTTTGCCAAGCTTATAAAACAAAAATGATCAATAGCCCCAGCAGCTTTTTATTTCTTGCTGATACTCACGCTCCATCACGCGATGCAACAAAATATGGAGGCCCGAAAGGAACGGCTTTTTGCAACTTTCAATCCTCAACGGAAACAACCAATATAACAGTATCTTCGCATGGTGGCGGCAGTGCCCTTTTCTGGGATGGTCATGCAGAAATGATGGCAGATAAAAATACTGCAATCGCACTGGTTCAACGGTGCTGGAACGAGCAATACAATGTTGATGTGGATGCATCAAAAATAAATATTCATAAAAATTGATATGTTCAGGAGTTTTTACATGAAAAACCTTAAATATATTGCTTATGTCGGGAGTATAGTACTGCTTGCCGGTAACAGTTTGGCGGCATCAGAAGTTTTCAGTACTTCTTTTGATGATTCGAACAGTAAAAAAATCATTTTCCGGACAGAAGCTGTACTTGCTGCCGGAGAAGGTTGCAATAACAGTAACGCACTTAAGATAACAAGAACGGATAAAAAACAATACTCCATTTCCGGAGTAAATCTTGGTAAACTTGCATCGGGTGAATACACGTGTTCAATGAAACTCCGGGCAGAAAATATCAAAAACAACAACAATACCCCCAGTAATAATATTCAAGTAATAGCAATTGAGCATTACAACGGAAAAAAATATCTTGCCCAGAACAGTACGTTTTTCAAAGTCCCCCCCAAAGGGCAGTGGAACGATGTGAAATTTCAGTTCAAAGTTCCGGGGCAGGCAACCCGTTCCGGGGTATCAATATTTTTACGTAAAGGCATGACCGGTACAGTTTGGATTGATGATATAAAAATTATCAGGAATAACAGCAAAACAGCAACAACAGAAAAATCAGATATCCAAACAGCAGAAATTACCCCGGAAACAGCCGCAAGCTTTCCTGCAGATAGCAGCAGTAAATTGATCTATACAACATCCTTCGAACCGTCTGAAGGTAAAAAATATCAATTACGTTCCGAAGCTGAATTGGTAAAAGAAGGCTTCAACGGTACTATGGCATTACAGATTCATCGTTCCGATAAAAATCAATATACTGTTTCCGGCTGCTCTTTAGGTAAACTTGAAGCGGGGTATTACACACTTAATATGAAACTGCGTTCAGAAAATATACGCAATTCAAGAGGTAGCAAAGCAACATCTGTGCAGGTAATGGCAATAGAGCATTATGCCGGAAAGCGTTATCATTCACAAAATAGCCAATTCTGCAGAGTCAGCAAGTCCGGAGAATGGAACGATATAAAATTTTCTTTCAATGTTCCGTCAGGGATCACTCGTTCATCGCTTTCATTTTTTATCCGCAAAGGGACGACCGGTACAGTTTGGATCGATGATGTAACGCTTGTAAAATCCGAGGGCGAGATACCGGCAGTAAATTTGTTACAGCCGGAACGTCTGACCATATTCGGATCAACTGCAAAAATTGTGTTCAAGGGTACGCAAGGCTCTCCTGCTGGCACCAAGGCTCTTATAACACTGGGTAGTCAATCAAAAATCATTGAAATTGACTCCAATGGATTTTTCCGTACAGAATTCACAAACCTTACAACCGGGACTATGCAGTTGGAAATAAAAATCCTTGATCTGAAAAAAAGAACATTCAAACTCAAAGAAACATTCAATGTTTTTGTAAAAGCTCCGGAAAAAGCTCCGGATTATGCGGTAACATTTGACAAAAATAAAAATTTGCTGGTCAATGGCAAACCTTATATGATAGTCGGCTTATACAGCTTGAGCAAACATGCCAAAGAAGTTGCAGAAGCCGGATTCAATACAATTATTGATTATACTCTTTTCGGTGATAAAGGGGAAAAATTCGATCGTATAGCTCATATACGCCGCCGGATGAATGATTTGCATAAATATAATATTAAAGCATTGGTATCAGTGCAGCATCAATTTCCCGGACGTCCATCGGCAACAACCGGTTTTGATAATGTTTCAGGCGTTTATGAATGTGTAACCGCAGCAGCACAGGGTATAAAAGATCACCCGGCACTGTTGGGATGGTATGTATCTGATGAAATGCCTCGGGACGGATTGCCGATGGTGCAAAAAATCCGTGAGGCAGTCAGCATAGCCGATCCGTGGCATCCAACATATACTCTGACATGCAGAGTGGAAGATATGCCGTTCTATGCAAACACCGGAGATGTTATCGGCATGGATCCTTATCCGATTATTTCCCGTCCGGGAAGACATTCTATCCGGGCTGTTGCCGATCAAACTGATTTATGTGTAAAAACCAATCAACCGGTTTGGATGACTCATCAGGGATTCAGTTGGGCCGTATATGATGGAACTCCGTTTGAAAAATATGACCAATCCAGAAAAATTACCGCTGATGAAATAGCTGCCATGCCGTTGTTAGCGGCTATTCATGGAGCAAAAGGTTTTATTTTTTTTAGTTACGATGGCGCAATAAGCCGTGTGGAAAAACACTCTCAGGCAGATGCCCAAGCAAACTGGACAGCACTTTCCAATGCGGCAAAAATACTCAATGGATTATCCCCTTTTATTACCAGCGGCATTGCCAAAGATATCAAGTTTGAAGCAAATCAGGCGGGAACATTCCGCGGTAAGATATTTGAAGATGGCAAAGGTAATGTTCGTGTCGTGCTTGTAGGTATGCACAACAAAGCCGTTGCACGTTTCAAGCTTCCCGGTTATCCGGTACTTAAAAGTATGAATAAATTGACACAGTACAAAAAAAACGGTCTTTATGAAATAAATGTTGACGGCGTACAGTTTGACATATTGAGTAACTGAAAATGATCCATATTTCTGAAAAAAATTTAACTCTCAATGGCGGTTGCGCTTTTGCTGACTTTGAACTTGATGCTTACGCTCAACTTGATGTGGAGGTGGAGTTGGATGCTCCGGCGGAGTTGGATTTGGCACTCGGCGAAGTTGCTGCCGATGGTCGTGTGGAACGCGAACCCGGCGGCTTCCGGATCATCCGCACTATGCAAAAAGAGTGTGCCGCCGGTAAAAGCTCTTTTGCTTTTGATCTGCCGCACCACAAATCACCCTACTCCAACAATTCCAGCGTTCCACTGCCCCCCGAAGCGGGCAACCGGGAGATCGTACCTTTCCGCTATGTGGAAATCGTTGGCGGCAAGGGCAAAGCCAAACTCATCCGCAAGGCTTTTTATGGAGAATTTGACGACAACGCCGCCGATTTTGTTTCTGACAACGCTCAACTCAACAAGATCTGGCAGTTCTGCAAATACACCATGAAAGCCACTTCCGCTTTCGGCTATTACATTGATGGCGAGCGGGAGCGTCAGCCCTACGAAGGCGATTCTTTGAGCAACATGCTGGGTGATCTTGCTTGCGGAGGAGCCCCGGCTACTGCCAAACGCACCATTGACTGGCTTTTAAAAGTGCCGACCTGGTTTAACGAGTGGCAGCTTATTACTGTTATTCTGGTGTACGATTATCTCCTTTACACCGGCGATCACGCCAGCGTAAACCAATGGCTCCCGCAACTGGAAAAACATATAGCCAAATTTGTTCCGGAAGAAAATGATCTGTTGCGGGATGCCACACCGGAAGAGATCTCCAAACGCTTCCCCCGGGACCTGATCGACTGGCCCCCGCCGGAACGGGATAGCTATGAGCTGGGCAAATTCAATTTAACGCCCAACTGTTACTATTTTGAAGTCATGCAAATCATGTATAAGCTTACCGGCAAAAACGAATATAAAATTACCGCCGAAAAGGTCAAAGCTGCCATTCTGAAAAACTTCCGCAACGGCGAAGATTTTGTTGACAGCATCGGCAGCCAGCACACCGCTCTGCACAGTTTGCTTTACCCGGCATACTTCAAGATCGCCGATTTAAGCGAAAACATGAAAAATGCTCTGGTCGCCAAAGGCATGTCCTGCAGCGTATATACCGCACACTTCCTCGTGGAATACTGCTTTGACAACGGCATGGTCGATCACGCTTATAATTTGCTTTTAAGCAACGATTTACGCAGTTGGAGCAACATGATCGCCAAAGGTGCAACTATTGCTATGGAAGCGTGGGACGACACCCTCAAACCCAATCAGGACTGGAACCACGCCTGGGGTGCGGCTCCCGCCAACCTTATACCCCGCTGCATTGCGGGTATCAAACCGCTGGAACCGGGCTTCAAGCACTTTGCGGTAACTCCCCATCCGGGCAACCTCAAAGAGTTTTACTGCAAACACCCCACCCCCTGCGGAACCATCGAGCTGGAGTACAAAGCAGGCAAGTACCGTCTGACCAAACCAACAGAATGCATTGCCGAATTCGCCCCCAGTCTGGATATAGAAGTTATTTCCTGACCGGAAATCGGCTTGTTCTTACCCAACCGGTAACGATTTGTGGATCTATCACCCGATAAATCCACTTTTTTTTACATAAAAACTGGTAATTTCTCCATATTGTGTTATAATAAAACATGCACAATTAGGGAGGATTTATGGATAATTTGGAAAATCACAATATCTTGGAACTCTTTTTGAACGACGATGTTCAAAAGCTGCTTGACCACTTTGCCGGTATGCTTGACTTGCGGGTAACTTTTTTTTCCCGCTTCGGTCTGCCCATCCGCCGGGGCAAGGAAATGCCCAATACTCCTTACTGCAAATTTATTCAAAACAACCTCGGTCATCTGGAAGAGTGTCAGGATATTGATAAAACCATGCGGGAAAAAGTTACCGATACATTGCAGCCGCTCTCCTATGTCTGTCACGCCGGTTTGCGGGAGATAATCTCGCCGGTGGTCATCGGCAACCGCCTTGCCGGATTTCTCATGGTCGGGCAGTTCCGCACCGGCGATACGGTTCCTGCCTGTGCCTTGAGTTACTGCAAAACCGAAGAAGAAAAGGCTGAACTCAAGCTCAAATTCGCCCAACTGCCCAAGCTCTCCGAAGAGCGGCTGGAAAATCTCATCGGCACTTTACAGATCCTCATAGATTATATCGCCGCCCGGGAATTGGCGTTCTTCCAGCCCGACCCCTTGAAAGCCGCCATCGACGAATATATCAATGAACACTATCAGGAAGATGTCTATTTGGCCGATGTAGCCAACATGCTGGGCAAAAGTATCTCCAGCGTAGCTCAATTTTTGCGGAACAAATACCACACCTGTTTCAAAGATCTCCTCATCGAACGCCGCCTCTGTGCCGCCGAAGATTACTGGAAAAAACACCCCTACGCCTCCATCAAAGAGTGTGCCGAAATCGCCGGCTTCAAAGACCAGTTCTACTTTTCCCGCATCTTCCGCAAAAAACGAGCCCTCAGCCCAAGAGAATTCCGCTCCCGTTGGAATCATTGAAATAAGCGAATGGGGGGAGAATTTCTCCTTCCCCAAACCCCATCCTCTTTTTTCCCTTGTCCGCCGTCGCTTTATGCGAAGGTGGAAAACCTTTTATTGGGGCTGTTGCAAAACTTGTTGATGTCGTTTGCCAACAGCAACAAGGGCGGTCAGCCCCGCGAACGCATGGGAGGGGAGTTTGCAGGATAAATTCCTGCAAACCGAGCGGCAAAATGCCGCGAAGCCGACCGGAGTTGAGCGAAGCCATCCGGCGTTTGAGGACGATTTTGCAACAAGTTGCAAAATCGCTCTAAGGGGGCGTAGCCCCCGCTTTAATTAAAGATCGTGAAGAATTACGCTGGATATAGCTGCTCAATGAGCAAGGGAGGTCACGGAGGGGAAAGCAATCCCCTCCGTGGTTGTGATATGCACCCAAAAAGTTGGACACCGCTAAAGGAGTGCATATTTTATGAAAAAAGAAACAGCAAATCCCCAAGAGTACAGTGCAAATTTTAAATTACGAGTTATATTAGATGTGTTAAATAACGGTTTGAGTATTCATGAAGCCGTTAGAAAATACTGGGATGTAAC
>JAZSHD010000022.1:0-31820 GCA_045533055.1 Victivallaceae bacterium | reverse complement strand
TGAAAAGATTTTATTCAACATCTTTACTGTTAATCAACCGATATTGGGAACAGAGCCTAAAAAAATAAAAAAATAATTTTTGAAAATTTGCAATAATTTTTTTTATGAGGTAGTGTATTGTAAAACGCAACCGCAACAAAGGATCTTTTATTATGGAAAATCATGCCGAATCTGTCGCTGACCAGCTGCCGTGTTTGCCCGATAATGGAGAAAACAGTTTGGAAAAAATCAGCTTTGCTCTGCTTTGGAAGGCTGCCCGTGCTTCCCTCAAAGGTCATTGGGGCAGCGGGGTATTGGCTTGTCTGGTGCCGGTCTTTATCCAGATGGCTGCTAATGCCATACCTTTTGTCTGTTTGATCAGCGGGATATTGCTTTTTCCGCTTACCGTGGGAGTGATGCTCTTTTTCCTGCGGCTGGTTCGGCAGGAAAATCCCCGGGTGGAGTCGGTTTTTGAACCTTTCCGGCAGTACGGCCGTATGCTGTGGGGGTATTTCAGAGTGTTGATTTTCGTTTTTCTGCACTTTTTGCTTTTGATAATCCCCGGCTATGTGGCAATGCTGCGTTACAGCATGACCTTTTATGTTATGCTCGATGATCCGGCTTGTTCCGTAAAAGACGCTATGATAATGAGCCGGGAGATCATGTACGGGCATAAGTGGCAGCTTTTTGGATATATGCTGCTTTTGTTCCTTATTGCCTTGCCAATAGGTATTCTTACTCTGGGAATCGCTTTTTTCTGGATAGCACCTTTTGTGCAGGCATTTTGTGCCAACTTTTACGAAAGAGTACGCCGGGATTATGAGTTCAAGCAAGCTCAAAAGATGGCGGAATAAATCTCTTCTGCACAAAAAAAAATCCGGCAATTTCACGCAAGGTGATTTGCCGGATTTTTTGTGATTTTTGTGATAAAATCAGTTGGCGGCGGCCTGGATCTTCAAGGTGGTTTCGGTCATATCCAGAATGTGATTTGTGTTGAAATATGCCGGAACATTGCCCGCTATTTCCGCAAGAAACTCTTTGAGGTAATCGGTTCCGGAATTTTCCGGATAGATCATTTGAGTCGGAGTGGTTTTGTCGGTGAATTTCACCCCCGGAACTGACTGCACAAACTCCAGCCAGCCTTCGGTGCCCCACACAGTGAACCGCCAGTAGGTGGGGTGGGCAAAGTGACAGGCAAAGTAAGATACATCGGCCATGACCCCGGCACCATTTTCCAATGTTGCCATAAATTGAGCACCGTTTTTAAAGTGGGGTACTTCCGGAAAATGGTCGTTCCAGCAGCGGCTGCAAACGGTATCGGCAAACTTCATATTGGTTATGTATTCCACCAGATCGACCCCGTGGGGAGCAATGTCGTTGATGGTGCCGCCTTGCATATTTTCCTGCCAATACCAGTCGGCACGGGTTCCGTAGTTCAGGGGGTGCTGACCGGTAAAGACTACGCTCTGGACTTCGCCCAGCTTGCCTTCAGCGATCAAGCGGCGGGCGGTTTGAGCATTAGGCGAACTCCACAAAGGCAGCATCAAACCCACCGAAAGACCTTTTTCGGATGAGAGTTTGCGGATTTCGGCAAGCTCGGTCAAGCTGGTACACAAGGGTTTGTCGGCAATAACATGTTTACCGGCTTTAAGTGCAGCAATGGCAATAGCACCCCGTTTGGCGTAAACATCGCCGATACCCACAATGTCGCAAGGGAGCTTTTCGATCATCTCAAATGGGTCGCTCCACTCTACTGCAATACCCCGTTCAATGGTTTTGGCTCTGGCTTCGGCATCAGATTCCGCACAGCCAACCAGTTCCAGCTGCGGGTGAGCATTGGTTTTGTTGACCAGTTCAAGAATATGATCGTGCCGGAATCCGGCGATTGCAACTTTAAGCATAAGAATATACCTTTCTTTCAGTAATTTGAAATGTTCTATACTATACAACTGCAACAAAGTTTTTTCAAGCACGACAGCTGTTTATTTATCTGCTCCGGAAAGTAAAAATGATTATTTGCACCTTGATCAGGGATAAGTTACAGGGCAAAAACCGGATCCGTTGCCGGTATATTTATCAAAAAATACAGAAAATAAAACGCTTGCAGGCTGACTGTTCAACTGCAAGCATTTTTTTATCTCGCCGGAAAATTTTTTCAGAGAACGCTTCCTTTGTATTTGCTGGGGCCGCAAACCATCTTGCCGCTTTTATCCCGCTGCAAACCGTTGCCGGAACTTGGGTCGCCGTACAACATGGACATATTTATCGGACGGACGGCACCTGATACATAAAGTATATTGCACAAGCCGCCGGGGCCGGCAACTTCAGTTCCGGCAGATTTTCCATTAGTTGCCAAAGGTCTGGTATCGCCGGAGCCATGGCGAAAGCTGAAGTGGCGGATCTGGGAAGCGGTACTGCCGTCCAGTTTAAAGCCGTCGCCGATCATAATAGCTTCGTCGGGGTCTTCAAAAACGCCCCGCTTATAGACCCGGTCGCGATTGCTGGAAGTGCCTTTGCTGCCTAAAATATATATATTGGCTACATAATGACCGTATTGGGCTTTTGTTTCTGTGTGACTGCCGAAATCGACCGTTTCGGCAGGACAATGGAAAGAACTCTGGATTTTCAAATTGTTGCTGAATACCAAACCATTACCGCCTTTGGTACTTGATATATAAAGCATCCAACTTTCGCCATTTTTCATCGAAGAGGGCGGCAGGTAGTCGTCATTCTCATCGGCGTACATATTTATTGCAATATTGATTTGCTTGAGGTTTGCCGTACATGCCGCACTCTTTGCTGCCGCTCTGGCACTGCTCAATGCCGGGAGCAGCATTGCTGCAAGTATGGCAATAATGGCAATTACCACTAAAAGTTCGATCAAAGTAAAACGCTGTCCCGGGACAGCTGTATTGGTACCCAATACAGCAACTCTCCCTTCATTGCCGGAAAATTTTTTCATGACTGCTCCTGTCGTTTGATATATGTTTTATCTATACAAAAAATCCTTATATAAATAAGTATATAACATTTTTGCACTGTTGTCAAGACTTAAGGGGCAAAAATAGTGCTGAAAATTGCTTTTTTTTATCAGGAAGAGTGCAATTTTATTGGTATATGTTCCAGATTTACCACCGAAGTCGTTACTTTGTTATCAAGTGGTACATTTGCCCAGTTGCCGGATAAGCCTTCGATTATGCTGCGGGCAGCCAGTTCGCCTTGCCTTACGGGATTCTGATCCACCGTGGCTATGGGCAGCTTGCTTACATTGCCAAAGCCGGTGAGGGCGATCTTGCCCGGACAATCCAAACCCTGTTTCAGGGCGGCGGTATGAATAAGCTCTGCCGCCGGGTCAGAGTCGCAGGCGATCAGCGTGGTTTTGGGGAAACGCTGTAAATAGTTCTGCAAAAAATATTCCGCATCGGCAAGGGAGTTGTTGGCACTGAAAAAGGTGCGTTCTTCGATTTTATCAATATTGGCATTCTGCATGGCTTCGTAAAAACCCCGCACCCGGGGCGTATTGGGTGCATCCGGAGAGCGGTTGAATCTTTCCATGGAAAAAATCAATATCTCCCGGTGGCCCCGTTCGATGATCTTACTCATTATTTCTTTGCCGCCAAGGTAGTTATCGCTGTTGATAAAGCGGGTGTTTTCCGGCATATTCATCGTTGGGTCGCAATCCACGCAAGCTGAAAACATATCTTCCGGCAAAAGCGGTGCACCTAATGTGGCACTTATCACACCATTGATCTTGTTGGCACGCAACAGCTGTACCCGGTGGGGGAAGTCTTCGATTTCCGGAGATTCCACAATTACAGCAAAGTTGCTGCGGGCACACTCCCGGTAAACACCCTGCAAAACTTCCACAGTGTATTTGGTCAAAGGCGAGAAAAACGCAATAGTTCCTTTCAATGCAAAACGCCGCTCGACCACCCGGGTCCCGGCACCCCGCACGCCACGCACCAGATAACCATCATTTACCAGCATGGAAACCACTTTATTCATGGTCATCTTGTTGACATTATATTGGTCGGCAAGGCTGCTTTCCGAGGGAAAACGGGAGTTTGCCGGATAAAAATTTTCATCCAGCAGCTTTTTCAGATCACGATATATTTGTTCGGTTTTTTTCATAATGGAATAATATAACACAAAAAGTGTATCAGTCAAGTTTTTTGTAAAAAAGTTTTTTCTGTTGTTGAAAATATCGTTTTTATGCTTTATATTGTACTGTGAAAGCGATTTGAAACTGTATTATACACTTTAATCAAGGAGAATGTTATGCAATACCTCAAAATGCTGCCTTATCAAATCCGGGAAGCTATCAAAAACAATGTGCCGGTGGTTCTGCCGCTGGGGGTGGTGGAATACCACGCCGAACATCTGCCGCTGGGGGTGGATTGCTTTACCTGTATAAATGTTATTGAACGGGTGGAAGCCCGCCACCCGGAGATCGTGGTGCTGCCGCCATTTTATTACGGAGCGGCGTCGCTGGCGGTGGCTGCACCGGAAAACAACGGTACGGTGCATGTGGATGCAGAAAAACTCATCCCCGTAGCCAAAGATATTTTTCACGGCCTGCTGCGGGTGGGGTTCCGCAACATCCATTGTTTTATAGCTCACCAGACCGAAGAGTTCCGGCAGGGTATGCCCACAGATCTGGCGTTCCGCATTGCCGGGCGGCAGACGATTTTCAGCTGGCTGGAAAAAGAGTCCGGCGAGGGCTGGTGGGGTACGGAAAAATTCAGCAACTACTACTCCGGAGCCAACAATCCCTTTAACTGGATACAGATCCACACCACACGGGAACATGATTTGAACGATCACTGCAAAAAATTCCCCGGTGACCATGCCGGTAAGCTGGAAACTTCCGCAACAATGGCGATCTATCCTGATACTGTGGAGCTTGACCGCATAGACGGCTCGCTCTGGTACGCCCGGGCAGGCAGAGAAGCTACCGCTGAATATGGCGATGCGGCTTTGGAAGCTGCTTCACGGGATGTGGAAATCTCTTTGGGTTTGGCATAAGCGGGGTGGAAACTATGAGCGAAAGAAATTACGATTTCCGGCAGCGTCACTGGCAGTATCACCGGAAAAATATGCGTGACAGTCAGCGTTCGGCTGCTGAAAACGAAGTAATGCTGGATAACAGTTGGCGTTTGGGGTGTGGTGCCGATAGTGGAAGTATAACCCAAATCGCAGTAAAGGATTTTCAGGATTATCTGGATATCTCCATGGAGTTGCCTCTGGCAATAACTCATACCGACGGCGAAAAAGTTCTGTGGGTGGAAGTGGATGAATCTCTGGAACGGGGATTTACCGTGGAGGTCAAACAAAATCACATTTGCCTGAAAGCCGCTGCCGACAAAATGAGTTTTCGCGGCACCATCCATCTGGAAGATATCATGAATCTGGAAGGTGCGCCGGTTTTGGAACTCGGTACCATGGTCCGCAAACCTTTGTACGATACAAGGATCGTGCACTCCGGCACCGGGTTGGACTATTACCCCGATGAGGAACTTTCAGCTTTGCTCCATGCCGGATACGATACTATTGATTTATTTTTAGTGGGCATTGACCGCAACCGCATCGGTTATTGCGATTTCAATGATATAATCGAGCGGGCGGCACGGTTGGGGATCGATACGGTTTTTCATAACTACATCCAAACCTATGTTCATCCTGACGAGCCCAACGCCCAGGAGGTTTTTGACAGCGTTTACGGCAATATCATCAGCAAATACCCCAAGGTCAAAGGCATCGGCTTGTGCGGCGAAGCGTTGGAGTTCCCCAGCAAAGACCCCCACACCACCGGCAAGCCGCGACGGATGAGCATTGTTGACGGTATCCCCATGACCGACAAACCCAGCCCCGGGTGGTATCCTTGCAGCGACTATCCGGCATACATACAATGTATTGAACGGGCGGTGCATAAAGTCAACCCCGATATAGATGTATGTTTCAGTACCTACAACTGGGGGTATCAGCCGCTGGAGTTCCGGGAAAAGTTTCTGGCAAGATTTCCGGAAAAGGTGAGTTTGTCAGTCTGCTACGAAATATTCACTCCACGCAAACTTGGTTCTCTGCACACTCCGGTAATGGATTACACCATAAGTGCCGAAGACCCCGGTTACTACTTTACCAGCGAGTGCGAAACCGCTCACAAATACGGTATAGAGCTGCAGGGCAATGTGAATACTGCCGGTATAGCCTGGGATTTCGGCTGCGTGCCGCTGGTTCCGGCATCCCGGAAACTGCTGAAACGCAATTTGAATTTACGCAAAGCTTATTACGATTATAACATGCACCGTCACTACACCACCCATCACTACGGCTGGTGGAACAGCGTGGCTGCCGATCTGGGGAAATGGACATCCTGGGATGAGTTTGAAGTAGATTACGATGAATTGCTCCGCAAGATCGCCATCCGGGATTACGGCAGAAATGCCGCAAATCATGTACTCAAAGCGTGGGAACTCTGGAGCGAAGCAATGGATCATTACATTGCCAGCAACGAAGATCAGTACGGGCCGTGGCGGGTAGGGGCGGCATATCCTTTTGTCTTTCACCCCAACATCTCCCGGACGATGGCAGGCAAAGAGGTGAAGTTCCCCACCGCAGAACACGCTCATTTCGGCTACCGGATCATCAATACATTTTATCAGCCCTACGAAAACAGCGAACAGACACCGGGATTTCTCCGTTACCCCGAGGAGTTGAAGTCGCTGGGCAAGATGCTGGAATTGTGGAATGATGGTTTGGCAGAAGCCGCCATGGCCATAGAAAAAGCCGATGAGTGCAAACGCGACGAAGCCCGCCGTCTGGAAGCTCTGGGCCACTTTATCCGCAATTCGGTCAGAACCACCATGAATATAAAGAAGTGGTATCAGCTCAATACGGCAATGATTACTTGTACCACCGCCGAAGCTGCTGGGGAGTACCTTGATAAAATCGAGGCTCTGGCACACACCGAGCTGGAAAATGTCCGCGATACCATTCCCGCTGTGGAGTTCGACTCCCGGCTGGGCTGGGAACCTTCCATGGAATATGTGTGCGACAAGTGGCATTTGGAGTGGAAGATCCGGCAGGTCAACAACGCTTTGGATGAGATCCAAGCCTACCGCAAATCGCTCTTTTTACATTGCAAATAATGTAAAATTGCTTTTGTTATACTCCGCAAGCACCTTCAGTTGGAACTTGCGGAGTATTTTTTTGCAAAATTCAAATTATAGCTGTATATTTTATCAAAATAACTTTTAGCTCTGTTCCCAATGCGTGTAGGTAGTAAAAAATGACATATATACCTGTGCATTGAGATATTTTTCAAAATTTAAATGGCATTTATCTTTTTGCGGAGCAAAAAGATAAATGCCGGTAAAAGGTTTGGAAAAAAGGGGTGGAGTTTGAGGAGGGGGAAAAGGACCTTTCCTCAAAAGGTCTTTTCCCCCCCCTCAAGTACCGACCCTTATTGGGAACAGAGCAAACACAAAAAAGCCGTCTGCCCGATGAGGCAAACGGCAGCATGAGCATCGTTCAGAGTTATTCGTGGGGCACCCAGCGTTCCTCCCAAACCCATTCGTCAAAACCGTGGCAGGATGTATACACCGAATCGCTCATAAAACCGAAACTGAGTATATCAGCCACCCCGGCAAAGGCTCTGATTGCAGTAAATCCCGCCCCCTGACAAGCCCCAACTACCAGACCCAAAACCGGGACCTGACTGTTATGGTAGACCAGACAACGCGGAAGCTCCATCCAGCAGGTAACCACATTGACCAGCCCACGCCCCATATTGCAAACATTTTTTTCGTAATCAAAAGAGGTGTCGGCAGTTTCAGCAGCAGCAACACTTACAGTCATTGCCGCAGCAGCCAACATTATAACGATTTTTTTCAGAAAACTTTTAAACATCTCATCACCCTTATACCTTACATCAATTTCAACCCCGGCAAATCCTGAACATCGATCAAGCCGACAACTTTTCGCTCATCATCTACCACAATAATATCGCTGATCTTATGCTTTTCCACCACACGCACAACTTCAACCGCCAACGCTTCGCTGTTTACGGCAATGGGGTCAGCAGTCATAACATCTGCCATTTTGCGGGTAAGCACATTTATATCTTTTTCGGCAGCCCGGCGGAAATCTCCGTCAGTGAAAACCCCCAGCAATTTACCATCGGCATCCACTACAATAGCCGATCCGCAGCGGGCATGCCCCATCTTGCACAAGGCATCTCTTACTGCGGTATCGGGAGCCACCAGAGCAAACCTGTCGCCGGAACGCATAATATCTTTTACATGCATGGTGACCATTCTGCCAATAGCACCGCCGGGGTGGAATCTGCCATAATCCTCTTTGGTAAAGCCCCGTTCCTGCAGCATTACCATTGCCCAGGCGTCGCCCAGTGCCAGCAATGCAGTGGTAGTGGAAGTAGGTGCCAGATTAAAAGGACAGGCTTCCCGATCGACCTTCATCGGCACAACCAGATCGCTCAATTTGCCCAAACGGCAATCGGCACTGCCGCAAATGGAAACCAACTCTACCCCCAGCCGTTTAGCTGGAGTTATCATCCGCAGCAGCTCATCGGTTTCGCCGCTGTAACTGATTGCTATGAGCAAGTCATCTTTCCGCATGATCCCCAAATCGCCGTGCAACGCTTCTACGGGGTGCATAAACACCGCTGTTGAACCGATGCTGGAAAGAGTGGCTGCGATCTTTTTGCCAATGTATCCGCTTTTACCGATCCCGGTAAGCACCAGCTTTCCGCCCCGGTCAAGAGCAGCTTCGGAACGCTTTACCAGCTCAACAAATTCACTGCCCAGCTGCTTATCAACAGCCTGCAATGCTTCAAGTTCTATCTCAAAGACCCGATGGGCGGTTTTCAGGATACTGTCACTCATTTTTTATTTCCTTAACATTATTCGGAAAATTTTTCAGATACGGCAGGAGTTCAACGCTGTCACAAAAATCCCCTTGGCACCTTTATCCTGCAATTCATCCATGATAACATTTACTTTGCCGCTTTTGATCATAGCTTTTACCGCCACCCAATCCGGGTTGCTCAAAGGTGAAATCGTCGGCGACTCGATCCCGGGAGTGATTTTGCAGCAGGCTTCCAGCATACTGCGGGGCACATTGTACTCAATGAGTACATAATCGCGGGCAACCAATACCCCACGCAAACGGGCAAGGATTTTTTTGACTTCGGGCTGAACCAAAAGTTTTTCATCGCGTCCGATAACGATGGCTTCGGACTCCATAACCACATCGCCAACAACTTTCAAACCGGCTTCCACCAGGGTTCTGCCGGATTCCACAACATCGGCAATGGCATCAGCCACGCCCAGCTTTACAGAAATTTCCACCGCACCATCCAACCGGACGATCTGGGTATCAAACCCACGCTTCGCCATATCTGCCCGGACGATTTCGGGGTAACTTGTAGCAATACGCAAACCGTTGAACTTATCCGGAGTAAGGTCGGATTCTTTGGGTACAGCGTAGCAGAAGCGGGATTTACCGAAGTTCAGAGGTAAAAGTTCCGCCACATCCTGACGGCTGTCGGCAGTCAGATCCCGTCCGGTAATACCCAGATCGATAATACCTCTGCCCACATAGGTTGCAATATCACGGGGTCTTAAAAAAACAAAATCAATACCGTTTTCGCTGTCGCTTACGATCAGCTCCCGGCTGTAACGGGTGCATTTATAACCGGCGGATTTCAAAATCTGAACCGCACCTTCAGAGAGAGCACCTTTATTGGGAATAGCAAATTGAAGCATATTTTCACCTGATTATTTCTGCTCAAAGATACTTGTAAACATCGTCCAATTCAATTTCGTTGGCGATCATCATTACCTGCAAGTGGTACAAAAGCTGCGAAATTTCTTCGGCAGTGCGTTCTTTGCCTTCGTATTCAGCAGCGATCCATACTTCGCCAGCCTCCTCCACGATTTTTTTACCCACAAAGTGCTTGCCTTTGGCAAGTTCCCGAACAGTTCCGGACTCCTGATTGCCGGAAGCAGCTTTAGCCTTAAGCTCGGCAAAGAGTTCTTCAAAAGTCTTCATATTAAAATATCTCCATTTAGATTAAAAATTTTCATATCAAAACGGCTTTTCCACACCAACTTCAGCCGTATTAAGGTAATATACCACGCAGTGAGCTTTAATTCCACTTTCCGGAGCAAAAATTCACTCTTTTTCAAGATGTTTCACTGCTATATAGTGTATTCCCCGGAGCGTAAAGAGCTTTCCGGCAGCTTCCAGGCGGGGTATATGCTTGCAGAAAAACCCGGCATCTCCGCCGGAAGCCACTATATGATTTACCCCCAAAGCCTCCGACCTTGCCATCAATTCACGCACCATTCCTACAGCTCCGAGGTCTATCCCCAGAGTCATGGCATTCATTGTATTCTGCCCCAACTTTTCCGGCAACGGCGTATCCAGCGGTATCTCCGGCAGGGCTGCAGTACCGTTTGCCAATGCCATACGCATAAGTTTACGCCCGGGCATGATCGCCCCACCGGCAAAGACGCCATTATCCAATACCGTTTCCAAAGTTATGGCGGTACCGCAATCAAAATTGCTTGCCGGGAGCTTGCCGTTTTTCAGTAATGCAGCAGCATTGGCTATGCGGTCAGCCCCCAGCGTGGAACTATCCACCTGAGAAAAATCCAATCCGGCAGCTCCTGCAGTTTGAGTATCGACCCAGTGCAAATTTGCGTAAATATCAGCTTCTTCAAGCATTTTCCGGGCTGATGGCACCACACATGCCGCCCACACAAGGCAATCATCAGCAGCCTTGGGCAGCAGCGATATATCGCTCTGCCAAACTGCGGTGGATATTGGAGCATTTACACTGTTTTCAAAAATTCCGTCAGGATCAGCCTCCACCCACTGAGTATGAGTATTGCCGATGTTCAGAAGAAGAAATTTCATAATACTGAACCGTTACAAAAATTTCCGCAAATTAGGATCCTGATCCAGATTTTGCACCAATTCTTTGACCCTTTGTGCAGATTTTTCACTGCAAACCAGCGTTACATCGTCCTGATTAACGATAATGAGGTCTTTTACATCTATTGTTGCAATCAAATGCTGTGCATCGCTTACTACAATACAATTTTCCGTATCCAAACCGGCAAACAATCCCCGCACAACATTATTGTTTTTATCGGCTCTTATCTGCGAACGCAACGCAGTCCAGCTGCCAATATCAGCCCACTCAAAGTTACACTCTGCCACCACGAGATAATCCAATTTTTCCAACAATGCATAATCTATGGAAATGTTAGGTGTGCTGGCAAATTCATCTCTCAAATAAACTGTCAAATGGTGCTGATCGCTGATTTTGCCTACCGCTTTGGCTATTGAAGAAAGCTCCGGAGCGTGCTCCGCCAGTAATTTTTTGAATACACCGTGGCTCCAGACAAAAATTCCGCTGTTCCACCGCCAGACATCTTCCTTGAGCATTTCCTCAACCTCGTCTGCCGGAGGCTTTTCCCGAAATCCGTCGGCACTGTAAAAACGAACAGAGCCATCACCGTAATCCAACGCATTACCGCAGCGGATATACCCGTAACCGGTACTGGCGTATTCCGGCTTGATCCCCAGCAATACCGGAGCATCACACTCACCGGCAGTTTCCACTGCCTGCAATATAGCACGGCTCAATGCCGGAATACTGCCTATGCTGTGGTCTGCCGGAGTAGCTATAACAATAGCATCATCTTTAACTCCCCGGCTTTCCAATATACCGCTTGCCAATGCCAGACTGCCGCCGGTATCTCTGCCCACCGGCTCGCCGATAATATTTTCCGGCGGCAGCATAGGCAAGAGTGAACGCATTGGCTCCACATAATCAATATTGGTCATAACCAGGCAGTTTGCCGGGTCACACAAACTCAACATTCTGGCGGTTGTCTGCTCAATAAGGGTTAAATTACCCAGCAAACGCAAAAGCTGTTTCGGACAATTCTGACGGCTTTGGGGCCAAAATCGTTCCCCTTTTCCACCTGCCATCACCACTGTATAGATATTGGAGCGGTCAGTCATAACAGCAATTCCCAATTACGAAAGTTTCTGAATAATCGTTGCCAGCGGAGCAAACAGACCGATAACAATGGTCCCTACGATCACAGCCAGCACCACGATCATGATCGGTTCCAGCAACGAAGTCAAGGCATCCACTGCGTTATCCACTTCTTCGTCGTAAGTGTTTGCTACTTTTTCCAACATATCCGGCATCCGCCCGGTTTCTTCGCCTACTTCGATCATACTTATAACCATCTGCGGGAACACTTTGGTTTCGCCCAGCGGCTTGGCAATACCTTCACCTTCTTTTACTGCATCGTGCACCTTCATAACCGCACTTGCAACCAGCTCGTTACCAGATGTATCACGAACAATGATCAGAGCATTCAACACCGGCACCCCCGCCGCCATCAATGTACCAAGAGTACGGGAAAAACGGGCAATAGCTGTTTTGGAAACAATAGGTCCAAGAATAGGCATGTTGTAAAGCACCCAGTCCAGACCATATTTGCCATACTTGTTCTTATACGCCATTTTGATTGCAAACACAATAATAAATGGAGCAGCAAGCAGGAAGTACCACCTGGTTTTCATCCATTCCGATACATCAATCAAAAACTGGGTTATCCCCGGCAGCGGGTCACCTTCAAGCAGTTCGGTAAAGATTTTGGTAAAGCTCGGAACAATAAAAATCATCAACCCGGTAGTAACCAGCAAAGCCAGTGAAATAACCACCGACGGATAGATCATTGCCGATTTGACTTTACCTGCCAAACGGGCGGTCTTTTCCATAAACCCGGCGAGTCGGCCCAAAATCGTTTCCATAGCACCGGCGGCTTCCCCCGCACGCACCATATTCAAAAACAACCGGTCGAAAGTTGCCGGATAAAGCGACAAGGCTTCGGAAAAGGTCGATCCGGTTTCCACTGCATCTGCCACACCGCAAAGAACTTTCTGTGCCATCTTATCTTTGCACTGACGCTGCAGTGTACGCAGCGAACGGATCAAAGGCAAACCGGCTTCCAGCAGCGTCGCCAGCTGGCGGGTGATTACCATTAGCTGTTTGCTTTTGATAATGGAAGGTCCGAATTGAAAATCCAGATTGATATTCAGCGAACCGCCCTTTTTCTTTTTGACAGTACCTTCTTTGATCTTGGTGGCAAACAAACCTTCTTTTCGCAGCTCAGCGGCGGCCATTGCCTCGGTTGCGGCTTCTATAGAACCTTTTACCTCTTTTCCGCTTTTTTCATCAACTGCTATGTAATTATATTGAGGCATAAATTATTTCTCCTGCTTGATAACGCTGCTGAATATCAGCCTTCTTCCTCTTCCATTTGTTCTGCAAGTTCTTTGGCTTTATTGATCAAATCCTGCTGATCGCGTGCCATATTGACCATTTCTTCGTAAGCGATCTTGCCCTGCTTATAAAGCTCAAACAAGTGCATATCCATTGTATTCATACCATGTTTGGCACCGGTTTGCAGCTCCGAAGTAATACGGAAAGTCTTATTATCGCGGATAAGTGCCTGAATACCAGGGGTCTGGATCATGATTTCAAATGCTGCTATACGCCCTTTCTTATCGCAACGGGGCAGCAATTCCTGCGAAATGACCCCGATCAGCGACGATGCCAGCTGGGTTCGGATCTGCTGCTGCTGGGTTGTAGGAAAGGCGTCCACAATACGGTCAACTGTTTCCGCCGCCCCGCAAGTGTGCAAAGTACCGAAAACCAAGTGACCGGTTTCAGCAGCAGTAATAGCTGCTTCGATCGTTTCAAGGTCTCGCATTTCCCCCACCAGAATAATATCCGGGTCCTGACGCAACGCACGGCGGAGAGCATCTTCAAAACTGATGGTATCCGAACCGATCTCACGCTGGATGACCACACTCTTGCGGTGAGGGTGATAAAATTCGATAGGGTCTTCCACGGTAATAATATGGCACGCCCGCTCGTTATTGATAATGTTGATCATTGACGCCAGCGTCGTTGATTTACCCGAACCGGTCGGCCCAGTCACCAGCACCAGCCCGCGGGGACGGTAGAGCAGATTTTTTACAGAATCCGGCAATCCCAACTGCTCAAAGGTCAACAGCGTGTTTGGAATCTGACGCAAGATCGTGCCGTAACAGTTTTTCTGCTTAAAAGCACTTACACGGAACCGGGCCTGATCGCCAAACGCAAAACCAAAGTCAACTGAACCTACTTCCTGAATTTTCTGAATATGCACTTCCGAAGCAAAAGATTTTACCAGCCGCTCCGTATCTTCAGCAGTCAAAGGCGGCAAATCCAAAGGTGTCATATCCCCATGCAGACGCACCACCGGCGGCACGCCTACTTCAATATGCAAGTCACTTACGCCTTCATCAACCACCAACTGCAGCAAATCAGCCATTTCAACCATTTTTAATGTGCTCCTTTTCTAAAAAATTCTGTTCAATATACCAGAACACTGAATATCATGTGTAACGCAGCACTTCGTCTACCGAAGTTTCACCGTTGTAAATCGAAATCATACCGTCTTCACGCATGGTACGCATACCTTGAGCGATCGCCTTGTTCTGAATTTCCAGCGTCGGTGCCCCCCGGTAGATCAACTCCGAAAGATCGTTGTTCATCACCATAAGTTCACAGATGGCTTTACGGCCTTTATAGCCGGTATTTTTACAAATCTGACAGCCTTTACCATAGTAGAACGGTCTTCCGGCAACATCTTCGCGGGTTATTTCCAAGCGTTCAAGTTCTTCATCCGACGGAGTGTAAGGTGTTTTGCACGCATAGCACACACGCCGCAACAGTCGCTGACTCAACACACCTACCAGACTTGAACAAATCAAAAACGGCTCCAAACCCATATCCACCAGTCGGGTAACAGTACTGGCGGAGTCGTTGGTATGCAGGGTACTGAACACAAAGTGTCCGGTCAGCGAAGCTTCCACTGCGATCTGGGCAGTAATGAAGTCTCGGATTTCCCCTACCAGAATACGGTCAGGGTCCTGTCGCAAAAACGCCCGCAGAGCTTTTTCAAAAGTCATGCCCACGGCTTCATTGATGGGCACCTGCACGATACCGTCAATATCGTATTCCACCGGGTCTTCGGCGGTAAGAATTTTGTCGCCCACAACATTGATTTCGTTGATCGCTGAATAGAGTGTCGTAGTTTTACCGGAACCGGTCGGACCGGTCACCAGCAAAATACCATTGGGCAGATGGATGATTTCGCGGAACTTTTTCAAGAGATTTTCATCCATCCCCAAAGAGTCAAGACTCAAGTTCACCACTGTACGGTCAAGTACACGAAGCACCACTGATTCGCCGTAACTTGTCGGCAGGCAGGATACACGCAAGTCTACCGGTTTGCCGTTCATCTTGGTTTGGATACGGCCGTCCTGCGGCACCCGCCGTTCGGAAATATTCAAACCGCTCAAGATTTTTACGCGGCTGGTGATCGGCAATGCCATCACTTTCGGCGGCGGCGGCAGCTCATACAAAGCTCCGTCCACCCGGTAGCGGATGCGGTATTCATGCTCAAACGGCTCAAAGTGAATGTCACTTGCCTTATCTTTGATAGCCTGCCGGATAACAAAATCCACAAACCGCACGATAGGTGCCGAGTTGGCAGCAGATTCCAAATCTTCTTCGTCTTCAAACTCGCTGTCTTCCGGTGAAAAATCTCCGAAAATCGACAACATATCGGTTGCATTCAGCGGATAATACTTATCTATAACCTCGTCAAACTGATCGTCCGGCGCCATAACTACAATAAAATCACGCCCCAGAATAAAACGCAAGTCATCGATAGTTGCCGTATCCAGCGGATTACGCAGTGCCAGATAGAGCTGATCGTCGTCCATCTTTACAGCAACCGCCCCGTAAGTTCTTGCCGTTGCCGGATCCAACTGTTTTATAACAGCATCGGGTATTTCAAGTTCTGCAAGTTCAACTATTTCGCACCCCAAATTTTCGGCGATCAATTTTGTAAGCTCTGACTCATTGCAGAAACCGTAATCCAGCACGATATCCCGGAAATTCTTACCGGTCCGCTCTTTCTCTTCCAAACCTTCTTTAAGCTGTGCTTCACTCATACCTGCGTCCAGCAGAATATCATAAAGAGCTTGTGTTTCCTGATCTATCATAATTCACCCAATAATTTAATCTTCATCCATCATCGTTACACGGATCACTTCTTCCAGTGTGGAAATACCAGCTTCAGCTTTACGCAACGCGTCGTCACGCAGCGAATGCATACCGTTGCGGCGGGCGGCTTCGCGGATGACCTGGGTCGGTTCATTGCGGTAGACCAGCTCAGTTATATCGTTGTCAAGCATACAAATTTCGTAAATACCGATACGCCCCTTGTAACCGGTTTTGCCGCACAAAGAACAGCCCTTGCCTTTTTTGAAGGTATGCGTTGCCACATATTCATCGGACAATCCCAGCAAATGTTTTTCCACATCAGTCGGTTTGTACTCAGCCGCACAATGTTTGCAAACACGCCGCAAAAGCCGCTGTGCCATGATCGCCCGCACTGCTGATGCCACCAGAAATGCCTTGACCCCCATATCCACCAGACGGGTGATCGCCCCCGGAGCATCGTTGGTATGCAGTGTACTGAACACCAAGTGACCGGTAAGAGCAGCATTGATAGCGATTTCGGCAGTTTCCACATCTCGGATTTCCCCGATCATTACAATATTCGGTGCCTGACGCAATATAGCACGCAGTGCCGCAGCAAAGGTCATGTTCACATAGCGGTCGACCTGCACCTGATTGATCCCGGGCAGCTGATATTCCACCGGGTCTTCCACGGTAATGATCTTACGCGATACTGTATTGATGGTATTCAAAAATGCATAAAGCGAAGTAGTCTTACCCGAACCAGTAGGCCCGGTTACCAGAAAGATACCGTCCGGCATGGCAAGAATGCGGTTCACCAGCACCATATCGTCGGCATAAAAACCCAGTTTCGGCACATCAAGCTGGATACTGGATTTATCCAAAATACGCATTACGATACTTTCGCCGTGAGTTGTAGGTATACTTGATACACGAAGGTCAATATCTTTGGACCCTACACTCATCTTGATACGCCCGTCTTGCGGAATGCGTTTTTCGGTGATATCCAATCGGCTCATGATCTTGAGCCGGCTGGTCAGGTTGGCCTGCAAAAATTTCGGCGGGGCCTCCACTTCCCGCAGTACGCCGTCGATCCGGAACCGCACCCGGTAACGCTTTTCCATGGGTTCCATGTGAATATCGCTGGCCCCCAGCTGATAAGCATTGATTATAATACCCGATACAAGTTTAATGATCGGAGCATCGTCATCTTCCATTGCCTGATCAAGCTCGATGGCATCGACTTTTTCCATCATACCGGCTTCTTCACCCAGCTGGGTCATCAACCCTTCCATGGCACTGGCAGTAGTCCGGTAATTGGAGTCGAGAATCTGATTGATCTGATCCTGCGGAGCGATCACTGCTTCCACATCGCACCCCAGGCGGTAACGCAACGCATCCACCACATCCATTGCCGCCGGGTCCGACATGGCAACGGTCAGCAAATCGTCATGTTTTGCCACCGGCACTACATTGTATGCAACAGCCAAATCCCCCGGTAACGCATCTGCAACTTCCGGCGGCAGGACATAGTTGCTCAAATTAACCACTTCCAGCCCATATTCCATTGCCAGAAGTTGAGTTATATCATCTTCAGTAACAATTTTTTTGCTGATCAGAGCATCCACAATGCTTATCTTGCTGGGAAACTCATCCACAAACTGCTGTGCTGCTTCGAGCTGTTCCGGGGTCACCATACCAGCCTGCTTGATAAGCTCAAGCACATAATTATTATCTCTGGCCAAAATAACACTCCTTGCTGCATTCTGTATTATATATAAATTATGAATCACAGAAAGATACTATTAAATTGGATTTTTTGCAAATCTTAAAACAGTAAAAGGGGCGTTTTTTTTATAAAAACACCCCTTTGAGCCGTATACAGCCTGTTTAGTACAACAGTTCAATCTTTGAACAGCTTATCAGCATAAGTGTAATAATGCAGCCAATCCACTGCAGTTATAGAGTGATTGCCGGGTTTACAGTGATATTTTATCATGTTGCCAACAGACTTATTCAGTTCCGGAAACTTCTCCGGCAGAGCATCTTCAAATCCGTAAAGTTTCCAGATTTTTGCCGCCTCTTTCGCCGCCAGAAATTCGCCGTATGGATCGGCTCCAAAATCTTCGCTGGAGCTTGCCACATAAGCACACCTCGGAGCGATCAAAGCTATAAGCTGGTGCTGATCCACCGGCAGAGAATCCTCCCGGCAGGCATACTCTATAAATTTATCGGCAAACCAGAACCTCTGCAAATATGCCAGGTGCCCCGGCCTTTCCCCGAACTCCCGGCAGGAGGGCGAAGCTCCCATACAACCGGAGTTGTTGGATATGACCAGTTTAAATCGCTGGTCGTTCACTCCCGCCCATAAAGCGGCTTTGCCCAACCGGCTGTGCCCCAGCACTGCAGCTTTTCCGGAATCGACTTCGGGCAGAGTTTCCAAAACATCCAGCATACGACTCAAGCCCCACGCCCATGCCGAGATCGCCCCGTAATTGCGATCTGCCGCCGGCGGTTCGGGTAATTCAGCAAGCTCTTGAGGTGTTTTAAACAATCTGTAAATACTTTTGGCAAAACCAAATGGATTATCGGGGAAAATTTCCCCAAAATTGGCAGTTGCCACAGCATAGCCACGCTTTACAGCTTCTGCAAAGTTCCAACTGTCTATTTTGATAAATCTTTTACTGTCAGGAGTTTCAACACTCCGCCACCAATGTTTCGGCAGGTGATCAGCTCCCCGGGTAAGCCTGACATCATCATCGGGGGTATTTGCCTGATTGCCGTCAAAATTCAGCCCCGTAAAGACCGGAACCTTGCCGTCGGCATTCTCCGGCGTATACAACAGCATATCAAAATCGTGGCATCTGCCGTCATTCATCTTGCAGTAAATGCGTATCTCCCGGCGGTATGCCAGGCCACCCAAAGCACCGTGTTTTTCGGCAAGCAGCTGTGTTTCCACCTTATCCGGCGGCGGAGGAACTGCTCCGTAAATATGTTCTTCAAAGAGTTTCAGCAGTTTGGTGCGTTCACTTTCCCACGCTTCCAGAGTATCCGGCAGCGGCAGAAATTTCCACGGCGGCACTTTGCTTTCGTCGTGATTTCTCCGCCGGTAAAGCTCTTTGCTCCAATGATCCATCATCCGGGAGAGTGCAATGAGAGCCTCCCGGTTTTCCGGAGTGCTGGGGGCATTTTCCCCGGCTTGAACATTCTGCATAACTTACTTCTCCAAATAGACCAGAGTATAGACTTTGAGCATTTTCCCCGGCAGAGTAACGATCGACCTTGCACCTTTATTCATAAACTTCAGCTCTTTTTTACCGGCAAAATCCGGAGATACTGCGTATGCTTTTTTAATTTTGAAAGGTACAGCAAAACTCATATCCTCCACTTCCGGGAAGGGATTTTCACCGATCGAGAATTTGATTTCTTTACCAAATTCGCCTTGAGCATTTTGTGCATTAAGGAAGTGCAGCACAAACTTGTCATCCTGCCAATAGCTTGCAGTCAACACGCCATCGGGCACCGCAACCGGCTGCCAGGTGCGGTATTTGCCCAAAAGTTTCTCCAGAATGGATTTCTGGAAAAATTCTGCATTTTTGTCGGCTTTGAATGCAAATTTTTTGCCCACCATATATTCGTTGGCACAGTTGGCAAAGCCGTATTGTCCGGGGAAATAGATCAATTTACCCTGCCCTACTTTGGCAGTTACCATTGCCGGACGCCCCCGGTCAGCCTTGTTATAAATTGCCGGTTCGCCAGCCTTGACCAACTGGGCAGGTATATTGCGGTAAAGAATGTAGTTTGTCAGCGGCAATTTTTTCCTGCCATCAAGGGAAACACTGAACGCTTTGCCGTTGGAGGGGATTTTTTTGCCGGGTTTCCAGCCCATCAGCGAACTTATGAAGTCATTTTTCCGCCATTTGCCGAATTCATCGCCCACACCGGTCATAAATGAGGCAGTTACCACGCCGCCATTTTCTGCAAATCTTTTGATTTCCGCAAGCTCTTTATCGTTCAGATAAGGTGTGTTGCCCAGCATCAGCACCTGATATTTTTTCAACCGTTCCGGCGTAAGATCCGCCTGACTGATGATTTCGTGATCAATGTGCAGCATACTCAATATTTGCGAAGTACCCAGCAACTCCTGCCGGTAATTGCCGGCAGCCGGCATGGAGCCGGAGAGATTGCGGCTGCTTTCCGAAAAAAGCAGTGCGATCTTTGCCGACGACCGGGCTCTGGTCAAATCCATATTGCCGTTTTCGCTGGTAAACTTGCGATAATTCACTTCGCCTTCCGGGCATGGCACAAACCGGGTTTCCCAAGTTTGCTGACCATTGAGATTATTTACTGCCCAGCCGAAATACTTTATCTTCCAGTCAGTAGCATAAACCAGTCCGAAAACCGGAAATTCACCATTTCTGCCAAAGAGCGAGAATGCTTTACGCAAGCTGTTCACCGCCCGGGAGTTGGCAAAAATATTCCGGGGCATGATCTCGGTGCCTACCATATCCCAAGCCCGGGCATAGTTGAACAAGTCCCCCGCCAAATCGTTAGTTGCCCAGTCGGAAGTCAAACCGTAATGGGTGGTGTATCCGATAAAGATAAAATCTTTCTTGAATTCAGAAATTCTTTTACGCAAATTCACCCAAAACTCTCCGACCTTGCGTCTTCTCCACTCTTCCCACACCCGCCACAGCGGCGAACGGGGGTTGTAAAGTTCCGGCGAAAGCTCGTCTGCCGGCAGCTGACAATTCGTATCAGCTGTAAAAAGTTTCCGGCAGGAGGCACAACCGCAGAAAGTTTTGCCCATAAATACACATTCATCGACCATCAACCCATCAAGTTTGGTTTTACGGATGTGTTCAGTAACAGTGTTGTAAAACTCTTCCACTGCTCTGCTATTGGTCATACAGCGTGCCCGGCCGGGCAGACCGCCGTCGATAGTTTCCTGCAAACGGTCATTCCACTCCAGCATGTGCCGGAAACCGGAATCGGAGTTCCAGAGCATGGAGTAGTCTATATGGTCGATAAAGAGAAAATCCTTATTGGCTTTTTTGCCCAGTGCAATGTATCTGCCGATCTCTTTATGCAAACGCTCCTTATGCACATCGGCAAAGGTGTGCCGTGCCAGCATACCGTTGAACATAACGATATTTATTTTATTTTGAATCAGCTCTTTAACATTGCGTTCAGCAGCTCCGGGGTCGGAAAATTCCGTAAAAGTACCCGCATTGCCGGTTCCCCATGAGCCGATCATTGCCGAATAGATATTGTTCCGCAATTTGCTCAAATCGCCATAACCGGTGGTGAATTCAGGCATCCGGGGGGCGGCAGCGGTTTCCCTGCCCGGTTCCGGCAGCGGATAGCTGGATAAATACACATTGTAAGGAGGCTCTTTGGCGTAATGCTCATTGTGATAAAGCGGTGAAGGATAATCCTTGACATCATCCCGCCACATCGCCCGCCGGATACTGAAGTCTTCTGAACTTGCCAGCAGCAGCTGAAAATTTATCTCCGAAACACGCCAATCACCGGAAAATCCAAGAACCGCCTTGTTGTTTTCTATCCACATCGGCACTTGGATTTTCTGAACAGTTCGGTGTGGTATGGCAAGAGCTTTTACCAATTCACGATCGTTCAAGCTCAAATCCATCGCTTTGACCGGAGCATCGCCGGTAGCGGTGTTGATTGTAACGATATAAAGCCCCCGGCGTTTCAAATCTGCCTGAAATTGAGCCTTTTCGCTGCCGGATACTGCCGAATAGAGTGTGCCCTGCGGCCGGTAGTTTTCGATTTGAGCGTTGCCAGCATTCAGCCAGCCGTAAGAGCGTTTTTTGCTGTAAGCAAGCAAATGTGCCCGGACTTTGCCCTTACCGGCTTTTTTTGCACCGAAAACAAAGCGTTTATCAGCGGGCAGTTCCGAGCAATAGCCGTATTTATCGTGGGCACGGCGTTGAGCAAAGTCCCCGGCAATGCCTTCATAGATAACGATTTTTCCGGTATGGATACCGCCGTTGCGGCCGGAATTTGTCCCCATGCCGAAACGGAGTTTATCGCCAACTTTGCTGATCGTGCCCTGCCCGGAAAGACTGCCGACGGTGTAACTTGAATAAAGGTCTTGAGCTCCGGAGGGGTTGAAATCTATTACCAGATCAAAATCTTTTTTGCTGAAAGCAATGGTTCGCACACTGCCCAGCAAAAGCCGGTCTTTGCCTTTGAGAGCATTGAGTTTGCCTTTGCTGTAACGGTTGCGTTTATGACCACCCGTCCATGCTGTATAGTCGCAGCCGTCCAAAAGTGCAGCGGGTATTTCAATATAACGCTGGATCGGTCCATTGTAAATTTCATCGTTGAATGCAGGAATTCGTGCCTGAAAAGTTATTTCCAGCTCTCTGCCGCCGTCAACAGTGGCAACTTCCCGCCGGAAAGATATATTTTTGCTTTTGCCGCAGGCATTCAACACCAGATCGCTGCCGATCGCTTTGGAATAAGTCCGCTCCGGAGCAAATCCGGGCAAAAAACCTTCGCCGACGATCAGCGGCATCCCCTTAAAAGTTGCAGTGTATGAAGAACCATTTGCTTTAAGCTCAAAAGGTTTATCAACTGCCAACGCAGCAAAACCGATGGTCAGCAGCACGACTGAAAATAATTTTTTAATCATGCAAAAGTTTTCCTGATAATCAATAGTTATCTTCGTTATCAGGCTCGGCTACCTGCAAGATATAATTTTTGATGCTGGTAGAACGGATCTTGCTGTCCTGGATGGTGATAACATCGACCTGACCTGCCATACGCAAGTTGTTCATGGCGTTGGGGTGATTCATCACCGCTTTTTCCGGAACCGGCTTGTTGATCCCCGGGAACGGAGCCATATCACAAAAGATCACCGAATCCGGATTATCTCTGCCGACCAAAACCCGGTCGCCTATTGCATAGGAGCTGTTCAGCTTCACTTCGTTACAATGTCTTGCCATATAAAAGCAGTAACTTAATACACTGTCATTGAGCATCGGATCAGTTGTTGCCGGATTATACCCCCAAAAACTGGTGTCGCCGGGGCATTTGTAGACTTGCTCGCTCAACATGTTGGAGCTGGTCACATTGCCGAAGTATTTATTTTGAGTAAGCCGGCTGGGGGCTGCCGATGAGTCGCAATAATGCCCGGTAACATAAGCCCCATTGCCGCAAGTGCAGCTGCCATATTTGTTATGCATAAGAAATGAATTATGATCATTGGCGTACATGTGCATAGCCATACCGATCTGCTTGAGTTTGCCTGTACAGTTGGCACTTTTTGCCCGTTCCCGGGCTGCTGAAAGTGCGGGCAGAAGCATCGCTGCCAATATGGCAATAATGGCAATGACTACAAGGAGCTCTATAAGGGTAAAGCTGAACAGCTTTACCCGACCATGGTCGGAATTTCTTCCATTCAATAACTTTTTCATAGCACTGTCTTTCTGTAAAAATTATAGACTTTTTATAATCAACAAAGGGTTTCTTATTTATAAGTATACAACATTTTTCCACATTTTTCAAGGGTAAAATGTTATATTGTCTTAAATTTTATCCTTCAGCAAAACCTCCGGTAAAGGCGGTGTTGATGATCGTGTGCGTTCCCCGGCTGGTGGTGGAGGGCATCAACGGAGTGAACATCATAGCCTTGACTTCCGGAGCAAGAGCTTTATAAACATCGGCGGCTTTACTGCTCAACAACGGCCGGTCAAGCTGCCGCAGTGCCATTGCCGAAGCTATCCATGAGTTTGTCCAGCCGGTTTCCACACACCACGGCCCCCAGCCGGAGTCGGCGGCACTGCCGAAAAATTCCCAAATGTCGTAGTCAAAGCCCCGCAGCCACGCTCCGTCAAGATATTTCTGATCTTGCGTGGTTGCCTGGATACGGCAGAAAAATTCTGCCATTTTATCGGCGGCGGCTTTGTAGCTTTCCTTGCCGATGGCCTTATATGCTTCGTGCAAGCCCATAAGTGCATAGTTTACCGAATAGAGCAAATCGCAAGCCGGGTCGCCGTTAAACTGCACCAATGCACATTCGCCTTTGCCGTGGTCGGCGTTGCAAACAGGCGACGGGTAATGCCCCAGCTCCCGCTTGCCCATAACTTCGGCAACGGTTCCGTATTCGTTGAATTTTTCCACAAAAAAGTCGGCAACTCTTTCCAGCCACGCCCGGTGTTCGGGGGTATCGTCCACTTCCACAAGCATAGCGTAGGGCAGCAGGATGCGGCACCAGTCGCCGGTGGCACCATTCTGCCAATAAAAATCGGGGAAGACCTTGTTGGCTTCCTGCAATGCGGCAATGGCACTTTCCAGAAAGTCCTTATCGCCGGTGAGTTTATACAGCTGGCAATTCAACGCCCAGTGCCATGCCTGATAGTGGGGGTGGCACTTTTCGTAATTGTTCTCCCGGTAATACATCCAGGTTTTATTGTTCTGGAAGTGTTCGGGCTGAACCAAACTCGGGGTCCGCAAACCGTTGGAACCAGTGGTTCGCAAAAGTGAATAGCCAAGCTGCAGAAGTTTCCTGGCATGTTTTGGGTTTTCCAGCAGATCTTCAGCTAAAATCGCCCCCAGTGCGGCACGGGAGTTGTCGTCGCCGTAGACTGAACGGTTGCTGTCGTCAAAAAAGAGTGAGCCGAAGGTCTGGCTGGCTTGACAGCAATCTCTTACTTTCGGCGTATCCAGCATGGTTTTGATCAAACCTTCTGCCATTTCCCGCCCTGCCCGCTCGCCATTGATAGTGTAGTCCAAAGCACCCACGGCGGCACATTCACCGAGGCAATCGCCCCGCAGTGCGGGCATTATCCACTGTCTGCCGGTAACATCTATTACCGAAGTACAGCCTTCAAACACCCCCATATTGCCGTGGTGATTGTAGATCATTTCCCGGTAGAACCATTCGGCGTTGCGTTTGAAAGCAGTTTGTTCGGCATCGGCGGGCAAAAGCTCTTTTGCCTGATAAGTGGGGCGTACCGAAAGAGTGTATTCCAGCGGCACGACCGTATTGCTGCTGCTCAAAAATGCCAGCAGTTTGCCCATAACGATCTTCCAATCGCAAGCCGGAGCAAAACGGCTCCGGATAAAACTGGCCAGCGGAGTAACGCTTATAAGAATATTTCCACAATCGGGTGCTTCAAACAAAAGGGGCAGTTTTTCCGCATCGTCCAACCCGAAACAGGCGTCACGGTAGCCGGCTACCCGGGCGGCGACCAGATGAGCGTTGACATTGCTTTTTACCTCACGCAGCACAAAATTATGCTGGGTAAGGATGCGGCACACCGGCAAACCCAACCAATCGTCGGCAACTACGGAACGGGCTTTGAAGCTGTCGGCGTAAATTTCGTCGCCAAATTCCAAACCGGGGTATTCAGCCGGGCACTCCAAAAGAACTTTAGCTTCGTTCTTACGGGCAAGAGCTAATATATTTTCCAATTTTTCTGCGGAAGGATTTTCCACAAATTCCACATTTTCCGGCAAAAAATCTTTGATGTCAGCTTTTGCCCGGGGGTTGAACAATTCTATCCAATAACCTTGCATGATACAGCTCCAATTTTGATTAAAGAGTTATTTCCATTCCGGTACTGTCGCCGAAGTCCAGAGTGCGTTCTTCAAGTTCGCTTCCCGCATAGACCCAACAAGTTACCACGCCGGAGCCATACGCCATAAGTTTGCCGTCAACAGTTTTGCGGATGTACAGATCAGTGCCGGAAACCAGTGCTTTATCTTCGTAAATGCGGACAAAACGCATATCCCGCTCGGGCACATCCATTTCAAACGCCCAATCGGGAGTGTTTACGGTAACAGTTTTGATATTGTTTTTGCTCGTCCAATCGGTATTGAGCAGCATCAGCAATGCGTCAGCACCATCGTCGGTATTCTGCCAGTGCGTCCAGAAGATCTCTCTGGAAGAATCATCCACAAAGTATTCACCCCGGACTTTTTCCGCCAATGCCGCTGTGACCACTGCACTGAACTGCTGGAACTTTTCGTGACCGGGGTATGCCCAGATGGTCAAAGTGTAGACCCAGCCGGAACCCAGCTTGTAACGCACCAGCAAAGGTTTGGCGGTGGAAGCGTCAAAAATCACCACTTCGGCACCGGCAAGCTCAATATCAGCAGCAAAACCCAAATCGTCTTCATTCACATCGTCGTTGGGGGCTGCGGAGAGTTCCACAACAGGCAGCGTTTCACGCCATGCACAGTTCCACTGGCCGGAGAACTTTTCGCCCCTGCCCTTGACTTTGATACCTGCTATTTCGCTCAAATCGCCATCGTTCCACAAAGCAAGATCGTTGAAATCACGCAAAAAGTCCCGCTTGACATGGGTGCTGAACTGGGGGATACCTGTTAAAAGTATGCCGCCATTTTTCACATAGTTTGTAAGCTTTTCCATATCGTCAGCAATGGCAGTGTTCCAACCCAGATTCAGCAAAAGCTTGTATTGGTTGAAGTACTCCTTTTTAGCTTCCACCGGCACTTCGTCAAAGTCGCCGTAGGGGTTGCCGGAGAAGAAGAAGCGGCGTTTGTCATACTTCTGCCGCAGCGGCTGGGTGTTGGCTCCCGGCATAAGTACATCCAGAACCTGACGGCATTTTTCCGGCTGTTTATGTCCCCATTCAGGAGCGTTGTTGCCGAAGTACCCCCAAACCGAGTAATCGGGAGTCTGCTCCACATCGCAGATAAATCCATTGAAGGGTGCGGCGTAACGGCCTTCAAGAAAAGCTATATTACGCACACATTTGCCGCTGCGGGGATGAGTTTTTACAAACTTGTAGAAATCCCGCGTCATATCCCGCTTGCCCTTGGTCAGCAAATCGTCCCAGGTCTGGCGTTCTTCCTTGAAGAGTACAAACAAGCTGTCCTCTTCGTAGATCATATTTGCCCCCATCACCCAGGGCTGGAAAATGCTCAAGTAATACAACCCCAGATGGCTTTCGTAAAAGGGCTGCATGGGGTGGTGTATGGCAATGTGTACGCCCCACTCGCCGGAGCCGAGGGCTTCAGCCGCCGGTCGAGCCTGACTGCAAAGATGCATGGTATGAGGTACCATAGTTTCTGTACGCATAAAGTCCGCACCTGCTAAATAGCAGTAACGGTGGCCGCCGGAAGCGTCACCAAAGGCACACTTGCCGCCAGCGTTATGGGCACGGTCGATTTCGATTTTCAAATAATCCTGAAACTTTTCGCTGGCCTCTTTCATGTCATTTGAAGCATAAGGCTCTTTGGGGTCACGGGCGTAGACTGCACCGGGGTATTCGTGGCGGCCTACGCTGTGGATCATTTCGCTGGCTCCTTTGATCAGATTGCCGTCGTCAAAGTCGGTGGCAGCCTCCACATAAATACCGTGCTTGCAACAGAAATCCGCCCACTTGTAAAGCAGTTCGCCCTTGACCGGGCGGCCGGTGCGGTTGTTTTTGCCGTAAAGAAAACTGCGGAAGACCACCAGATTGCCCAGCTGTGTCCGCCAGGTGTAATCCAACAGCCAATCCATAAAGCCGTTGTCGTCGTGGGGCACAACGGTCATATCGTAACCCACGGTTACGGGTATTTCTTCGGTGGGAAGAGCGTAAACTTCGGGAATACATCCGGCTTTGCCATTGGCTTTGATGAGCACATCTTTACCGGGAGCATCAAGGGTAAACTCGAACTCGTTCCAGCCGGGAACTGCTTCGATGGTCTGGCTGCCGGTGGGGTATTCCAGAGTGATCGTATCACTTTTTACCGCAAAAACCTTGCCGATAACTTTTTCGCCAACCAACGCCCAAGCCGGCAGGCTCAACTGCAAGTGATCGTAACCGCAGGGCTGGAAAATCAGCCGGTTGAAAAGCAAATAGGCTTCGGGATGAGTATTTTCAAAAGTTATAGTGTGTTCGCCCGGAGCAGCCTGTACCCGGTACCAGATATCTTCCAGCATCTGCATAAAGCCGTCGTGTTCCCGGAAAAAGTGGGTCTTGGAACCGGCTTTCTCGCCATCTATATAAATATTGATGGTAAAATCATCGTGGAATTGCAATTCTTTTTCCGGAGTGTACCCCGTGGGCGGAGCTGCCATAATAAGCATGTGCAGCAAGGTTTCGTTGTAATCGAATTTGCCCTTTTCCACCGTCAACGGCATGGAGAGTTTGCCCGCTGGCGGCAGCCAAGCTGAAGTCATGCGGCCCCAGCCGTGGAGTTCAAGGTTGTTTTTGGCAGCTATTTCATTGGCCTCATAAACCTGCTGCCCGGCCTTGGGTGCGGAGCGAAACCAGATGTACCCGGTGCGGGTAATGACCACATTGCAGCAAAGATATTTGTAACCCACCGGGAAAATAATGCGGCCATCTTCGATTATCTGCTGGGCGGAAAACTCCCAAGTACCGCTTTTGGTCACCAGTTTGAATACGCTGTTTTCGTCCACCTCGGCAACTACCCGCACGCCGGAAATGCCCCGGCGGGTGCGGCTCTGAAACGAAGTACCTTCAAGTTCAGTTTCGTGGGCACAATGGCCGGGACCGTACCAGATCACCGGGTAATCAAGTTTGAACATCTTTTCGATTTTACCATTCTGGCACTCCAAGTGGCCGTCCCACTCAAAAAACGGGTGATAATGACGGCGGGAATACAAAAATTGATACCCCCAGTCGATCCTGAAATCAAGCTGCATAATATTCTCCTTGACAGTTATTTTTATGTAAAAAAATAGTATTAATACAAAATACACTTTGAAATACCAAAAAGCAATATTTCAACCATAAAATCTCCGAATAATCAGCTTATTATAAAATAAACCACCGGAAAATTTGCAAAAAATGCGATCTGGTATTATTTTAATAGTTAAACTATTTAACAGGACTAAATTTTTAACTCCATAAACAAAAGGTTGAAATTTTGACTAAAACAGTGGATAACAATGAATCTGTCTGGCGTAATCTGATACGGCTGGCAGACCGTTTGAGCAGTACCGGTGTGACCGATTGCGATCTGCCCAGCCGCCTGCCCTTATCCCAGCTGCGGGTGGTGGGTGTGATCTACGACCGGCACCCGGCAGGCGTGATGCTTAAAGATATTGCTGACGAGCTTAAACTCACCCCGGGAGCTATTTCCCAAACTGTGGATGTGCTGGTGCGGGAAAATCTGGTGGAACGCACCACCAGCCCCACCGACCGGCGTGCCATATTGCTGCGCCCCACCGCCGCCGGTTTAGAACTTAAAGAACAGCACGCCCGGCAAATCAACGCAGTTATGCAAACTATCAGCAAGGATGTCAAGGACGAAGATTTTGATATTTTTGTCAAGGTTCTCGCCCATTTATTGGAACAAATCAACACACTGCAGCCGCCCAACAAGTAAGCACAGTGTACTGTAAAATAAAAAAAATTCAAATTTTTAATTTTGGAGAAAAACTATGAAAAAAACTCTGCTCACCGCTGCTTGCGGCACATTGATCGCCGCCGCAGTTACCGCCGCACCGCCGGCAATGCCCAAACCCATCGTGGTTGCCGGTAAAGTCGTTGCTCAAGACAACATCGAACACCGCCGCTATGCCGGATTGGTTTCTGCTCCGGCAGTGGTTCAGCTGGTGCCCCGGGTTTCCGGAGAACTGCTGAAAGTCGGGTTCAAAAACGGCGATTATGTCAAAAAAGGTCAGATGCTCTACACCTTTGACCGCATCCGCTACGATGCGGCAGTAAAGAGTGCCCAAGCCAAGATCGCCGAGTGCAAAGCCCACTTGGAATACGCTCAAAACAGCTATAACCGTGCCCATAACCTCTACGGTCAGAACGCCGCAAGTAAGGACTCGCTGGAAAATACATTAAGTTCGCTGGAAGCCTACAAATCCAGTCTGCTGGCTGCCGAAGCCAATCTCATTACTGCCAAAGATGATTTGGATAACACTGTTATAACCGCCCCCATGGATGGCGTTATCGGCGTAACGAATTACACCGAAGGCAACTACATAACCCCTTCTGCCGGAACACTTGCCACCATCAATCAGGTAAGCCCGATCCGGGTGCAGTTTGCCATGAGCAACCGTGACTTTCTGCAAATGTTCGGCACTCTGGATGCTCTGAAAAAGGAAGCCCGGCTGGCTTTGAAGCTCGCTGACGACAGCACCTTTGAAGAAGTCGGCAAAGTAGCCTTCGTGGACAACGCCGCCAACCGCCGTACCGATACTATTCAGATTTATGCTGAATTCCCCAACAAGGCACACAAACTTATCCCCGGTTCCACCGTTTCGGTGTTGCTGGATCGGGAGATCGCCAAAAACCGCCCCGCCATCACTCCTTCGGCAGTGATGCACGATGGCAAAGGTGCTTTTGTTTATGTGTTGGATAAAGATAATAAAGTGAGCCGCCGGGATATCGTTACCGGTTCTGAACGGGGCAAATATATCATTGTGGAAGAAGGCTTGAACATCGGCGAAACTATCATTATCGACGGCACCCACAAAGCCCGCCCGGGGATGGAAGTGGAACTTGGCAAGTAAGATTTGAGGAGCTGATAATATGTTTTCAAAGATATTTATTGAACGGCCCCGCTTTGCCATGGTCATAAGCATTGTATTCGTGCTTATGGGCATTATGGCGGTCACCCAGCTGCCGATCGCCGAATATCCGGAGATCGCACCGCCCCAGATCACAGTATCCACCACCTACGCCGGTGCCAGTGCCGGGGTGGTGGCAGATACGGTGGCTATCCCCATTGAAGATGAACTCAACGGGGTGGACGATCTGCTCTACTTTTCCAGTACCTGCGACAATCTGGGGAACTACAACTGTTCGGTTACTTTCAAAAGCGGTACCGATTCAGATATGGCTATGGTCAATGTGCAGAACGCTCTTAAGCGTGCCGAACCCAAACTGCCTGACGATGTCAAGCGTGTAGGGGTCAATGTTGACAAGCGAACCGGCGATATGCTGGCGGTGTTCGTCTTTATGACCGACAAAAGCAAAATGTCAGTCATTGAACTCAACAACTATGTAAACACCACCATCAAAGACCCCATTTCCCGTATCGACGGGGTGGCGGCTGCCGAAGTTATGTCCGCCCAGGTGTTTTCCATGCGTATCTGGCTTGACCCGATCCGTATGGCAGGGTTGAGCGTTTCCACCAACGAGATCGTAGCGGCTGTTCAATCCCAGAACATTCAGGCTGCCGCCGGTACCATCGGTTCGGAAAACTCCAGCGATTACATCGAATACAAACTCAATGTGCAGGGTCGTTTGAAGACCGAAGAAGAATTCGGCAACATCATCGTCCGCAACGACGGCTCCGGCAACCTTATCCGCCTGAAAGATATTGCCCGGGTGGAACTGGGTGCCAAAGAATATGCCGGTCACGGCTGGTTCAACGACGGCGAAGCTGTGGGTATGATGATCTACCGTTCCAGCGACGCCAACGCTCTTAAAACAGTAGAAGAAGTAAAATCCGAGCTTGAGCGTCTGGCAGGGCGTTTTCCCCAGGGCGTAAGCTATACAACCGCTTACGACCCCACCGAATTTATTGTGATCTCGCTGGAAGAAATCATTACCACGCTGGTAATTGCGCTCTTGCTGGTGGTGGTCATTACCTGGCTCTTTTTGCAGGATTGGCGGGCGACCTTGATCCCGTCGCTGGCGATCCCGGTAGCGTTGATGGCGACTTTCCCGGTGATGCTGGCGTCGGGATACAGTATCAACGTGCTGACCATGTTCGGGCT
>JAZSHD010000268.1:0-3527 GCA_045533055.1 Victivallaceae bacterium | reverse complement strand
TGTGGGGCAAGGAGTTGCTGCTTGCTGTTGTCTTCCTAAGACCGCTTGGCCTCCGACTTTCGTCTGCTTCTCCAGCTGTAACAAAAGGTAAGTCTCCTGCAATCCGATCATCACCTTTCAAGCGTTTTCCTCTTGTGGACTTACCAAACAACTCTTCAAGGTTAAAAGTAGTCCATTTGAGCTTTTCAAAATCATCCAAAGCTTTCTGTTCAGCGGCGGTTAACTCATAATCTTTCAATCCGGTAGCAGTGAGATAAGCTTCCAGCTCAGCTACACGCTGAGCTTCCAGCTCAGCTACAAACCTCTCCATGAAATCAAAATCAATTTCCCCGTTTTTAGTCGGAAGATTAATTTTGTCTGATTGTATCTTTTTATAACTGATACTGTCTCCCCAAGTATACTTATGCTTTAATCCTTGATATACACAAGATGCAAGGAATAGGTATGTTGCACGCGTAGCGTTTGTGGAGGATTTCAAATACAACGCTAAATTGTGACTATCATTAGAATAAAAATTATCTTTTTGATATGTTACCACAAGAGTCTTTCCGCCGATAAAAATACAGTTACCTTGATCTAAATATTTAGTGTCGTATTCTATATAGGTAGATACAGCATTATTTTCTGAACCAGCACAAAGGTATGGAATTCCATTCGCTTTTGGGGATACATCACGAGATAAAATACACTGTGTATTCTTAACATCAAATATATCAATGATTTTATATTCGCCCCACTCAACTTGGCTTAACATTTGGTTAAGTGGGGCATCTATTTTCCCAGGCAGTCAGACTCCCCTGAGTGTTTCAATAAATTTGATACTTCCCAAGCGAGATAGTCACTGACTGTCTTTTTGAAATCTGCAAGTGTGGGTTTGGTATCGACCGGCGCTGTTTGATTCCAGTCCTTACCACTATGGGGATCAATATGACCTTCGTAATACTCTTTTTCTGTAAAGATATTCAGTTTGTGTTTTCCAAAGTGGACAAGATCAACAATTTCTTGATAACGCTCTTTTGCCCGATCGGTATCACGGAGATTAACACTGGCTTTTTTACGATTCGTTCTGGTATAGCCATCATTGGAGAAATCAATAAACTTAACAATATTGTCTTTGTGGTGGGCTTCGCCAACTTTGAAAACGTAAACATTGGTTTGAACGCTTGATTTGCCAATAAACAAATCTATCGGCATTTTGATACTTGCCAACAGGGTATTGCTTTTCAGAATCTCGGTATTATAACTGACTGCTTTGCCAGAACCTGCCGAATTCTGAATAATGATGGCTGCATATCCCTTCTCCATCATTGAAAGAGCTTTGGCAACAAAGTTCATCCCGTTGCCCGGTGCTGAATATGGAGGATTAAGCACAAATGCTGTGGCTGGAAATTTCTTATCGGTTTCGCCAAAGCCATAGAGTCCATTAAATTCAGTCAAGGAGTCTTTATTCAGAATATTGGAACTTCCGTCTCCCATCAAGATCATATTGAGAATTGCCAGCATATAAATACTTGGCAGCAACTCAATGCCAAGCAACTGTTGTGCTTTAATTTTAACCTCCGCATTTGCAAGCTCTTCCGGAGATTTTATTTTATCTTTGGCATCAATCAGCATTTCGTTCATTGCTGCAACAAGCAAACCAGCTGAACCAGTCGCAAAGTCCCAAACATAGGAATCTTTGTTGACTTTTGCAAGCTTAACAAGCAATGTCGCGACGTAAGACGGAGTAAGCACTACATCATTCAGTTTATCTTGAGAAAACCCGAGCCAACCGTACATCTCGTTAAAAAGTTTGCCGGTGAAGTCCGTGGTCAAACCGATTTTGTAGTAAATCCCGAGATCATCAACAATCTTAGTAAAAACTCGCTTTAATTGACTTTCGCCATCATCAACTTTATTGATATTGGCTGTTGTCAATGTATTTTCAAGAGTGCGGATAATGAAACACATTTTATCTTTCGGCAAAGACTTATGCTCCAGAAAAGCGTTGATCTTCCGAATCATAATTTCACCGTCAGTATTACCGCTTTCGGTTGATGATTTCAAATCAGATTTTTCAAGGGGCTTAACTTTGCCTGGTATACCCAATGTCGCAATGATTGAAGCTGCGACAAGATAGACTCTGTCGTTTTCGCCTAAACCCTTTTCAGTTTGGTAAATATCATTGTTCAACTTGACGAGGCTAATATTGATCTCTCGTTCCCGTTGTTCTTTGAGCTTTTCAAGTTCTTCTGGAGTTAATTGCAGATTCTTGACTTCTTCAATAAACGCATCAAAATGATCTGCTTTTAAAAACGACAGATCGCTGTATTCCCCAACTTTCTGACCAATACCAAAGTTACTTCTGGAAACGTAGTATACACCTATTGCATGCTGAAGTTTTCCAGTTTCATCTTTGCTGCCAGTTACACCGATTGCAATAACATCGCTATAATTCGTGTGATGCAAAATAGCATTAGCGTAATGAACAGCTCCGTTGACAGCATAAGAATTGATATTGGTTAAATTAGGCTCGTTTTTGGCAGTCCGGTTATCAACTTGACCATTGGCATCAAGCTTGACCAGCTTGTCTTTATATCCTTTGTATTCGATAAGAATCGGATAGAAATCCAAATTTTTATCTCTTAACAGCAATTTCGCATCGGGACGATTACCACCCTTGCCACCACTTTTTGAATAGTAATCTGCAAGAGCTTTGTCTATGTCAGAGTTCAACGATTCTTGTTCAAGTCTGTAATCCAACTTGTATTTTTTTAACCAACCATTCACTAAATCTGCGATGTTGGGTTCAACCGATTTGCTGTTTTTCATCATTACGCCTCTATGCAGTTATCGGTAAATCTACCGTCAATATTACAACTCACCTTTTGTAATATACCACATTAACGCTATTTTTCAATCAAAGATTCCAATATTTGTCAACCTTTGGTTGACATCAGGAAGCGTCTTAAAGGGAGTAGCCCAGTCGGAATGAAAACAATGGGGTTTAAGAGGTGCTACTCCATTGATTTGTTATAGGTTTTTACGCTTAATTTGTTGAAGTCACAAACAGGCGTTGCTTTGACGGCAACACCTGTTTGCTGTAGTTTGTTTTATTGGACCGTTCAAGTTTTAACTGTTTTAGAAAATTATTTTTCTTCTTCAGTTGAAGTATCAAGGATATTGCTGCCACGCTCCGGAGTACAAATAGACGTGCCGGTTTCTTTTTCGATTTGCTTTCTGGTATTTCCAGCGATGGCTCCGCCCTGTTTGGCGACTTCGGCACTTGCTTTGAAGCCCTGCGGATTTTTCTTTTTGGAAAGCTCGGTCGTCGTCGCTTCGGCAAGCATATTGAGAATGAGTTCCATATTGCTCATGTTGTCCCGCAGATTCTCTTTGTGCAAGCCTTTCAAATCCTTGTACTGCCGGGTGGTCATCCCAGACCACGCTTGAGAAATAATATCCGTCAATGAGGCATATTCCAAACCTTTGATTCCGCAGCGATCCCATTCATCGGTCAGGTCTTTGCGAATTTCTATCGACTTTAT
>JAZSHD010000104.1:0-3053 GCA_045533055.1 Victivallaceae bacterium | reverse complement strand
GAACGGGTACGCTCATCCAGATGGGCAAACTCTTCCAGAAAAAAGGTGCGTGCTATTTCAAATTCGGGAGTCTGCCGCAAGTGTTCCGGAATGGAAAGAGCCATAAGGTCGGTACAGTAACTTGATTCTTCAGCGGTATTCTGGCAATATTGGAAACAAATTCCATTCGGTAATAAGAATTATTTGGTTGCAACAAGAAGAATACCAGCCCCCAATAATGATGTTTTAAGACATTTTCAGTTTGAAAAGAAAACAAAATCGTAATATATTACCCTTGAAGGCATAAGATCGCATGGAGGTCTCAATGACAAAATTAACAAAGATAAATGAGAATGGAATAAATTATATCAAGTCAGAAAATCTTTTGCAGGATGCAAAAATCATTATTGACACAGCCAGAGATTACGCATACAAGGCCGTGAATTTTGCATTGGTCAAGAGAAATTGGTTGCTGGGCAAACGGATCGCTGAAGAAGAATTGCAAAATGAAAATCGTGCTGAGTACGGAGCAAAAGTCATCTTCAGTCTTGCAGAAGAACTTACAAATCTTTATGGTAAGGGATTTGATTACAGCACATTATATAAATTTTTCTGCTTTTACAGATGCTTCCCTGAGATTTTGGACTCGGCAAGTCCAAAATTGGAAAGGTTATCCTGGACGCACTTTCGTGTTCTGCTGCAGGTCAATGATGAGGCAGCCAGACAGTGGTATGCCGCTGAAGCAGCGACAGAGGCATGGTCAGTCAAAACCTTGCAGCGAAATATATCCAGCCAATATTATTATCGGCTGTTGCAAACCACAACTCCGGATGCGGTCAAGGCTGAAATGGAAACTCTGACAGCCAATTATCAAACAGACAAGTTGGAATTCATAAAAAGTCCTGTTGTCGCTGAATTTCTCGGAATGTCACCTGACTGCGACTATCTTGAAACTCAATTGGAAACTTGCATTATCAATAACCTGCAAAAATTCTTAATGGAATTGGGTAAAGGGTATGCTTTTGTAGCAAGACAGATAAAGAATTGTAACAGAAAAGAATACCTATTCAATAGATCTTGTTTTCTACAATTACATTTTGAAATGTTTTGTATTGATCGATCTGAAAACTTCTGCAATTACCCATCAGGATGTCAGTCAGATGGATATGTATATCAGAATGTATGATGAAAAGATCAGAGGTGAAGGCGATAACCCCACATTGGGGATTCTGTTGTGCACCGATACCGATGAAGACATCGCCCGTTATTCCGTTATGCACGGCAGCGAACAGTTGTTTGCAAGCAAGTATCTCTTGCATTTGCCTTCCAAAGAAGAACTTCGTGCTGAAATTGAAAATTAGAAGATGATGTTTTATTTACAGCACAATTCGGATAAAGAAACATAAAAAACGGTAACGGTAAGGCTGTTTTTACCATAGACCGTATCACCGTTTTTGAAGCCAAACTTATGGAATCCGACAAGTGGCGCAGTGCGGTTGCTCAAAATAGTTCTGCAGATAATGAGCAGGGTGAAAAACAAATCGGCGATAAATCGGCGATAAAATCCAAGATCGGTGTAAAATCGGCGATAAATCGTGAACAAGTTATTTGTGAATATATATCGGCTCATGGATCTGCTTCAACCATAGAACTTTGTTCCCTTTTGAATATCAAGTCTTCAAGAATGCGAGATACTCTAAAAAATCTGATAGATAAGAAGATACTTGTTGCAAACGGTGCTAATCGCAATCGAACCTACAGTATAAACAGTCTTAACGGTAGCGACAATTCTGATGAGTAAACAAAACAAAGCTCAGAAACGAAAAGCAAAGCTCAAGGCGAAAAAACAACAGGCGATCCATAATCAGCAGTCGCTGACGGAACGTTTATCTGCTGCATTGGAGAAGCTTTGCGAACCTGTCTTACCGGAATATATTGACGATTCCAACGGCCCTGATCTTACCGGACGGAATATTGTCTGGCAAATGGGAATGATTGCCTGGAATATCCATGTTACCGGGCGGCAGGAACTTGCCGATTGTGCCTTCGCTGGAAGCAAACTTGATGCAGAACAACAAGCGATGGTCCGGAAAGAAATCGCCGGTCTTGTACAGATGAAAATTGAACTTTATCCACGGCAAATGACTGCGATCCGTGATGGTGCTGCAACGCTTGTAAACGGCTCTCCTCAGGCGAAAGCCCGACCGGGCGACACTTTCCACGAACTGCCGGAAAAGCCAGCCGATGAACTGGAAAAGCCCGTTACTGCTAAGGACATCGCAGCATTGCGTAAAAAGATGAAACTCACGCAGGTAAAGTTCGCAGAACTCTTCGGAGTTACCGCCAGAAAAGTCTCCGAATGGGAACATGGGAAAACGTCTCCTAACAAAGCTCATTTGGATATTCTTAATCGCTTACTTAAAAAATTAAAAATTTGACTAATTTTATTCATTGATTTACAATTTAGCACATTGAACAGATTGCATAGTATCGCTTTTTTATGGTACAAATTCAGCCTCAAATAGACAATATTTTTCAGTTTTTTTGCTCTTTGCATTTGTAAATATGCTTATTGGGGTGTATATTATAGCCATTGTAGTATTGTGGGGATTTATCCCTGTTTTGCTGCAGTGGCTAATTGACAACCGTTATATTTCAGCAAATAGTATTCTAAACTGACCAAGTAAAAGAAATCTGTATTTGCTTCCATCCTAGGTGAAATATACCCGGTGAGATTGCGTCTGTGCACTTTGCCGGACTTTTTCCGGCATGATGGCAGCTGATTTTTGGTCAGGTCTTGAATATTGGCGTGTGGGAATATTCGGTTTTTGTTTAAATGTTACCAAGCAAGCTGGATTTCGCAGCAGAAAGTTGTGGAATCGGCGAGCTCGCTAAAATTTTATGGGGGATTTCCGATTATGAGAACTAAACTTGCTACTACAGCATTTAAGATGCCACTTGACGGCATCTGTTTACCGCTGTCTGCATTCCAGGAATCCTCTACAGTTTTTCGGAACTCTGAAAAACTGTCTTGCGTGAACGATAGTTCGCGCAAGCAAGCAAGCAAGCAAGCA
>JAZSHD010000165.1:0-2615 GCA_045533055.1 Victivallaceae bacterium | reverse complement strand
AGCTTTAGAGCAAGATATTTTCTGGCATAGAACTGTAAAACTCCGCAGGCTTCGCCCATCATCCGCATTGCGTTCAAAACAAATTCAAGCGTTTTGATCAATCCGATGTGGATACGCCTGTCTTCACCGGCTTCGTCGATTTCTCCAACGACGTAGGCGTCAATGTAAATACCTTCAGAACAACCGAAATCCACCTCAAATCGGATGTTGTAAAGATGGTTGGTGATTGGGAGTTTGGCTTCTTCATTGAAATTGTCTGCCGTCTGATAATCCATAAAGGCTACCATTTGCTTCAAAGCTCCGGCATCCTTTGCCATTTTGAATATGCCGTCAAAGATAGATATTCCTGTTTCCCTTTGGCTTTCTGTAATTTTTTCTTCCATTGTTTCAGTTCCTTATGTTATTAAACTGCTGCTTTTTCCGCCCATGCAAAAAGGTCATCTTCATCAACTTGCGGGTGAAGTATCTGTTGCAGAGACCGTTTTTCACGGAAGAGGAATCCGCTTTCCCGTTCCACTTTGAGATAGCGTTCCGCAAGATCCGGTCGGTTCAACGCTCCGTTCCGCAAATCCTGATCACAGGCAAAAATACACAAAGCACAGGAAAGCCGTTCATTTCCATATTCGGTATATGCCGGGTGCGCTGGAATGCCGCTCTTTTTGATGGCATCCCAGATTTGTGCCTCTTTCCAATCCAGTAACGGTCGGTAACGGAAAACCTGCCTTTTTCCGGCTGTCAATGTTTTGTGAACTTCAAATTCTGCAAGTTTTGAGCGTTTGGGACTTTCTTCCCGCCGTTCTCCGGTAACACAGAGAACCTTTGACTCCTGCCGGAAAGGATTGTATTTTCGGATCAGTTTGTCAATGGCTCCCGTTTTGATAGAGGTACAGAAGCGACACCGCATTGACGGGAAATACTGCCGTTTTTCGATGTATTCCGGAATCGTTACTTTGGGCGTAACGATTTCCAGCGGAATTTCCAGTCTGCGGCATAAGTCCTGCACAACACTCCGGGTACAACTCCATTCAGCTCCGGTATCAGAGTGAACAGCTCGCAATCTTCCGCAGACGCCTTGTCTGCCGGTAAGGTCAACCATTTGCAAAGCGAGCGTTTGGCTGTCTTTGCCTCCGGAGAGGTTCAGCCAGATCTGATCAAATTGACTTAAATCAATGTCCATAGCATCACCTTTAATTGCATTGATTGACGATATTGGAAATTTCCGCATCCAGCATACAGGCGTATTCAATGCCGCCAGTTGAGCCGTGTCCCCGCAGGAACTTCCGGAGTCGCCGGATCGCCCGCTCCGTAGCGTTGAATTCGCCGCATATCGGGAAGAGATGGGATTCATCATGCTCCCGGAAAAGTTTGTTGATCTCGCGGATACTCATATTTGTAACATCTTTATTGTAAAACAAATATGCCATATTGCACCTCTTATGCTGCCGGAAGCGGTAAGTATTCCACAAATTCCGCATGGTAATGTTTCAGCATAAAACGCCGGACAGTTTGTTTTACATATTCCGGAATCCAGGACATTGCCGGAATGGGATCAAACCAGAATATCCCTGCTTGCAGAATGATTACGCTCCAGCGGTTCCGCTGAAACCAACGCAGTACACGCTTGGCGATTTTACTGTTTTTGCGGCGTAATTCAACGAGAAAGAACATTGTAACATTGATTTTCATCTTATCCTCCTTTCGGGTTGTTCGCACAAAAAATCCGCAAATGGCATTGGAGAGGCTTGTCCTCTGCCACTTGCGGATCACACAACCCGGAAAGAGACTATTTCTTTGATAGTTCTGCCATAAATTCCGCTTCTGAAACTTCGGTTGAATGAGTATAATATGTCATATCCCGTTCTGCAATAACTTCATTATGCACGATCCGATATTGCCGGGAAAGGTTCTGTTTACTGTGTTCTGCTTGCCAGAATTTTCTATACTCGGCAATAATGGACTTTTTGCCGGTTATCACAAAATCCCGGCTTTCGGCAATAATTTCTTTTCCGCAGAGGTAGATATACGCCCGGTCGAGATTGACCAGCAAATACGGTCTGAAAGCATCTGTTTTATCAAATTTTACGACATTTTTCCGTGACAAGTCAGATTTTTTAATTGCGGTAACGATTGTTCCCATATCAATTTTCCTCCCTGGCTGCAATACCATCCGGATACCCCGGACAATTCCTTTTGCCGCAGTTGAAACATTTGGAAAAGGCAGAATTACTTTCAAGATCAACGAGTTTATCGCCCAGGCGTTCTGCCCGTTCCCATTGTTCCTGCCGGATGGCTTCTGCGTGTCGTTTTTCCAAGTTTATATATTTCGCCTGCCATTGACGGCGGGCGGTTTGAAATGCTTTGCATACTTTCATTGGCATACCTCACTTGACGCAGAATCCTTCCGGATATCCGGCATAAAAATAGTAATTTGCGAGATCACTTTCTTTGAAAATCTTGTGTTTGCTGATCATCCATCCGCTGTACTTGGATTTGCCAAGATACAATCCAGATCCAAGAGAATAATTTTCACGATGTTCCCACCCCTCCGGAGCATTGGCAAGTTCTTTCAAATCTGGATTGTCGCTATTCAAAGCAGCTTTGCGGAACTCTTTGAA
>JAZSHD010000074.1:0-2948 GCA_045533055.1 Victivallaceae bacterium | reverse complement strand
CTCCTGATTTTTGAAGCGTACTATACGACTTCGGTTTGTTCTCGGATTTAACATAAATCCATTTTTATCAAGAGGCAAACCTCTTTTTGTTTTTAGACATAAAAAATGAGAGACCTCTTGTGTCTCTCATAATATCTTTTTCCAAACCTTTTCCCGGCATTTATCTATTTGCTCTGCAAATAGATAAATGCCATTCAAGTTTTAAAAAAGTTCCAATACAAATGTTGATCATAAAGATTTTTACTGACCTACCCGTATTGGGAACAGAGCATTTTCTGAAAAGTCTATTGCAAAAACAGGGCTGTTGCAAACATTATGCAGCAGCCCTGTTTATTTTTGCTGTATACAGAAAAATTACTTGGCGTAAGCGTCGGTAACTTTCTTGAAGGCGTTCATGATCTTGTCGGCTTCGGCTTCGCCGTAGCTTTCAAACATGAAGAACTGGAAGTCGGTTTCCATAGCCTTATCGCAGTTGGGTGTGGCGTAAACTGCGTTGGGATCGCCTTTATAAAGCGGGTTGTTCCACGGATGCTTGCTGGCACGATCCTGATGCCACATCATGGTTGCGGGCAGAGCGGCTTTATAGCCGTAACTCACCTTGACGCCCTCGGCAAGCAGGGCATCAATAAACTCGTTGTGGGTGCATTTCATATTTTCCTGCATAAAACGCAAACGCCACCACCAGTAGCAGCTCTGGAAGCCGGGACGCAGATCTTTCTGGGGCAGATAGATACTGGCAAGTTTGTCAAAGCCACGGTCATACATCATCTGCACAAAGGCAAGACGGCGTTCAACAATGCCGGGCAGCTTTTTGAGCTGGGCACGGCCGATGGCGGCATGGAGTTCATCCATATTGCAGTTGATTGCCGAAATAACATTGGTGCAGCCTTCCAGATTGAAGGGTTTGCCCCGGTCAGCAGCACGACGGACTTTCCAATACTGTTCTTCACTTTTGGTAAAGACGGCACCGCCCTGCCCGCCAACGCACATGTGCTTGCCGAACATAAGCGAGAACGCACCGCAGGTACCGAAAGTACCGCACTTCTGACCATTGATGAGTGCCATGTGTGCCTGGGCACAATCTTCCACCACCGGCAGATTGTACTTTTCGGCAACCTTCATGATCCCGGGCATATCAGCGGGTTCACCGGCAATGTGTGCTACCACAATGGCACTGGTGCGTTCAGTAATTCGGGCTTCGATCTCTTTGGCACCGGCGTTGAAACTTCCCGGTTCAGTATCTGCCGGAACCGGAATGCAGTTGAGTTCCACAATCGGCATCATCCCGCCGGGGTCGGTAACGCAGCCCACGATCACTTCGGAAAAGGGCGGCAGGTTCAAAGATTTGAGAGCCACATAAACCGAGTTGGTACCGGCGTTGACCCCGTCGGCATAACCGCCGCCGAGGTATTCGGCAAACTCTTTACCGAAGGCTTCTTCCTGGGGGCCATTGTAGCCGATGGCGTTGCCGGTTTCGATACATCTGTCAAAGAGTGCATCAGCAGCGGCTTTTTCTTCTTTGCCGAAATGGAAACGGTTCGGCAGATCGGCGGCGGCTTTAGGTCCGCCATTGATAGCGAGTTGATCTTTACACATAATTTTTTCTCCTTAAAAGTTAAAGGTTTTTATTATTGCCTGTATATCTGTATAATTCATATTGTGCCGCCAATAAAGCTGCACCGTAGTCAACTTCGTTTATCGGGTGACTTAAACAAAGTTTGCAGCTGTTCCCCACCCGGGAAATAAAATATTCTTCCGCGGCGGGAAAAAGCTCATCCGCAGCCATCAACACGATTTTTTCCACCGGGTATTTCCGGCTGATCCGCACCATTGCCACGCCCAGCATTTCGCCCAACGCCCGCATGGCAGCATGAGCATTAGCCAGGGTAATACGCTCCGATCTTGCACCGCTGGTCACATAATTTTCCAAACAGCCGTATTTGCCGCAATAACAGCGGCGGCCGTCCGGATTCACGCATAAATGGGAAAGCCACGCCTCCCGTTTGGCAAACTCTTTATCGGTCACGCCATCGTTGACCAGCCCGAATTCTATAACTTTGCCGGGATGCACCACCGCCAGATTGCGGCAATCCAGCTTGCGGGCGGCGGCAAAAGCCACTACATTGATATTTACATCCCGATAGACCGTTACCGAACTTTCCCGCTGCAGATATTCAGCTAAATTAGCGTAAACATCCTCTCCTGCCAGCGGCGGCTGCAGCCAGCGGGAGATCGCCAGCCCCACAGCATAGAGTCTTTTATTTTGAAAGTTTTTATATCGTTTGACCACTTCCAGCAAAGTTGAAAATACCGACAAGCGGCTGGCATTTTCCGGCAGAGTAAATTTTTCTCCGGCAAGTTTACGCCCCACCGAATCGGTCAGCACCGCCGAAGCCTCCGCTCCGGAACATATCTGAAGCCCGAGAAAACTCAAATTATCCGCATTGCTCCGATATACCGAATGGGGGCGGCCCTTGCCGCTGCAGGGCACAGTTTCGCTGCGGAGCAAACCGCCATCAGCCAGCTCTTCCAGATAAACGGCAGCTGTCCGCAAATCAATGCCGAGCTTCTCCGCAGCTGACGCCCGGCTGACGCCGCCGGAATTGGCAAGTGCAAGTTGTTTAAGTTCACGGATGACCCGTGCCCGCTTGGTATCTTTCATAAGTCCAACAATATTTTATTGTTTTGCTTTGTTCCCAATAAGGGTCGGTACTTGAGGAGGGGGAAAAGACCTTTTGCTGGATCGGTCCTTTTTCCCCTACTCAACTTGTCACGGCGTAGCCTCCGGCGAAGACGGAACTCCACCCCCTTTTTCCAAACCTTTTCCCGGCATTTATCTATTTGCGTTGCAAAATAGATAAATGCCATTCAAGTTTTAAAAAAGTTCCAATACAAAAGTTGATCATATAACTTTTTATTGACCTACCCGTATTGGGAACAGAGCCTTG
>JAZSHD010000133.1:0-10493 GCA_045533055.1 Victivallaceae bacterium | reverse complement strand
GTAGGGACCGCCATCCCTGGCGGTCCGTGACCTGCGATAAAGAACACACCTGACGGCCCGTCCGGGAGGCCGGGCCCTACGCAAACGCCTGAATAAAAAAGCTGCTGCAATTTCTTGCAGCAGCTTTTTTGTATTGCTTTTGACTTTTACTCGAACAGACCGTCTTCGCTTACCGACTGCATGGGGGCAGGTTGTTCGCAGGTGGTTTCCAGCATGATCTTTCTGCCCTCTTTACTTGATTTTTCAAAAGAAAGCATGATTTCCAATACATGCATGGAGAGTTCTCCGCTGACCCGGGTTTTGCGGCCCGTCAGGATACCTTCGATCATATCCGCCACCCCGATACTGCGGGCATCGGTGTTGTAATCAAAGGCACTGGGCACTTCCTGCCAACTTTCGTAGCCGGGGCGGAAAACTTTCACAAAACCGCCGAAAAAGTTGGGGTTGTGCATATTGATCGAACCCTTGGTGCCGTACAGCTCAATGTAGGGGTGGGTGCCCCGCCACACATCGTAGCTGGCTATGACCGTGATCTGGGCACCGCCGGCAAATTCAATAATGCCGCTCTGGAAGGTAGGCACTTCCACCGGAAAGATGTGGGGTACCGTTTCCGGCCCGCCCACCCGGCTCTCCGTACCTTTAGTTACCGAGGCAGTGACCGCCACTGCGGGGCCCAGCACATTCACTAATTGGGTTATAAAGTATGGTGCATAATCCAGCATGGGCCCGGCACCCTTTTTATAAAACGCCGCCGCATGGGGCCAGGTTTCCGGGCCGCGGCTGGTGAACATGGCGGTTCCGGCAAAGACTTTACCGATCCAGTTGTCGTCAACAAGTTTGCGGACAGTCTGCGGTCCCCCGCCCAGGAAGGTATCCGGAGCAGCGGCGATCTGCAGATTTTTGCTTTTTGCCAACGCCATAAGCTCTTTGGCTTCTTCCATGGTGCCGCAAAGGGGCTTTTCGCTGTAAACATGTTTGCCGCATTCCAAGGCACGCTTGCTTACGGCGTAATGAGCCTGCTGGGGGGTGAGGTTCAGGATCAGTTCCACCTCGCTGTCAGTGTAAATATCTTCCACATTCTTTACGGGGATATTGTATTCGGCACCCTGTTTGGCTGCCGCTTTTTCATTCAAATCTCCGCAGCCGATGATGTCCATTTGCTTGAAGCGTTGGGCGGCTTTGAAATACCAGTCGGAGATCATGCCGCAGCCGATGACGCCGATTTTCATAGATGTTTTGCTCATAACGCTTTTTCCAGCTCCAGAAGTTTATCGGTGATGAACCGGACGATGTTTTTCTTGAATTTGGGCCGCAGCAAGCCGGGGCCGAACCAGACTTCGTAGAAGCCGAAAGCTCCAAAGTCGTCGCAGGAAAATACTGTGGGGTACATGTCGAACATCTCTTCGGTGGGGTAATAGCCCGCATCGCCGTTGGCTACTGATACAGCTACGGGGAAACGGTTGACCGACTTGCTTCGCAATTCTTCGCCCACGGCAAGGAACGGCTCGCCGGGAATGGCAAAGAAGCTCAAATCGCCCATTTTCAACACTTGCAGATCCCGGATGACCCGGAAGTCGTGGCCCCGATCTTTCAAAACCGCCATTTCGTTCATACGGTCGTGGATGAATTCCAGCAATTTGGCAAATTCCGGAACTTTATCCATCCTGGCATGGAGTTTGGCGGCAATATCCCGGTAGTTGTCGGCATCCACCGGTTCGGTGGGGAACTCGTAAGCCTTCATGTTGGCACGGATGTCGGAGAGATCTATCTCTTCGCAAGAGTTGTAATCATTTTCCAGATCGTCCACATAGCTTGTGCCGATCCACTCCAGATTCAAGTGGCGTTCTTCCGGTTTGGGGTGAGTCCAGATAACATTCACATCACCGGCGGTACCGTACAGGAAAATCGGTATCTCCGCCAGATCGCGTGCCTTGATCTTTTCGTTGGCGTTGCCCATCCAGTCCGCCGAAACATAACGCTGGGCACCGAAAACCACCCCGTGCATGGCGTGGTTGTGCAGCAGAGCTTTGACCGAACCATCTTTGCGGACAAATTTCACAAATCTGATTTCCGGGTCGGTGTGCTGATCTTTGCCCATGGTGCGGCGGCTGCCCAGCTTTTTACGGATGGCTGCTTTGCCGGCAAGAGCTTTGACTTCTTCCTCGCTTCTTATAGCTTCGCCCACGGTCTTTTTGATAGTGTTACGCCAAATCTCATAAAATTCCGGATTCATTTCGCCATAGCCCACATCGCAGCAGGATATACACGCTCCGGAGTGAGTATGCGTACCCATGATCATCACCGATTCCGGGTAGAGTGCATACATTTCGGCAAGCTCGGCACGGAGCAAGCGGCACTGCACCTGCCCAACACACAAGATGTCGCAAACCACTATCACATTCCGCCGTTCGCCGTTGTTGACGGTCAAGACCCGGCAGTAGAGGTTATCCCGCACGCCCCAGTTGCGGCGGCCCCGGAAAGGACCGTAACCGCCCAGCTCGGCAAAAAGGGGTACTTCCAGAATATTTTCGGCGGCACCGACTGTTACCTGACTCATTTGCCATACTCCTGCATAACTTTACGGAAACACTCAACGAGTTTTTCGCACATGCTGCGTTCGCCATCCACCCAGCGGATGTCGGCAAGCATGATCTTGTTGTAGATGATGTCTTCCACGACCTGACTGCTTTCCACCCGGTAGCGGTCGGGCGACACCTGGAACAGCCGCTGTTTGAAGGTGGGCTGACCCCAACCGGCAAAGACTTCGATGGCACCTTCGGCATTGACCGCAGCCAGCACATCGTCACGGGTCTTGCCCGCTTTGAGCATAGCCGGATCAACGGTTATACCAAATACATAGTATTGCTGACGGGTGGCACAGCGGCCGGGTTTCTGGGTGGCAATGCCGGGGATCTTATTAAGTTCAGTATGCAGATAATCGGCATTGGCGGCACGGCGGTCGCTGTCGGCATCCAGCCGGGCAAGCTGATCGGCAAGGATCACCGCCTGAAATTCAGTAGCACGGTAGTTGCGGCAATCCAGATCCATCGGGGGCAGCACAGCCGCCTGACCACGCCTGGCACCCAGCTGGTAGCCGATGTGGGAAAATCTGCCGATGCGGTCAAAAAGCTCTTCATTGTCAGTGATACATTCGCCGCCTTCGCCGCCGGTCATGATCTTGCTCTGCTGGAAGCTGAAAGAGCCGATGTCGCCAAACGAGCCCAGCCCTTTGCCGTTCCACATGCCGCCGTGAGCGTGGGCACAATCTTCCACAACCTTGATGTCGTGCTTTTTGGCAATGGCAACGATTTTTTCGATATCCGCCATAGAGCCGAACAAATGCACCGGGATCACCGCCTTGGTGCGGGGGGTGATTGCCGCTTCAAACGCCGCCGGATCCATACAGAATGTATCAGCTTCGCCATCCACAAATACCGGAGTGGCTCCCACATACAACGGAGCCATGCCAGTAGCCATCCAAGTCCAGCTGGGCACGATGACTTCGTCGCCGGGGCCTACGCCCAGAGCCTTGAGGCTGGCTTCCAGAGTAACGGTACCGTTGACCATGAAAGTACCGTATTTTGCACCGTGATATTTGGCAAAATCTTCGGCAAACTTCAGCTCGTTGGCTCCGTAAAAGCTCCACTTGTGGCTCATGTAGACTTCCACAAGTTTGCCCGCAACTTCGGGATAAACCGGGGGCCATACATCAAATTTCACAGGTTCGGCAAAGACTTTGCTGCCGCCGTCAATAGCAAGTTTACTCATAGCATTTCTCCTTGATTAAGAGCTAAAAAGTTGTGCATTGCGGAAAATATACACAAAAACCGACTTTTTTCAATATATAAATCTGCATAAAAATATATAAAAAGCGACATTTTGTGAAAATCTTTGCCATGCGGTATAAAAAAATGGCGGTAATGGTGTGGCAACTGAAGACCGCCAGTGGTCGGGGCAAGCCCGGAAGCAGGGTTATTAGCGGCAGACAAGTGCAGCTGTAAAGCCTGCGTTTTTTATTGCAGTTCCACAATGGCAAAGCTGTGGGCAGGGAGTTTGAGTTTTACGGTGTTATCCTTGAACTCCAAAAGTTTTATGCCGGGATTTTGCCACTTGAGCTGGATTCTGACAATGGGCAAATCGTTGGCTTTACGCAACTTGTAAAGCTCGGCATATTCCGGGTCGTCAGCTTCCAGCAGTTCTCTGGCGGTTTTGAAATCTTTCATGCCCAGCACTTCCGGAGCAAAACTGACCACTACGTCCTGATCCAGCCGTTGATTGCCGATGTGGGAAATAACTGCCAGCAGTTTATTTTCCGTGGGGTGTTTGTATACGCTGGCGTAAACCTCTTTGCCTTGCACCACCTTGGGGGCCTTTTCGCTCCAATAGCCGATGAATTCAGCTGCCGGAACATTGAATTTATCGTAAATACGCACGATTTTATCAAAGATACCGTGGTGGCAGCGGTTGAGGGAAATTATGGTGTTGTGCAGCAAAGTACCGCTCAAAAACGCCCGGGTTATCCGCAATTTGTAGAGTTCTTCATCTTCCTTGCCGCCGCCATATTGCTTCATTAAATTATCATTGGACTGATAAACAGCGTTGTTTATACCAAAGGGCAGACTGCTCAATTCGCAGGCAAACATCTCCACGGGGTAGCTGTCAAGAATATCTTTGCCGTTGTGCATGAGAGTACTGGACTGCTGGCGGATGTGTTCGCCGTTGAGCAAGTGAGTTACAAATGTATAACTGGGCAGCTGTACCGAGCTGGTGTTATGCACATGGATGATGTAATCTTTTGCCCCATTATCCATCAGGATCATCGCCAGCTTGCGGTAGAAGTTGCGGTATGCCAGAAGCGGCGTGCGGCTGTAACAACCATGGTGATTATTGTCGCAATGGGGCACGATGCCGAAGTCAAAGTTCACGCCGTGGATCTTGGTCTTGCGGGCAAATTCTCTGACCCGGTAGAGGAAGAAATCCGCACCCCGGCTGGCGGGGCAGAGCAGGAACAGGGTGTGGGTCTTGTTTTTGCGTTTGCCCGTCCAGACCTGACGGGGCACGCACTCCCACTCGTTGCCGAAAGCCTGAACTTCGGGATATTCGTCGGAGGTGTAGAAGGGGTTGTAAATAAAGGGTTTAACATTGTTATCGTTATAAAGTTTCACATTTTCCTGCACTTTACGAACAAGTGTATCGTTATCCACACCCGGCACATCGGCAAAGGCGTCGGCCAGCGTTCCCCCTACGCCGGGCAGATACCCGCACCAGCTTGTGGGCGTTTTGCCCGGACGGTTCATGGTAACATTCCACTGCCAGCTGGCGGTGTTCAGGGGGTAACGGGGGTGCTGGGGCTTGACCGGAGAAGCCAGCAAGCCGTAATCGAAAGTGAGCTTTTCCCCGGCTTGCAGATTTTTGGCAATGGCAACGGTAAAGACAGCCTCTTGGTCATTTTTGGTAATGATAAAGGGTTTGGTGCTGCCGTTCCAGCTGCGGGAACTTTCGGCAAAGAAACACAAACCTTTCTCTTCGTTGCCGATAAAGTTCACCGGATAAAACTTATATTCAAACTTGCCGTTTTTGAGCTTGGCTGTGATCTTGTTGCTCCAGCCGTTGGCGGAAGTGTGCAGATATTTGGCAAACTTGGCAGGCAGCACAAACTGCAATTCCAGAGATCGGATATTTTTCAACGCCGTAACTTCCACAACATTGTGCTGTACGCCGTCAAATTCCAGCCAGCCATCGGAATTTATCCGGCAGTCGGCGTTGCCGCCCTTAATGGAAAATTCGGCACGGTGGGGCAAGGCGGATTTCTTCTGAAATGTTCCGGAAATTGCCTGACCGTTGACCAGAAGCGACGCACTTTTAATGAGATTTTCGCCCTTGGAAGTGATGGCTTGAGGAAGAAAACTATCTTTGTTCCAGCGATAATCCCGGTTGACCACTTGGGCGGTAAAAGTGCCATTTTCAGCGTAAGTCATGGGGGTATAAGGGGGGATTATTCTGGTCATATCAAAGTCAAGCTTGCTCCATTCGCCGATGCCGGGGTAATAGAGGGTTTGACCGGAAACGACTTCGCCCTTGCCGTCGGTTATTTCCAGCAGATAAGATCCGGGGACACTTCCGGCAGCAAAGGGTATGCTGACCAGGTCGGCAAGTTTACTGTTTTTGTAAATCACCTTGCCGGAAGGATCTTTGAGGGTGATGAGCAATTTGGCATTATTGCCGTATTTGCTTTTGAGGATGGCGGTTTTTACGGCAAGCTCGATTTTTCCGGCGTAATACAGGGGTGTTACCGTAAAGTATTGAGCCGATATTTTCAGCGGTACATCTTGCGAAAAGAATACGGTTTTTTCGTCTGCCGAAGTAAGTTTATACACCAGCCGGTCGGCGTGGAGCATGGTCAAAGGCGTTTGCACCTTTTGGCGAACCGGTTCGTTGGCTTTGAGCTTGATGGTAAGAGCCGCCAACGCCTGCGGGGTCAGCAAGCCGGAATTGCTTTCCTGAATGATGAAAAACTTGACCGTGCGATCCACCGGCGAAACAAATTCAAACTCCTGCTCAATGTTGCCAAAAGAGGGATTGCCCCGGCTGATTACCTTAAGTGAGGGAGCGTTTTTGGGGAATTTGAGGGTGAAAAAGTATTCATCATCCGCCCAGTAACTTTTGCCCGGCTGGGCGGCAAGGTCAGTCGCCGCCGTAACAGCTGTATTGAAAAAGCTGCGGCAGAAATTCATTTTAAGCTCTTGGGGTACCTTGCTCAAACCGATGGCTTTCCACGGGATCGCCACTTTGCCCTGCCAGAGAAATGTATCATCTATCTGCATGGAAATTTGGGAGCTGTAATCCCACTTGGGGTTGTAGTTGGGTACATTTTTCAGCGAATCAGCTTTGCCGCCCGCTGCGGTACCGCCAAAGTAGTATTGCTTGCCGCTGTGCCGCAAGTGCAGTTCAAAGGATTCAAAGCCCCACACCCCGGATTCGGGATCGGCTGCCGAATGACCTTTCAAAACCGAAGTTTTAGCGGGAAAAATGGTAGTAAAATCCACATAAAGATTATCTTTATCGTAAGAAAATGCCGCATCGTTTTTGGGCAGTTCCCATGATTTTTCGCTGTTTCTCAAGCGGTGCAAAAGCATGTAAGATACACCGCCTGAAAACTCGCTGTTCCGCTGTGGAACTGCCATAACTCTGGGGTAACGCTGATGGATGAGCTTATTTTTCACCCCGGCAAGTTTGGCAACTTCTTCGTTGGAAAGTACCCGGTCGTAGAGCCGCAAACTCTTGATGAATGTATCGTTATCCCACGCCGGGAGCCGGTACCAGCGGTCTTTGAGGGGGCCGATATTCAAAATTTCCAGCTTGCCTTCTGTAATGGGGAAATCCTGTTTGGCTTCTTTGATAAGTTTGCCGTCAAAATAACAGCGGATCTTGTCGCCATCCCAACTGAACGCCGCTTTGTGGAGCTTTCTGCCGGGGAGCTTTTTGGTGCCGCCGTAAAAATTCTTTCTGCCGTTGGCAAAGCGGAACTGCACTATGGGGTTGTTGACAAAGGAGTAAAAACCCACCTCTTCTCTGCCGTTGGCACGGAGTACTGCCAGCGTGCGGACTACACTTTTGGTTTTACGCATGGGTTTATCAAAAGCAAACTCCAAAACCATCGTGCCTTGTTTGCCCACCAGCCCTTTGACCGGTATCTGGCAGGGTTTATCGCCGTAAGCCATAAGTTTTTCGCCGTCGATCTCGTGGAGAGTACCGGTAAACTCAATAGTTTGATTATTGACTTTGATTGATTTATCACTGGAAAAATCAATGGCAAGAGTGGCATCTTTTGCCATAACGCATACTGCCGCAAAAAAGACGAAAAGGGCAGTAAAGAGTTTGGATAACTTCATGGAAAACCTCGGAAAATCTGTTTGGATAACTTATTTGAGTTCAGCAATTTCTTTTGCCGAAAGGGCAGTGTTGTAAACCCGCAGCCGCTTCATAAAGCAGTCGTTATCCCAGGTGGGCGTGATAAAATACTGATCCCGGAAAGGCCCTACGGTCAGGAGAGCAATGTTCGCAGGCTTGACCGGCAGCGGCTGTTTGGCTTCGTAAATAAGTTTGCCATCCAAATAGAACTTGATCTGCTTGCCATCCCAGGTGACAGCCGACTGGTGAATTTTTTTGGGCGTAAGTTTGATGTTTCTGTCGGCAAAGACCGGATTGCCGAACCTGAGCTGGATAACCGGATTGCCGTGGAAGGTGAAAAACGCTATCTGCTTGTTGCCTTCCAACCGCAGACAGACCAGCGGACGGGCACCGCTTTTGGAGGTTTTAGTATCAATGGCGTATTCCATAACAATAGAGCCGGATTCGCCCACCAAAGTTTTGCCGGGCACCGCAAGGGGTTTTTCGCCGAACGCCATGACTTTGGCTCCGGCAACATCTTTGATCGCTCCGTCAAACTTGTAAGTTTTGCCTGCCACAACCACATCCTGCACCTTGTCGCCGGTAATATCCAGCGTAGGTTCAGCGGCAAAAAGTGCGGTAAGAGCGAGAGCGGATACAGCAATAGTAAAAAATTGTTTTTTCATATAAAGAATCTCCTTGGTTTCAGCATAAAAAGGTTATTTGGCACCCCAGAATTCTTCGGTAGTGTCAAATGCGGGCAAATCATTATAGGGGTTGGTATCAGCAGTATAATTTGCCGGTTCGATATTGCATTTGGTCATAATGGTTTCTGCGTGGCCGTCAAAATACACAAAGTTGGCAGCTCCGGCGTGCCGGGAGGCAATAGAGCCGAAGTTGTTTTTGGCTACAACGGTCCACCTTTCAGCAACCACATAGTAGCCTTTGGAGGAACCGCCATTGGCACTGTCGGCATAAAGCATTGCTGCCGCCGGATTGGCTGGTGTGGCACGCTTATAGAGCGTACTGCGGATAAGCCAACGGTGGATACCGTAAGGTATATCAAAAGAAATGGTTTGGCTGCTCTGGCTGGTCATACGGTAACTATTGAATTTAGCCCCCGCCGAAATCGGGGCGTTGGGGCAGGAAATCACTTCGCTGTCGATCAAGCCTTCTTTCCACATCAGCCCCGCCCATGAGATTTTTACCGAGGGGTAATCAACATTGGCTACTGCATGGGGCGGAACATAATCATTGTGACTGTCGGCATACATATTTACGCCCAAACCGATCTGCTTGCAGTTGTTTATACAGTTGGAAGTACGGGCACGCTCCCGGGCGGCGGACAAAGCGGGCAGCAGCATGGCTGCAAGTATGGCGATGATGGCGATCACCACCAAAAGCTCGATCAAAGTGAACTTTACGGAAACTCCAACAAACTTTTTCATATATACCTCATAACTTTTTTTACAGACAAACTTTTGTAAGATAGCACAAATAAATTGTTTTTTCAAATTTTAATTGATTTTATTGTTGAAAAAAAAGCTGTCAAGTGTAAATTATTTACAGCGAAAGAATTTAGGTCAGATGATGTTTGAGTTTGAAAATATAGTCTTTACTGATTTTACCGATCAGAATTCGCCGGAAGAGTTGTCGGTCAACCCCATGCCGCAGGAATCCCATGCTGAACGGGAGATCTTGCTGGTTTTGGAGGGCAATATACCGTTTTTTCTGGCGGGCAAGTGCTTTGATGCCGCCCCCGGCAAAGCGTTTTTTATTGACAGTTGGGTACCACATCAGCTGGGTTACAGCAATATCCAAAGCAATATAACGCACATCTGGGTACACTTGCACGCCCGGCGGCTCTTTGCCATGCCCTACGCTTTGAATAAAGGCTCCCGCTTGCAAAGCTGCGGAATGTGGGAGTTCTCCCAGCCGGTACTGGATTTGATAAACAACCGCTGGAACAAAGCCGTAAAAGCGGCTCCCGAAATGCAAAAACAGCTTTACAGCTCCATCATCCGGCTGCTGACCGAAGAGATAACCTTTCAAAGTTCCATTGTCCCGGCAGATAACAAACGGGAAGATGAAGTCATAAGCTGGGTAAAGAACTATATTTCTATGAACTACGGCAGAAATTCCAGCCTTGCCGAACTGGAACACCTTACCGGCTTCAACCGCCGCCATTTGATGCGGAAATTCAGGAAAGAGTGTTCCATGACCATCGGCGAATATATCAACTGCGTAAGGCGGGGATTTGTTTCTGTTGCCAGCAAACGCCTGACCCAAAAAGAGATAGCCTATCAGCTGGGATTCAAATCCCCCGCCGCCTACTGGCTCTGGAAACAGCGGGACGGCAAAAAGTAAGGCTCTGTTCCCAATAAGGGTCGGTACTTGAGGAGGGGAAAAAGACCTTTTAAGAAAAGGTCCTTTTTCCCCTCCTCAAACTCCACCCCTTTTTTCCAAACCTTTTCCCGGCATTTATCTATTTGCGTTGCAAAATAGATAAATGCCATTCAAGTTTTAAAAAAGTTCCAATACTAAAGTTGATCATATAACTTTTTATTGACCTACCCGTATTGGGAACAGAGCCTTTTGTATTC
>JAZSHD010000257.1:0-13667 GCA_045533055.1 Victivallaceae bacterium | reverse complement strand
GTGTAACAAATAGATAAATGCCAATAAAAGGTTTGGAAAAGGGTGATGGGGTTCCGTCTTCGCCCTGCGGGCTACGCCGCGACAAGTTGAGTCATAGGAAAAGAACCGATCCCGCAAAAGGTCTTTTTCCCCTCCTCAAGTCCTCAACCCATTTTATTCACACACTTTACTCGCCGCAGGCGGTGTTTACTGCGAATGATCTTACTGCCAGTTTTTCGTCTACTTGGAAGCGTAATCTGTATAAAAGTTTTTCGGCTTCGGTCATTGCCCGTTTGGCGGTTATGGGGTCGGGTGTTTCCGGCAGAGCGGTATTTTTGAAAAATTCCGGATTGCTTATGGAATTTTTGTCGCCGGTTTCGCTCCAGAGCCACACTTGGGCGCAGTAGGTGTGGATCAAGCTCAAAAACTCTTTCCGCAGCATCAGGTAATAACTTGCGGCGGCGTTGTCCCGCTGTTCGGTAATGCGTTTTAGCAAACTTTTATCTTCCACATTGGCGGCTTGTTCCAGGCGTGTTTCCCAGCTGGCATCGGCTTTTCTGCCGCTTTCTTCAGATAATTTTTCGGTCAGCTCCAGCATTTCGTCAGCCAGATTTGAGGCTTTGACAATGTTCCCGGCGGAATTGAAAATAAGTTCGCCCAGCAATGTGCAAAGCTCTTCGGCACCCGAAAAATCGTACTGCATACTGTTGGTCAAAAGCGGCAGCAGCTGACACCGTGACCGGGTGGTGGCAAGCAGTGCCGAGGGGTTGCCGGTCAGCAGAATGAAAATAACTCCGGGATCGGGTTCTTCCAGCGTTTTCAAGAAAGCGTTTTGAGCTTCGCTGTTCATGGCATCGCAATTATGGATCACGCCGATTTTTCTGCCGTCAAGATTGCTGCTGGCAAGCTCGAATTGCTGAACAAACCACCTTAAAGTGTTGGGTTCGGGGGCGTTTTCGTCGCCGATGCGGATGTATCCGGCTTTGCCCGAGGGCGAAAGCTCAAACATTTCCGGATAAGTGTGTTCGGCGATCTGGCGGCAGTTGCGGCACTCGCCGCAGGGTTCGCCGCCAAACATGGGATTTTGGCAGACGGTCATTGCTGCAAGGTACATGGCTCCGGCTTCCCGCCACGCCGGATCGTCGCCGTACAGAAGATAGGCTCCGCCCAGTTTTTTGTTTTTGGCGGCGTTCAAAAGTCCGGCAGCCAAATTGGGGAATTTGATTTCAAAATCACGATAAAGCATTGTCCACCAATACCTTTACTGCGGCAAAAAGTTCTTCGATACTCATTGTGGCATCCAATACCTTGACCCGCTTGGGTTCCCGTTTGGCGATCGCCAGAAATGAGTCCCGCACCCGGTAGTGGAAGTCGATTTTTTCAGCTTCCAGCCGATCGTTGTGGTCAACGATATGTGCCGCTCTCGCCCGGGCACGCTCCATACCAACTTCCACAGGCAAATCAAACAGCAATGTCAGATCGGGCTTGCACTCCGCCATGGCAAAGTTGTTAAGCTTCTGCAAAAAATCCATATCCAGCGATCTGCCCGCCCCTTGATAAGCCTCGGTGGAATCGGCAAAGCGGTCGCACAAAACAATAGTTCCGGCAGCCAGTGCCGGGGCTATCACATAGCGGGTGTGCTGGGCACGGGCGGCTTCAAACAGCAGAAGCTCGGTTGCCGGATAGAGCGGCTCTTCGCCCTGATAATGTTTGACGATATTGCGGAAATCTTCCGCCAGCGGAGTGCCGCCGGGTTCCCGGGTGATCAAAACAGTTTTGCCCAAACTTTCCAGATACTCCTTCAACAGTTTGATCTGGGTACTTTTGCCAGCCCCTTCCGGGCCCTCAAAAGTTATAAAAAGTGCTTTACGCTCCATTTTCAGCTCCACACATAAATTAAATAAAAATTTGCATGAATAGACTATACATTCATTTGCCAAAATGTGCAAACTCCTGTATATTATTTAACAAACTTTATCTTGAATTTTTATTTATCCAAGGAGAAAATCATGGCAGAAGTCAAAAAAGAGCTGGGTCGTTCCAGCTACCTCTCGCAAAATCTCGGCAACTTTGCTGAAGGTATCGTCATCAACGGCCGCAACTACGAAAAAGTTACCGACTTGCGTTACGGCACCAACCCCCACCAGACCGCCGCATACTATCGCCCGGTGGACGCTGCCGGGGTCATCGGCGGCATGGAAATACTTAAAAACGGCAAGAGCGGTCTTTCCCAGACCAATTTGGAAGATATTTCTTACGCTCTTAATATCGTAAAATTCTTTGACCGCCCCGCCTGTGCGGTCATGAAGCATGTGAACCCCTCCGGTGCCGCCGTGGCAGTTGCCGGTGATACTTTGAAAGATGTCTACCTCAAGGGTCGGGATGCCGATGCCCGTGCCGCTTTCGGCAGTGTGATCGCTTTCAATACCGAAGTGGATTGCGAAACTGCTAAAGAGATCATGAGCAGCTTTGTGGAATGTGTGGTTGCCCCCGCTTTTGCCGACGGCGTGCTGGATATTTTCAACGATGGCGAAACCTACAAGCTCAACAAGCATGTGCGGATCATCAAATGCGGCAACCCCGCTGATCTGCCCCGCTATGTGGGCGATGAGCGGGCCGCCCAGACCATCAAAGTCCTTGCCGACGGCTCGCTGGTGATCGCCGATCCCCTGCTGACCGCCCTTAAGAGCGTGGATGATATGAAGGTCGCCGAAGCCGAAAACAAGGCTTGCGGCCACCAGAAATCCACCTGTGCAGCCACTGCCCAGCAGCTGGATGACTTGCTCTTTGCCTGGTATGTGAACTTGAATGTCCGCTCCAACGGTGTGGTCATTGCCCAGAATGGTCAGACCCTCTCCGTGGGAACCGGCGAGCAGGATCGGGTGGGAGCCATCGAACAGGCGGTTGCCAAGTTCAGCCAGAAGTACAGCGGCACCGGTACGCTGAAAGGTGCAGTTATGGCAAGCGACGGCTTCTTCCCCTTCGCTGACGGCGTGGAAGTGGCTGCCGCCGCCGGTATCACCGCCATCATCGCTCCGGCAGGGAGTTTGAAAGATGCCGATGTGATCAAGCGTGCCAACGAACTGGGCGTAGCACTCTACCACGCTCCGGAACGCATTTTCTCGCACCATTGATTCAGAACAAAAACAAAAAAAATACCGCCGGAAGTTTGAGCTGCCGGCGGTATTTTTTTACTTTTGGCTGGCTACTTGATAGATGGGGATATTTTGAGAAGGCTTGGGAAGATTTGGGAGAATTTGGAAATTTTCTTACCGCCCCCGGTATGCGACGGTATAGCGTGGTAGCGTAAGATTTTGCTTGCTATTTGGCAGCACCAATTAGCTATTTCTCCCAATACTTCCGCCGTAGTCAACGAAGGCGGAGGCAGCTGCCGGCTGTAAAATCCCCAAGCACTAATACTTCACAAATACTCCGTGTGTACAGCATTTTCGTTTATTGCAGAGAGCGTATGCACAAGTGCTATTTTATCTTTCACTCTTACACAAAAAAAATCCGCTGGATTTTTCAGCGGATTTTTCTATTTTTAATCGAGCTTTTTCGGCTGATTATTTGCCGTAGCGGGCAACGCTGCCGAGCATTTCTTCGATGCGGAGCAGCTGGTTGTACTTGGCAATACGGTCGGTACGGCTCAAAGAACCAGTCTTGATCTGACCGGCGTTGGTGGCAACGGCGATGTCAGCAATGGTGGTATCTTCGGTTTCGCCGGAACGATGGCTGACCACGGCGGTGTAACCGGCCTTGTGAGCCATTTCGATGGCGTCCAGAGTTTCGGTCAAGGTACCGATCTGGTTGACCTTGATCAGGATGCTGTTACCGGCACCCATTTCAATACCCTTGCTGAGGTATTCAACATTGGTCACGAACAGGTCGTCACCAACCAGCTGGCACTTGTCGCCGATCTTGTCGGTCAAAAGCTTCCAGCCTTCCCAGTCGGATTCGGCCATACCGTCTTCGATGCTGTCGATGGGGTATTTGCTGACCAGTTCAGCGAGGTATTCAACCTGTTCGGCGGCGTTACGCTTGGCAGCGTTGGCACCTTCGAACTTGGTGTAATCGTAGACACCGTCGGCGTAGAATTCGCTGGAGGCACAGTCCAAACCGATCATGACATCTTTGCCGGGTTCATAACCGGCAGCCTTGATGGCGTCGATGATGCTGGCGAGAGCTTCTTCGATACCGCCGGCAAAGTTGGGAGCAAAACCGCCTTCGTCACCGACTGCAGTGGAAAGACCCTTGTTCTTGATGATCTTCTTGAGAGCGTGGAAAACTTCAGCACCCATACGCAGACCTTCGCGGAAGCAGCAGGCGCCTACGGGACGGATCATGAATTCCTGGAAGCTGATGGGAGCGTCGGAGTGGGAACCGCCGTTGATGATGTTCATCATCGGAACCGGCAGAACTTTGCCGTTGCAGCCGCCGATGTAGCGGAACAAGGGCAGATCCAGGTAGTTGGCAGCTGCGTGGGCACAGGCCAGAGAAACACCCAACAGAGCGTTGGCACCCAGATTGCTCTTGGTTTTGGTGCCGTCGAGTTCGATCATGGTTCTGTCGATTTCGACCTGATCCATTACATCCATACCTTCCAGTTCGGGGAAGATCTTTTCGTTGACATTGTTGACAGCGGTCATAACGCCTTTGCCCAGATAACGGCCCTTATCGCCATCACGCAGTTCAAGAGCTTCGTTTTCACCGGTGGAGGCACCGGAGGGGACTGCTGCACGGCCTTTGATGCCGCTTTCGAGAGTTACTTCGACTTCGAGGGTGGGGTTGCCGCGGGAATCGAGGATTTCGCGGGCGTGGATATCATAGATTGCAGACATCGTTCCTATCTCCTTTTTTTGTTGAACGTGTTTGGTTTATTATATAATATAAGGTTTATCAGACATTGACCTGATCGGCGATGGAATCGTCGATTTCAAAGTTGCCGGTAACTTCCTGCACGTCGTCCAGATCTTCGAGTTTGTCGATAAGTTTGAGGATCTGTTCGGCAGTGTGTACATCGGTGATGCTTACGGTATTGTCCGGACGGCGGGTCACTGCAGCTTCGCTGGCGGTGATACCGGCTGCTTCCAGAGCGTTGGCAATGGCTTCAAATGCGGCGGGTTCGCCCCAGATTTCGGCTACGCCGTCTTCCACGATCAAATCTTCTGCACCGGCATCCAGCACGGTATCCATAAGTTTATCTTCGTCGGCATTTTCGCCTTCGATGACAAAGTGGCTCTGACGCTTGAACATGTATGCAACTGAACCGCTGCTTGCCAGGTTGCCGTTGTTGCGGTCGAGGGTGGTTCTCTATTCGCTGGCGGAACGGTTGCGGTTATCGGTCAGGCAGTCGATCAAAAGTGCCACACCGCCGGCGGCATAGCCTTCGTACTGGATTTCTTCAAAAGTCACATCGCCAAGTTCGCCCAAACCTTTTTTGATGGCGCGGTCGATGTTGGCATTCGGCATGTTGGCAGCTTTGGCTGCGGCAATGCCGGAACGCAGACGGGGGTTGGTATCCACGTCGCCGCCGCCCATCTTGGCGGCTACCATGATTTCTTTACCGAGTCGGGAGAAGATACGGCCTCTGGCTTTATCGGCGGCATCTTTCTTGTGTTTGATGTTTGCCCATTTACTGTGTCCGGACATAAAAAACCTCTTTTGTTTGTAGTTTTGGTTTTAAAAATACAGTGTCACTATATAAAATAACGCCAAAAGTGAAATTTTTCAAGCCCAAAGGGCACAACTTACTTGCATTTTGTGCAAAATGCGGTTACATTTTGCATTATAACAACGATTTTTTGTGTTTTAAACCCTAAAAATGGAGAAAAATCATGTCAGAAGTAGCCGATATGGTATTGATGGATCTTGAAGAAAAGATGGAAAAGTCCGAAACTTCCATGCGTAACGACCTTGGTGCAATCCGCACCGGCAAAGCCTCCCCCTCGCTGGTGGAAAATATGATGATCGAGTATTACGGTGCCCAGACCCGTTTGCGGGATATGGCACAGATCAACGCCCCCGAACCCCGTCTGCTGACCATCCAGCCCTGGGATGCCTCCGCTGTGCAGGCCATCGAAAAGGCGATCAAGGCGTCCAATCTGGGGATCATGCCCAACAGCGACGGCCGTTTGATCCGTCTGCCCATACCTGAACTTTCCGAAGACCGCCGCAAGACTCTGGTCAAACAGGTCAAGGCCCGCAGCGAAGAAGCCAAAGTCGCCGTGCGTAACGCCCGCCGCGACGGCAACGAAGCTGCTAAAAAGTATCAGAAAGAAGGTGATTTGACCGAAGACGAACTCAAGAAGCTGCTGGACGACATCCAGAAAGCTACTGATAAGCACATTGCCGACATCGACAAAGTCGTTGCCGATAAAGAAAAAGAACTGTTGACCGTCTGACGGTTAAGAGGTGTTTTCTATGAAAAAAAGACCGCCGGTTGTGGAAAGAAAGTCTGCCTGCTCCCGGCGGTCTTGGTATTTTGTTTTGTGGGGAGCCGGATTGCTGACGCTGCTGTGGCGGTTGATCGCAGCTTGGGAAATCAGCCGCAGCGGATTTGCTTACAGCATTTTTTCGCCCCCGCAAGCTACTGATTTGCGGACTTACATGGTTTTGGCTGAAGAAGTTGCCACGGGGGTATTCAGCGGGCCATTCTATTATCAGCCATTTTATTACTCGGTATTTTTGCCTGTTTGCCGCTGGCTTTCGGGGGCTTCGGTCTGGGGAGTGGTTTTTATTCAAGCTCTGCTGGGAGCCGTTACCGCTATGACCGCCGGATTGAGTACTGCAAGATTAGGCGGTAAACTTGCCGGAACCGTGGCAGCGTACTTGACTGCACTTTGCACCATACTGATTTTTTACACACCATTTCATCAGATCGCCACTTTGCAGACCTTTAATCTGGCGGTGATGAGTTACTTTGCCATCCGGGCGTTTCAAAGCGGCAGATACCGCCATTGTGTTGGATTTGCACTTTTTGCGGCCATCGGCAACCTTACCCGGGGCAATATCATACTTTTATTTGTACCGCTTTGTCTTGCTCTTTTTATAGCGTACTGCAAACACTTCGGGTGGAAAAAAGCTGTTTTGAGCGTACTTTTGTGCAGCAGTGTTTTTCTTGTTGTGGAGTCGCCTTACATTATTTACAACTCTGTAAAACTGGGGCGGTTGTGCGGCCCCTCCACTGCTGCTGATGCGGTTTTGGCTTTGGGCAACACCCCTGAAGCACCTCCCGGCGGGCGGGAACCGGGATTGCCTGCCGGACCTATGGAATACCCGCAAGCCTATCATATCTGGATAAGCGATTGCGAAAAAAATCCGGTCTGGAAAAAGATTTTGAACTATCTTGTCCAGGAACCGGCAGCTTATCTGGAATTGACTTTCCGGAAACTGCTTTTGTTCTGGGACAGCCGGGAAATACCCAACAATGTATCGCTGGCAGGGGAGGGGACTGCCTCAAAAATACTTAAATTGACCATTCCGCCGGGGATTTTGCTTACTTTGGGGCTGGCGGGCATGCTGCTTTTGCTGAAAAAGCTGCGTAAAGCTCCCTATTTGGCACTTTATATAACTGTAATATTCTATTGGGGAGCAACGGCGGCATTTTACAACCTCTCCCGCTTCCGGGCTCCGGTGCTGCCGGAATTGGCGATTTTCGGCGGCTTGTTCGTTGGCGAGATCATCCGCCGCTCCCGGAAAGAAGACTGGAAGTTTATCAAGATTTACGGCGTGCTTGCTCTTGCATTGAGCATTTTTCTGGTGTTCGGTGCTTACGAGTTTTACCGGAAATGTTGCGAAAAAGCTGTTTTAGGTGTGGTAAGACCCCAAGGCACGACCTTGTTTTTGCCCGATAAACGGCAAGTTCAGTTTTATCACGGGCCCATGACTTTCGGCGGCTGGATTCCTGTTGAAGTCAAGAAGTTACAGACATTGCAAGTGAAGTTTCCAACTGTGGAGAAAGCTCTTACCGGTAAAAGTGAAGTGGAGTTTTCCGTGCAAAGCCAGCATGCCGGAAATCTGATCGTGGCGGTGAACGGTAAAACCGTTGCCGTGGAATTCAAATCGCCGGAGTTCAGAAAAGTTAATGTTGCATTGGATAATGGTTCGGAAGACGGTAATGTAATTGTAAATATATTGTATAACGGTGCTGGAGCCGTTTTTATAGCCGATACTCAACGCAATTATCAGGCAAGTAGTATGGATGGAAAAGTGCTGCCCGGCGAGCTGGTAATGCGGCTGACCCGATGAAAAAACAGTTTAAAACTTGACAGATCGCATCTTCGGTGTTATTATAAATGTATAGATATACTTGAAATTGGAGTTTATATGGCAAATAATCAGACAATTTCCGGCGTGTGGACATGGCTGGGCGTGGTGGGGTTTATAATCCTGCTGATGGTCAGTGCCGCTGTAATTTACCCCGCCCGTTTGCAGTATGAACGCCAGAAAGAGTTTTACGAAAAGACTCAAGCCGAAGCCGATCGGGTGCGTGCTGAACGGGATGCTTTGCAAAAGGAAGTATCTGCATTGCAAAGTTCCCCGGCAGCCATCGAAAAGATCGCCAGAGAAAACTACCGCCTCTGCAAAGAAGGCGAAATCGTTCTCTACTACAAAAAGCCTGCCAAGTAAAACTGCAGTAAAGCGAAAAAATTACTGTAAATAAAGTCCTGAACCATCATCCAACTATTGTCGCATTTGCCTGCCTCCGCAGCTTTGTGGTGTAGTAGGCAGGCAGTATTATAGATGGCGGCTTGGGTTTTTTGAGAATTTTGGGAAGATTTGGGAAGGCTTGGGAGATTTTGGGAAATTTTTTGCCGCCCGGTATGCGGCAGTATAGCGTATTGGCAGACGATTTTGTTGGGCGATTTGGAGCGTCAAATGGCTATTTCTCCCAATGCTTCCCAATGCTTCCCAATGCTTCCCAATGCTTCCCAATGCTTCCCAATGCTTCCCAATGTTTCCCAATGTTTCCCAATGCTTCCCAATGCTTCTCAACTCTATTGGGCAAGCACACAGGCGTTTATCCTGCAACTGCTGTTGATTTGCTGCTATGGCAGAATAAATCGGGGCAGAGGATCCTGTTTTCAAAGGTTCTCTGCCCCGCAATATATTTTTACTGTAACTTTTTATTGTTTACGGCGGCTTTTGTCTTTCCAATCCAGTGCTCCGGTGGGGCAGGCGTTTATACATGCTCCGCATTCGGCACAGCTGGTGGGCAATCCGGCGTTGAATGCTGTTCCTATGGTGGTCAGGAAACCACGGTTCTGGGCACTCAACAAGGTTTTGCCGATGATCTCTTTACAGGTCTTTACGCAAATACCGCACTTGATGCATTTGCCGGTATCCTGCAATATTTCCGGATGCCGGGTGTCGATGCGTTTGGCATTTTTTGCTCCGCAGATGGCGGTGGGGCAGGCTCCGCAAAGTTCGGCACTCTTTTTCAGGCGGCAATCATGCTTGTCGGTACAGGAACACTCAATGCAGCGTTTGCCTTCGGCTTGCAGGGCTTCGGCACTCATGGTGCCAGCCACTTCTTTGAAAGTGGTTTTGCGTTCTTCCAAACTTATCAATGGCAGTTGGGCTCTTTCGGAATCAGAAACGCTGTCGCTGATTTTGACCACATCGTCTGTGCTCATACTCCGCCATGCACCACGGGATACATTGATCTTGTATTCTTCGGTATATGGTTTGCCGTCAAACAAAGCCTGCATACCTAAAGCCATGATCCTGCCGCCGGCGACTGCTTCCACCACGGTTGCGGCACCGGAAACGCAATCCCCGGCACTGAATACATTATCTTCCACCAGATTACCGGCAGAAACTTCGGCGTAACCGTATTTGTTGACCTTGACTCCGGCGGGCATGATCGTACTCTGCCCCACGGCGGCGATCACGGTATCGGCAACGGTATCGAATTCGCTGCCCGCTTGCGGCACCGGACGGCGGCGGCCGGAAGCATCCGGTTCGTCCAGAACCATACGCTGGCAGGTCAGAACCAGTTTGCCGTTTTCTTTACGCAGTTTGACCGGAGCAACCAGAAATTCAAAGTTTACGCCTTCTTCTTTGGCTTCGTGGATCTCGATTTTTTCTGCGGGCATCTCATTTTCGGTACGGCGGTAGAAACAGCTCACCTCTTCTGCACCCAGACGCACTGCTGTACGCACGCAGTCCATGGCGGTATTACCTCCGCCGATAACGATGGTTTTGCCGGGGTTGGCTGCTTTGCAATCTTTGAGGATATTATCCCGCAAAAAGTCGATACCGGCGGTGGCAAGTTCTTCGCCTTCGCAGCGGATTCCGGATGATTTCCAGCAGCCCACGGCAATACCCACAGCATCGAATTCTTTTTTCAGCGTTTCGATATCCAGATTTTCACCCAGTTTGGCGTTGAATTCAAATTCCACACCCAGTTTTTTGAAGTGTGCCAATTCCACATCCAGTACATCGCGTTTGGGCAGTCGGTATTCGGGTATGCCGTAACGGATCATGCCGCCAGCCTCGGGCATCTGGTCAAAAACTTTGACCGCCACACCCATTCTGCGGAGGAAGTATGCCGCACTCAACCCGGCGGGACCGGCACCGACGATGGCGACCTTTTTGCCGGTTTCCGGCGGCAGCGTTTCCACATATTCCTGATAATACAAATCCGCAGCATAACGCTTGAAGTCGTTGATGGATACCGCTTTGCCGTAAAGATTTTTGCGGCACTCTTTTTCGCAGAACCGGGGACAGACCCGACCGATACTCATGGGCAGCGGAATGCGTTCTTTGATGATTTTCAACGCTTCCAGCCAGTTGCCTTCTTTACCGGCACGCACATATTCTTCTACGGCAGCGTGGGCGGGGCAAGCCATGGTGCAAGGAGCTTCGCAGTCGCCGGAGTGTTCGCTCAACAACAGTTCCAAAGCGGTCTTACGCATGGATTTGACTTCTTCTCCGGAAGCGTCGATCTCCTGACCCGGTGCCGGACGGGCGGCGCAGGAGGGCAGGAATTTGCCGGTCTTGCAATCTTTGACCACGCAGACAAAACAGCTGGTGGTGTGGGATACTTTGCCGTTAAAGCACAAACTGGGTATGGTGATACCTTCCCGGCGGGCAACTTCCAGAACGGTTTCGCCCGCTTTGGCTTGAACGGTCTTGCCGTCAAGGATGAATTCAAAAGTATTTTCAGCAGAATTGCTCATTTTATAAACCTCTAAACATTTTACTCGTTGGGATAGCGGCTGATCGCCTTTTTCGGGCAAATCTCTATACAGCTGTTGCAGCGGGTGCATCTTGCCGGATCAATAACAAAATCCTCGCCGATAGCCCCGGTGGGACAGGTCTTGATACAGAGCTTGCACTTTACGCACTTGCTCTGATCCAGCTTGACTTTAACGAGAGCGTTACATTCCAAAGCTGTGCAGGTGTGTTTTTCCACATGGTCAAGGTATTCATTTTTGAAATACCGCAATGTAGCCAGCACCGGGTTGGGGGCCGTTTGACCCAAACCGCAGAGGGAGCCTTTGCGTACCTGATTGCCCAGCGTTTCCAGAAAATCGATATCTTCCAGAGTTCCTTTACCTTGAGTGATGCGTTCCAATGTTTCAAACATACGGGTTGTACCCACCCGGCAGAAGGTGCATTTGCCGCAGGATTCCCGGCGGGTAAAGTCCAGGAAGTAACGGGCGGTTTCCACCATACAGCGGTTTTTGCCAATAACGATCATACCGCCGGAACCCATAATGGCACCCAGACTGCGTAAGCTGTCGTAGTCTACGGGAGTATCAAAAAGTTCCACGGGTATACAGCCGCCGGAAGGCCCGCCGGTCTGCACGGCTTTTACATGTTCCGGATCAGCTCCGCCGATCTCAAAAACGATTTCCCGCAAAGTTATCCCCATAGGTACTTCCACCAGACCGGGGTATTTCAAGTCGCCTGCCAGAGCAAAAATCTTGGTGCCTTTGCTGTTATCAGTACCGATGGAAGCGTAGGCTTCGGCACCTTCGGCAATAATGCAAGGTACATTGCCGAAAGTTTCCACATTGTTGATCATAGTGGGCAATTCATGGTAGCCGCTGTCGGTGGGGAAGGGCGGGCGGAAGCGGGGAGTGCCCCGTTTGCCTTCCAGCGAGGCGATAAGGGCGGTTTCTTCGCCGCAGACAAAAGCTCCGGCACCCTCTTTGATGATGATTTCCAACTCCCTGCCGTGAACGATATTGAGCTTATTGGCTTTGATCTGTTCAATAGCGATCTTGAGATTTTTGATCGCCATGGGGTATTCGGCACGGCAGTAGATAAAGAGCTTGGTGGCTCCGGTAGCCGCTGCGGCTATAAGCATACCTTCCAAAACCTGATGAGGCACGCTTTCCATCAGCGAGCGGTCCATAAATGCACCGGGGTCGCCTTCGTCGGCGTTGCAGATAATGATTTTTTCCGCCGAATCTTTGGCTGCCAGAAATCCCCACTTCATGCCGGTAGGAAAGCCGCCGCCTCCGCGACCACGCAAGCCGGAGGCTTTGATGGCATTGACAATGGCTTCGGGTGCCATAGTTTGAGCTTTGGCAAGAGCTTCGTAACCGCCCACAGCTTTATATGCTTCAATGCTTACGGGGTTGATGCGTCCGGCAAGTTTCAGCACTTTGGGCAGAGTTTTGGTACGGCGGGCTTCGGGTTCGACAAATCTGCCTTCTTCGCTCAAGGCAAAGATGTTGGCAAGGCATTTTTCATCGGCAGTCAGATTGCCGTAAAAGATCGAGCGGCCGTCTTTGGTGATGACTTCAGCAAGGGGTTCGGCGTAACAGCAGCCAACGCAACCCACTTCGGTAATGGCAAAATCGCCTGCCATGGACTGCATTTTTTCCAACACTGCTCCGGCACCGGAGGCTATACCGCAGCTGGCAGTGCCCAGCCGGATCTCTGCAATATTTTCGTTGATCATTTGTTCTGATACTCCTTGAGGATGCGGATGACCTTTTTGCGGTCAAGTTTACCGTAAACTGTGCCGTTGACTGCCATTACCGGTGCCAGACTGCAGCACCCCAGGCAGGAGACTTTCTCGATGGTAAAATTGCCTTCGGCATCGGTTTCGCCGGGGCGGATCTTCAGAGCATCGCTCAACCACTCCATAATAAGCGGCGAACCTTTGATATGACATGCCGTTCCGTCGCAGACTGCAACCGTATATTTGCCGGGTTTGACTCTTTTGAACTGGGCGTAAAAACTCAACACGCCTTCGATTTCCACCGGGGCAACCTTAAAGTATTCTGCCGCCGCTTTGATCGCTTCGTCAGATACATACCCTTCGCTGGTTTGAATGGCTTGCAGCCCCCGGATAAGATTACCCGGTTCCGGGGCGATCGCTGCAAGGCAGGCTTGGATCTTTTCCATGAAAATCACTCCTTGGGTTGTTGTATGTTAAATGCAGATAATATCGTCTGAAAAAAAATTTTAATAATATAATTCAGAACTCTTTGTTTTGCAACATTACTTGAATATATAAAAACTCTTTTTTTTATAAAAATTTGACAATACTGCTCTTTTGCGTTAATTTAATTAAAAAAAGTTCTGTTCCCAATGCGGGTAGGTAGATAAAAATGACAGATATACCTGTGCATTGAGAATTTTTTCAAAATTTGAATGGCATTTATCTTTTTGCGGAGCAAAAAGATAAATGCCGGTAAAAGGTTTGGAAAAAAGGGGTGGAG
>JAZSHD010000198.1:0-18552 GCA_045533055.1 Victivallaceae bacterium | reverse complement strand
CAGCTGGGTCTTGAACCCACCACCGAAGATGTCCACGCCATCAACGACCGCAACCCCAAACTGGGTGTTGCCGCTATGACCAAGCGTCTGGAAGAAGCCGGCTTGCCGGTGACCGAAGAAAACATCTTCATCGTCGGTACCTGCGACGAAAAAGGTTTGGAATTCCTCAAGGGCAACAAGCCCATGGGTATCCGCTACAAAGAAGCTGACAAACCCAAGAGTGCTGCCAAGGGCGGCGAATACACCGCCACTGTTGACGGCAAAGCCATCGCAGTCAAAGTCGATGCCAAGAGCGGTGCTTACACTGCCACTGTCAACGGCAAGACCTTCAATGTCAGCGTTGCCGACGGTATTGCCACTGCCGCAGCGGCTCCCGCAGTTGCCGGTGGTGTGCACGAAATCAAAACTCCGCTTCCGGGGACTGTGGTCAAGCAGGTCGTTGCAGTAGGCGACACCGTTGCTGAAGGCGATGTGATCCTCATTATGGAAGCTATGAAAATGGAACAGGAAATCAAGGCCGACAAAGCCGGTGTTATTGCCAGTTTGCCTGCCGAAGCCGGTGCTGTTCTCGCTGCCGACGATGTAGTTGCCACCATCACAGTTGAAGGTGCTGCTGCTCCGGCTGCTGCCGCCGCTGATGCTCCTGCTGCTGCCGGTGCCGCCGGTGGTCACGAAATCAAGACCCCGCTCCCGGGTACTGTGGTCAAAGTCGTTGCTGCTGCCGGTGATACCGTTGCTGAAGGCGATGTGATCCTGGTTATGGAAGCTATGAAAATGGAACAGGAAATCAAGGCCGACAAAGCCGGTGTGATCGCTTCTATCGCAGTCGAAGCCGGTGATGTGCTTGCTGCCGACGATGTTGTTGCCACCATGGAATGAGGTATTTAGAAATGAAATCTATGATGAAATTTGTAACAGTTGTTGCTCTCGCCGTGCTGGCAATGGGAGCAATGGCTGCTGAAAAGAAGGTCGCCAAGATCAGTCCGGTCAAGGTGGAAAGCCAGATGTCCTATACCCAGGGCGATAAACTTTTTGCCGCTTTTGAACAGAAAGACGGCAGCATCCGGTTGGTCTACACTGGCGAAAAGCCTGCCCGCATTTACAGCTGGACAGGTGTGAGAAATGTGCCGCTTAAAGACGGTGTTGAGCTGATGATCCTCAACATCCCCGGCCGCTCCAAAGCCAAGGTCAAGATGTATATGGGTGGTAAATTCACCGATTTTGCCCGTGACTTCAAGGCTGCCGAAGAAATCAAACCCGGCGAATACATCGGTACTTTCTGCCCGCTGTTGCTGGCTCATGACTCGGTGGAAGCCGGTACTTCCCAGCAGCGTCTGGGTAAGATGGGCGATATGTTCAAAGGTCTGTGGGCAAGCACCGGTATTTCTGACTTGCTCCGTCAGGGCAAAGGTGACTGGGTACTCGGCTGGGGTAAGGTCATCATGATCATCGTTGCCATCGTCCTGCTCTATCTGGCGGTGGTCAAAGAATTTGAACCTCTGCTGCTGCTGCCCATCGGTTTCGGTGCTTTGTTGAGCAACATTCCGCTGGCTGGTATCAGCGGCCCCAACGGTCTGCTGGGTATGGTTTACGAAGTTGGTATCAACAGCGGCGTCTTCCCGCTTTTGATCTTCATGGGCGTTGGTGCTATGACTGACTTCGGCCCCTTGCTGGCTAACCCCAAGACCGCTCTGTTGGGCGGTGCCGCCCAGTTCGGTATCTTCTTTGCTCTGCTGGGGGCTTTGGTGCTCTCCTGTCTGGGTATTGACTTCAACTTGAAAGATGCCGCCAGTATCGGTATCATCGGTGGTGCTGACGGCCCGACCTCCATCTTCCTGTGCAGCAAGCTCTCCCCCAGTCTGCTGGGTGCGGTGGCTGTTGCCGCTTACAGTTACATGGCGTTGGTGCCGATCATTCAGCCCCCGATCATGAAACTTCTGACCACCGAAAAAGAACGCAAGATCAAGATGAAGCAGCTCCGTACTGTGCCGAAAATCGAAAAGATCTGCTTCCCGCTGCTGATCACTTTGATGTGTGCTCTGCTGCTGCCTGATGCTGCTCCGCTGATCGGTATGCTCATGTTCGGTAACTTTATGAAGGAAGTCGGTGTGGTTGAACGCCTCAACCAGACTGCCCAGAACGCTTTGATCAACATTGTAACCATCTTCCTGGGTCTTTCCGTTGGTTCCAAACTTTCTGCCGACCAGTTCCTGCAGACCCAGACTCTGGGTATTCTGGTGCTGGGTGCAGTTGCGTTCAGCGTCGGTACCGGTACCGGTGTGATCTGTGCCAAGATCATGAACCTTTTGAGCAAAGAAAAAATCAATCCGCTTATCGGTGCTGCCGGTGTATCCGCTGTGCCGATGGCTGCCCGTGTGGTCAACAAGGTCGGTTTGGAAACTGACTCCAGCAACTTCCTGCTGATGCACGCCATGGGTCCCAACGTTGCCGGTGTTATCGGTTCGGCTGTTGCCGCCGGTGTGCTGCTCAACGCTTTGGGTAACCTCTTATAAGTAATCAGAAATCGAAAACCTCCGGTACGATGAACTCTGCCGGAGGTTTTTTTGTCATACTTGTACTGTATTTGTTGTGAAAACAGGCAATAACGGTAATGAACGGCTTTACTGTTACTTACCGTTATTTTCTGTTAAATACCGTTTAATTTTAAAAGGAGATCGTTTTATGGATTGCGATAAAAAACCGTATAAGCCGGGATTTTTCTGTGCGTTGTTCTGGGTATTCACCTGGCTGGGAATGTTGGGCGGAATAGTTTGTTTGTTTATAACGCTGGAGCACGCCAGCAAAATAATGTATTGGTGTTGGGGAATTGCCGGAGCTTCGGCAGTGATCTCATACCTGATCCGCTGCTGCGAAAAATCCAGCCACGACGGCAAATGGTCATGGCATTTATTTGATTAGGTCGCAACAAACGAAAAGATGGCGTGGCTTGCGGGGGCTTGACAAAGTCCAGAACAGCATAATCCCAAGGTGTTACCTTACAGGTAGCACCTTGGGATTATACTATCCAGTCTTTTTGCCAATCCCTCCGCAATCCCCAGCCCTCTTTTCGTTCGTTACGACCTTTGTTTATACGCTGTGCCGTTTGTATAACGGTATTTAACGGAAAATGGTCACCATACCGCCCGCAAATGCGGATTTTCCAAGGCGGCAATATTGAAATCCCAAACCCTCCCAAATCTTCCCAAATCTTCCCAATAGCCGCCACCCACCATGCCGCCAGCGAATGCGGCAGTGCATAAAAAAAGCGTGGTTCGTTTGAACCACGCTTTTTTCAAGCTATGTTTAACTTCAGAACTCGATCTGGAATGCCAGCTTGGCATTGACCACGGTCTGAATGCGTTCGATCAACAGTTCCGGCACTGCCACATTGGTCTTGAAGACCGCCAGCGAGTTACCGCTCTTGCGGCACTGGGGAGCACGCAAGTCGATGATGTTGATATTCTTTTCGCCCAGCATACTGGCGATTTTGCCGATCACACCCGGTTCGTCAGCGTATTCAACAAACAAAACTACGCCGGTGGGTTCAAGATAGAGTTTGTCAAAGTTATTGATACGGGAGATCATCATATTGCTTTCGGTAATGGTACCACGCACACTGACCTGCTTGAGTTCATCGCCGCCGGCAACCAGATCAATGGTCATGGATTCGCCGTACTGCTTGCTGTCGTCCACTTCACGGTTGATCAGCTGTACGCCGCGGCTTTCCAGAATTTTTTCAGCAGCAGCGGGGGCAGGGAGGTCTTCGCAGGAAGCAGTGCAAATCGCCGCTTCGATGGGAGCGGTCATATATTTGGCAAACTGGGCCAGCTTGCCGTAGAAGCTCGTTTCGATGCGGGCGGGCTGCTGACCGGCAAGATATTTGTGGGCAACCAGAGTCAGAGCATAAGCCAGCTTCTGGTACTGGGAATCCAACCCGTCGGGCAGCTCTTTGTTGACGACCCAGGTGGTGATACCCTGTTCAAAGTAAGCAATGGTCTGTTCAGCAGAACGCTTGGCAGCCACAAAGTTCGCTTCGTGAGTGTTGGCACCGATGTGGGGCAGCATCAAATCAGCAACATCGGCAATGCTCTTTTCACCGGCTTCATCTTTGGGATAAACATCGTTGCAGTAGATGAGCTTTTTGGTGGCTTTGACCGTCCGCAAGTCAGCTTCGTTGATGATGCCGGCACGGGCACAGTTGATCAGCATGGCACCGGGCTTCATCATTTCAAAGAGTCTGCCATTGATCATGCCGCGGGTTTCATCATTTTCAGGTATGTGCAGAGAAATGTAATCGCTTTCGGCAAAGATACGGTCGATAGTGGTAAGTTCCACCCCCAACTCCTTGGCCCGTTCTGCATTGAGCATGGGGTCAAAACCCAACACTTTGACTTCAAAACCGGCAAGGCGTTTGACCAGCAGCTGACCGATGTGGCCAAGCCCGAGGATACCGACGGTTTTGCCGGTAACTTCAGTACCCATAAACTTTTTCTTTTCCCACAGACCGGCACGGGTGGAAATATCACCGGCGACCACATGGCGGCTGGCGGCAAGCATCATGGCGACCACTTCTTCGGCAACGCCGTTGCTGTTGGCTCCGGGAGTGTTCATTACATCAACATGCTTTTTGCGGGCATATTTTGTATCAATAGTGTTGAAACCGGCACCGGCACGCACCACCAGTTTCAGATTGGGCAGAGCATCGATTTCCGCCGGGGTGATCTTTTCACTGCGGACGATCAGTACTTCGGCATCGCTGTTGGCAGCGATCAAATCGGCAAGCGGAGTTTCCGCATCCTGCACAACATTGTAATTTTTGGCGGCGAGAAGTTCAGCTGCGACCTTGTCAAGTTTGGTCGGGATCAAAACTTTTTTCATAATCTCTTTACAAATCCTTCTTTTATAGTATAAAGATAAATGATGTTATTAATTTACCACAACATTGTTTATTTGCAAGAGTTAGAGAAAAAAATATCGTATTTTTCGTTACAATACCTTCTGCATTATGTAGTCATCCATATAAAAACCGCTGCCGATGGGAGTTTTGACTGCCGCTGTTACAATAAAGCCATTGCGTTTGTAGGCTTTGATCGCCCGTTCATTATGTTTGTTGACTGTAAGTAATATATTGTCAAATCCCAGTTTTTTGCATTGTTTCTGGGCGTGATCCAGCATCATTTGCCCTACGCCAAGCCCATGGAAACCCGGCAGCAGATAGACTTTGTGCAGTTTGGCTGTATCAGGCTCTTTATCATACTTGGAATAAGATATATAACCGGATGGTTCGCCATTGATTATGATGATTTCAAAATGTATATCATTGGCAAGTTCTTTAGCCAGCACACTTGGTGAATACATCATATCCATCATATATTCTATTTGCTCTTTAGATAATATATTTTCAAAAGTCTGCGGCCACACTTTGAAAGCCACACCCCGCAATATATTCAACTCTTCAACTGTAGTAAGTTCCTGGAAAGTTATTTCAAGCGATTGAGCTTTTGCCGGGGTTTTAGGGTCATTCATAACCAAATCCTCTTTATAAAAATTTGAAAATCAATAACGAAAAATTTGCAATATTCCATTCTTGTATTATAGTATAAAACACTTACAAGGTGCCAATGTAGCTCAGTCGGTAGAGCAATTCACTCGTAATGAATAGGTCATCGGTTCGATTCCGATCATTGGCTCCAACTTTTTGCTTCATCTCGTGGCATATCTCGTGCCTTGCTGTCGTCGTTCATTCGGTCGAGTACAGTCGTACACTCCCTCATTCTCTCCTCGGCAAAACACGACCTATGCTCACGATATTTCGCAAAAACGGCTTACTGTGTTATGCTTTTGCCAGTTAAAATAAATTTTACTGTCATTTGCAGCTTTATATCGCCGCTTTGCTGATTGGCTTAAGTAAGCCAATCGCAATTCTCACTACAAGTGGTTGCCGCAGACTTCGCTGCGGCTCTGCGATGGGCTCCGCCCATCTTGTCGATTCCGATCATTGGCTCCATTTTTTTGCTTCATCTCGTGGCATATCTCGTGCCTTGCTGTCGTCGTTCATTCGGTTTGTCCGCCGGAGCCTTGAGCGTAGGCAGATCGAGTACAGTCATACACTTTGTCACGGCGTAGTGAAACGAAGCCGGATCCCTCATTCTCTCCTCGGCAAAACACGACCTACTTGTCACGCCGTAGCGTTGCGAAGGCGGATGCTCACGATATTTCGCAAAAAAACAGCTTGCTTTATTTTACTTTATATCGCCGCTTTGCTGATTGGCTTTCCAGGAGGCCGGAGGTTTTTATTTCAGACGCTTCAACGCTTCTTGGGCTTCTTTTATATTTGCTTCAGCGGCATTTTTATAGCAAACTTTGGCTTTTTTCAGATCTTTTTTTACACCTTCGCCTTTTTCGTAGCATACACCCAGCATGTATTCAGCTTCGGGGTCAACTTGGGCCACGGCTTTTTTGAACCATTCTGCCGCTGCTTTTTTATCCTGCTTGGTGCCTCTGCCGTAGTAGCAGCACAAGCCCAGACGGTATTGGGCGGAAGGTATTTCCCGGCGGAGTGCCCGGCTGTAAAGCTCAAAAGCTTTTTTATAGCTCTGTTTAACACCTTCGCCTTTATAGTAAAGGTCGCCCAGACTTACCAACGCGTTATCGTAGTTGCGGCTGGCGGCTTTTTCAAACCACTTGATCGCTGTTTTCAAATCTTTTTTTACGCCGTCGCCATTCTGATATTTTACGCCGATATCCCACCAGGCTTCCAAATCTCCATCTATGTCGGCGGCATCCATTATCACTTGATCGTTCAGCTCCGGATTGGTGACCATATCCACATGCATAGGCTGCGGCTTGGCGGCGGGAGCGGCGGCGATAACAAGGGCACTGCCAAGCAGCAATGTGCCCAGCACGACTTTAGCTGAAAAAGTGTTTTTCATAGTTTATGATCCTGTCGGTTAAAATAGCTTCTGAAAATAATATAACTTATTGATTGGAAAAGTCAAGAAAAATTTTTTCAGCCGCTTTCACTTCCTCTGCGGATATTGCCGGAGAGTTGAGCAGCGGATTTTCCATTTTCAGCTCTTCCCATTTGAAAAAGCCCATGGTATGGAAGCCCAGAAACTCAACTTTTTCTATACATTTACAGGGGGTCAGCAGCTTGGCAAGCTCAATTAAATTATCTTTTACCAATGTAAATTCTTTGATCAACACATGGCGTATCCACACTGGTTTATTGTTTTTTTCGCAATATTCCAGCGTGGCAAGCACCCGGTCGTAGAGCAGGGGATTGCCGCTGATTTTTGTAGTCAGCCCCCGGTTGGAGGCTTTTACATCCAGCAATATAAGGTCAGCTGCATCCAGCAACGGCTGCATATTTTCTATCGGTATGCAGCCGGAAGTATCTAAAGCGGTATGGAGATTTTCTTTTTTACATGCTTTGAGCAATTCCAGCGTAAACTCTTGCTGCAAAGCCGGTTCGCCGCCGGAAATGGTCACTCCGCCGCTGGTTATAAAGTTGCGGCAGGAAGTGATCCTTTGCATTATTTCTTCTACCGAACTTTCCCGGCTGCCGATGGTTGCCCAGGTATCAGGATTGTGACAGTAAATGCAACGGTTTGGGCACCCTTGCAGAAAAATCACATACCTGACACCCGGCCCATCCAGCGTGCCGAAACTCTCTTCGGAATGGATACGGCCTTTAAGCATTTCAGAACTTACGGTGGAATGTACGGTTGACCACATCAAGCTGCTGTTCTCTGGTAAGCTTGATAAAGTTTACAGCATAGCCGGAAACCCGGATCGTCAGCTGCGGGTATTTTTCCGGGTGCTCCATGGCATCCAGCAATGTTTCCCGCTGCAGCACATTCACATTCAAATGATGACCGTATTCAGCAAAGTAGCCATCCAGCAGCGATACCAGATTGCTGCACTTTTCTTCCGCACTGCGTCCCAGTGATTCCGGCACGATGGAGAAGGTGTAACTTATACCATCTTCGGCGTAGTCGTAGGGCAATTTTGCCACTGATTTCAAAGCAGCCACCGCACCGTTGACATCTCTGCCGTGCATGGGGTTGGCACCCGGGGCAAAAGGTTCACCGGCTTTTCTGCCGTCAGGCGTGCTGGCGGTCTTTTTGCCGTACATAACATTGGAGGTGATCGTCAGGATCGACATGGTCGGTTTGCTGTTGCGGTAGGCAAAGTGGCTGGAGAGCTTTTTCTCAAAGTTCTTCACAATATCCACTGCTATATCGTCCACCCGGTCATCGTTGTTGCCGAATTTCGGGAAATCGCCTTCGGTAATAAAATCCACTGCCAGACCGGCTTCGTTAAGTACCGGAGTAACTTTGGCATATTTGATTGCCGACAAACTGTCTGCCAGCACCGAAAGACCTGCAATGCCGCCAGCCATGGTGCGGACGATGTTTTCGTCGTGCAGAGCCATTTCGATACGCTCATAGCAATATTTATCGTGCATATAGTGGATGATGTTGAGTGTATCAATATAGAGCTTGGAAAGCCAATCGGTTATCTCTCCGAAGTTCCGCATCACTTCATCGTATTTCAGCACTTCGCCAGCTTTTGCCAGAATCGGGATTGCCGGACCGGTCTGCATATTATCGTTTTTAACATCCCGCCCTCCATTGATGGCAAAGAGCAATGCTTTTGCAAGGTTGCAGCGGGCACCGAAGAACTGCATTTGTTTGCCGATCTTCATAGCCGATACGCAGCATGCTATACCGTAATCGTCGCCGAATTTGACCCGCATAAGGTCGTCGTTTTCGTATTGGATAGACGATGTTTCCACCGAGATCCGGCTGCAGAATCGTTTGAAGTTTTCCGGCAGCCGCAAGCTCCACAACACCGTAAGGTTGGGTTCCGGGGCAGGGCCCAGATTGACCAAAGTGTGCAAAAAGCGGTAAGACATTTTGGTCACCATGTGTCGGCCATCGACCGCCATACCTGCCAATGATTCAGTTACCCAGGTGGGGTCGCCGCTGAAAAGTTCATCGTAAGCCGGAGTACGCAAAAAGCGGACGATCCGCAGTTTCATGATAAAGTGGTCGATGAACTCCTGGATTTCGCTTTCAGTATATTTGCCTTCTGCCAGATCCCGTTCGCTGTAAATATCCAGAAATGTGGATACCCGCCCGATGGACATTGCCGCACCGTTCTGCTCTTTGACCGCCGCAAGGTAGGCAAAGTAGAGCCACTGAATGGCTTCTTTGGTATCCCGTGCACCGCAACTTATATCAAAACCGTAGCTTTGGGCCATCTCTTTAAGCTCGTACAACGATTTGATTTGTTCGGCGATCTCTTCCCGGCGGCGGATCTGGTGGGAATCCATTACATCGATGACCATTTCCTTTTTGGCACGCTTTTTCTCTTCAATGAGTTTATCAACCCCGTAAAGAGCCACCCGGCGGTAGTCACCGATGATCCGGCCTCTGCCGTAGGAATCCGGCAAGCCGGTCATGATACCGGCATGGCGTGCAAGTTTCATTTCGTCGGTATATACATCAAAAACCCCGTCGTTGTGGGTTTTGCGGTATTTGAACACATGCTCCACCAAAGGATCCATCTCTCTGCCGTAGGCCTCCAATTCTGTATGGATAAGCCGGATGCCGCCGAAGGGCATGATCGCACGCTTCAACGGTTCATCGGTCTGCAAACCTACGATCTGTTCCAGATCACGGTTGATATAACCGGGAGCGTGTGAAGTGATAGTGGAAATGGTTTTTTCGTCAATATCATAAACCCCGTTGCGCTGGCGTTCGATCTTCATCTGCTCGCAGAGTTGCTGCCACAGAGCAACGGTGCGTTCAGTGGGCGGAGTCAAAAAAGCGTCATCGCCATCGTATGGCGTGTAGTTTCGCTGGATAAAATCTCTTACATTGATTTCACGGGTCCATGCACCTTTTTTGAATTCATTCATGGGGTGGGATCCTTTCTTTAAATTATGTTCTCTTCAAAAAATCTTACTCTGTATTTATCTGGCTATAATATAGCACACTTTTCCCCACTCTGCAAATCCGGGAGGCGTTTGCGGTATCGGCATAAAAAAACACTTCCGGTTTGTGCTGGCAAACTGAAAGTGTTTTCATAGATAGTCTGGAGTCGAAAATTATTTTTTACCGGCCTTTTCCCGCAGTTTCTGAAAAAGTACATACAATGGCGGAATAAATGCCACCCCCAGAATGGTTGCTGTAAGCATTCCCCAGAAGGTGGTCGTCCCGATCACCCGGCGGCTTTCTGCTCCGGCTCCCGAGGCAAACAGCAAGGGCAGCACGCCGAAGATAAAGCTCCATGCCGTCATCAGCACTGCCCGGTAACGGTATTTGGCACCATTGAGGGCAGCTTTGACTACCGATCTGCCGTTTGAGCGTTCCTGCATGGAAAATTCCACCATAAGGATCGTGCTTTTTGCACACAACCCGATCAGCATGATCAACCCCAGCTGGGCGTAAATATCCAGCAGCATACCCGTGAGCCACAGTGCAGTCACGCCGCCCAGACCGGCAAATGCCACCGATAAAATCACCGGCAGCGGGATCGTCCACGATTCATATTGAGCTACCAGAAAGAGGTAGCCGAAAATCACTGCCAGGGTCATCAGCAATATGATTTTGCCGTCGTTGTTCTTTTCCTGATAACTCATATCTGTCCAACCCACTGTGTAGTGGCTGGGAAACTCTTTTTTTACCAGATCTTCGATCTTGTTCATAATGCGTTCAGTTGAGGCACCGGGGACTGGGATCAAAGTTATGGCTGCTGACATATTCTGGTTGAATCGTTCGATTTTTCTGGCTCCCAGCATGATCTTGGGCGTGGCGATCACCGACAATGGCACCATATCGCCATTGTTATTTTGCACCATGGTTTCTTCCAGAGCACTCAAGTTGGAGCGTTCAGAACCTTCCAGCTGGATCTTCACTTTGAATGAATAACCTTTCAAATTGAAGTCGTTGACATACAAACTGGCAAAACTGCTTTGCATAAAGGTCATGATGCGGTCAGTGGGGATGCCCAGAGCTTCGGCTTTATCCCGATCCACATCCATAAAGATTTGTGGGGTTCTGGCGTTGAATCCGCTGAACGCAAAGGCTGCTTCGGGCATGATCTCTTTATTGTTGAGCATGCCCAGAAGTTTACCCATTTGCTGTTCAAACTGCTGGGGCGTTTCTCCTCCGGCGGTACGGAAAGCAAAAGTTACCCCGCCTGTCACACCAAGACCCATGATTGCCGGAGGCTGGAATGCCCGGACTTCGGCTTGAGGAATGGTTGTTCCCATTTCCATAATTTTGCTGCGGATGGCAGAAATGGAAAGATCCGGCGTGGTGCGTTTGCTCCAATCATCCAATGTAACGATGGCAAACCCCAGGTTTTCGCTGGCTCCGGACATGATGGAAAAACCGGCGACGGCGATCAATTCCCGGACGCCTTCGATTTTTTGAACTTTTTCGCTGAACTCCTGCATAGCGTTGATGGTACGGTGCAATGCGGCTCCCGGTGGAAGTTCCACTTCGCACATCAAAACGCCCTTATCTTCGTCCGGCAGAAATCCGCCTTTCAGGTTGCTGCCGATAAAGTAGTTGGCAGCCAACACTCCCAGCATGATCACGGCTGTAAGCAGCAACCGGCGAATCATCACCCGGCTGAAAGCAAGGAAGCCGGTCTTAGTGGCATCAAGGGAGGTATCAAACCAGCGGAACAAGATGAATTTTTTCTTTGCCGCCGCATCGGCGGGCCGCAGGATCAAAGCACACAATGCCGGACTCAAGGTCAAGGCGTTGAATGCTGAAATACAGAGCGCTATACACATCGTCACTGCAAACTGCATGTAAATAGTCCCTACAATACCGCCGTAAAAGGCAATAGGGGCATAAATGGCAGCCGATACTAATGTGGCAGCGATCACCGGACCGGTTATCTGCTGCATACTTTTGCGGGTGGCGTCATGGGGGGGGAGTTTTTCTTCTTCAATGATACGCATGGTGTTTTCCACCACCACAATGGCGTTGTCCACCAGCGACCCGATCACCAGAATAAGCCCGAACATGGTAAGTACATTGATGCTGTACCCAAAAACTGCCATAAAGAAGAATGTCCCCAGAAGCGATACCGGGATCGCCAATGCCGGAACAAGAGTAGCCCGGAAATCCTGCAAAAAGATGAATGTGATCGTCACCACCAGAATCAGGGTCAGAATCAAGGTTACAGCGATTTCTTCAACATTGACCATAATGTAGTGCGTAGGGTCGTAAGAGAGATGTGCCGTTACCCCTTTGGGAAAACGGGTTCGCAGTTCGTCAAGAGTTTTGTTGGCGTTCTTCACCAGATCCACTGCGTTGGCTCCATCCTGCCGGTAAATGGCAAGGGCTATACAGTTTTGACCGTTAAAGAAACCTTCGTCGGTGTAACGCTCGGCACCCAGCTCCAATCGGGCAATGTCGCCCAATTTTATTTGTTCACCCCGTTCGCCGGTAGCGATGATAATGGAGGCAAATTCTTCCGGAGTACGCAATCTTCCGGTAATATCCAGCTTGAGCTGCAAATAGTCGTTGGATTTTTCCGCTCCCAAACTTCCGGCAGCGGCGGGGATATTCTGGCTGGCAAGTTTGCCCATCACCACTTCCGGAGAAAGCTTCAGTGCCGCCATTTTTATCGGGTCAAGCCAGATACGCATACTGTAATTGCGTTCGCCCAATATTTCCACATAACCCATGCCCGGCAGACGGGCGAAGGTATCTTTTACATTCATGCGTACATAGTTGGCAAGGTCGAGCAAGTCCAGCTCTTCGCCGTTGGTGCGGAATACATATACGCCGATCATGTCGGTAGATTGCTTTTTGGTCGTTACCCCGATCTGCTTTACCGTTTCCGGCAGCTGGGCTTCGGCACGCTGAACAGCGTTCTGCACATTCACCTGGGCAATGTCGGAATCAATGCCCGGTTTGAAAGTCAAGGTAAGCGTGTAGTTGCCGTTGTTGTCGCTTTCGCTTTTGAAGTACATAAGGTCTTCGATACCGTTGACCTGTTCTTCTATAACTCCGGCAACCGTTTCGGCAATAACTTGCGAGGTTGCCCCCGGGTACATGGCACTAACTTTGACCGTGGGGGGAGCGATTTCCGGGTATTCGGCAATGGGGAGCTTGAATAAACAAATGCAGCCCACCAACGCTGTAACGATACTTATAACAAAGGCAAATTTGGGCCGGTCAATAAAAAATGCTGCAAACATTGCTTACTTCCCCTGTTTGAATACCTTTTTGGCATCTATGGGGGCAACCGGAGTATTGGGGCGAATTTTGTGGGTGCCGTCCACAACAATAAGCTCGCCGTTTTTTATGCCTTCCAACACAATGGTTCTGCCGGCAACCGTTTCGCCGATCTTCACTTTGCGTTTGGCGGGCATGTTGCTCTTTTTATCCAATACCCAGATATAGCACTGATCATTTTCCATAACGATCGCCGAGGGCAGAACGCTGGGCAGTGCGGCGTTGGCGTTTTCAGCCGAAAGCAAAACTGTTACATAGCTCCCCGGCAAAAGATCAAACTTCCGGTTGGGGAAGGTTGCATACATGGTTATCGTGTTGCTTTGAGCATTGATCTTGTTATCCACCAATGTTACCCGGGCAGTTTCCCCGGCGAGTGTGTTATCGGCAAGCATGGCACGAACCCGGGCGATGGCGGGAACTTTTTCGGCACCGCCAAAATCCCGCCGCAAAGTTTTTTCGCTGATGCTGAACTTTACATAAATGGGGGCAAGCTGCTGGATGTCGGTCATAGCACCGCTCTGGGGTGTGATCAGATTGCCCACGGTGGCAATACTTTTGCTGATCCTGCCGGAGATGGGGGCGGTTATCCGGGTATAAGAAAGGGTGTTTCTGGCATCAAGCAACGAGGCTTCCAGCCGTTTGATGTTGGCTTTTGCCACATTGATCTCCATTAACGCCTGTTCGTGAGCAGCGGTGGAAACCACATTGCTTTTAAGGAGTTTGTACTTTCGAACATACTCTTTAGTTGCAAATTCCAAGGTGGCTTTCTGTGCTTCCAGCTGGGCTTCCAAGGCTTGAACTGCAGCTTGATAGGTGGTATCTTCCAACTCATAAAGCAGCTGCCCGGCTTTGACCAGACCGCCTTCGGTAAAGTTGACTTTCTTGAGTTCGCCGGTGATCCGGGGCATGATCCGGACGCTGTTGATGGCTTCCACCGCACCCACATAGCGCCGGACGACCTTGCCGGATGCCGGGGCAGCATGTTCCACCACCACCGTTGGCGGCGGGGATTGGTGCCTTTCGGAAGCACTTGATATATCAATGGTTTGGGTCAATAAAAGACCGGCGGCTGTTAAGGTATAAAACGCTCTCACAATATTCCTCCTGCTATATGTTTTTGTTGTATTTATTTTATTAATATAGCACGGAAATATGTGATTGTCAATAGGTTATAAATGTTCCATCTGGTAGGGAAAAGTTGTAACTTATGGTGAAAAATCTATATTTACAACTTAAAAAAAAATTTTAAAATTTTTTCAAAGCTCTATAAAATGCGGTATAATATCTTCGTAAATACCTCTTTTGTTCCGGAAGCCTTTGGGGATAACTCCCAGTTGAGTGAAGCCCAGTTTTTTGTATAGGTTCAACGCAACCTTGTTACTGGCAACCACTGCATTGAACTGCAATACTTTATAATTGCAGATTCTGGCTTGTTCCAGACAGTGTTTTACCAGCATTTCGCCCACATGTTTGCCCCGGAACTCCGGCGAAACGGCGTAACTTGCATTGCAGATATGACCGCATCTGCCTACATTGTTAGGGTGCAATATATACAGTCCGGCGATTTTACCGGTTTGGCTGCAGCGGGCTATGCCGGTAAAAGTTTGTGAGTCAAAAAAGGTTTTGCCGGAGTCAAGATCAAGCAGATCCTCCTGCGGAAAAGCGTTACCGGCTTCCACAATAATATTCCAGAGTGTTACAGCGTCGGCAAGATCGCCGGAGCGAATGGCATTAATTGTTATATCGGTGGTCATTTTTGTTTCCTTAAATAAGATGTCTGTCTTTGTTAAGATAGCTCTTGAAAAAAATATTTCAAGCATAAGTTGCATTGGTTTTGCAGTTATTGCGGTGGAAAGTTTGAAAAAAAGTATATTTGTGGTATATTATTGGGGTTTAGGTTATTTGATGGGGTTCAGGCGATATGCTTTTTAATTCTTTGACATTTCTGATATTTCTGGCTCTGTTTCTTTTTTTATGGAAATGGGCAAAAGAGCGTACATTATGGCGGCTGCTGCTGATATTTGCGGCATCTGTTATTTTTTACGGCTGGTGGGATTGGCGTTTTCTCTTTTTGATATTTTTTACCGGCACAGTGGATTTTTTTCTTGCCGGGTTTATGGAAAAAGCTCATAAGTCCGAAAATCCTGAAGTCCGGAAGGTATTACCCAAACTGCTGCTGACACTTTCTCTGATTTCAGGTATCGTGGTATTGTCGATTTTCAAATACTCAACATTTTTTGCCCGGATAATCAGCTCGGCTCTGGCTTTTGCCGGTATAAAAATAAATCTTGCAGAGCATATACCGGAATTCTGTCTTATACTGCCGGTGGGGATAAGCTTTTATACATTCCAGTCTTTGAGTTACACTATTGATGTTTACCGGCAGAAGCTTGCTCCTGCCCGCAACTGGGTGCATTATATGGCGTACTTGATGCTCTTTCCGCAGTTGGTGGCAGGGCCGATTGTTCGGGCGGTGGATCTTTTGCCGAAGTTGTTGAATAAACCGGTAATTACACCCACGGTGCGTTACAATGCTTTGAAACTTATTGTACTGGGGTTCTTCAAAAAATGCGTGCTGGCTGATAATGCCGCAAACATTGTGGATACCGCTTTTGCCAATACTCAAATTTATACCGGTTCAACCACCTGGCTGTTGGTGATGGTTATGTTTGCCATACAAATCTATTGTGACTTCAGCGGTTACAGCGATATAGCAAGAGGCGTTATCAAATATATGGGCTACCGCTTTAATTTGAACTTCAACCACCCATACGCCGCTTGCGGACTTCAGGATTTCTGGAGCCGGTGGCACATATCCTTATCCACCTGGTTCCGGGATTATGTTTATATACCTATGGGGGGGAACCGGCATGGAAAATTCAGGACGAATTTTAATTTGTTTTTCACTTTTCTGGTATCCGGTTTGTGGCACGGTGCAGCCATAAACTTTGTTATCTGGGGGGCTTACCACGGTATCTTGCAGTGCGTGGAAAAGCTCATCGGTTTGCCCAAATACCTTAAAGAAAAACGCCCGTGGTTTGTGCTTGTGCCTGTCATGCTGTTGACCCAGCTGGAAGTTCTGATAGGCTGGATATTTTTCCGGGCGGAAACTTATGCCGAAACCCGGCATATTTTCAAAAGTCTGTTTTCATTCCGGAAAGAAATCAATGATTTTGATCCGGCGGTAAAACCGGAACCGCTCATTATCGTGTTTCTGGTAATGGAGTTGTTTTTGATTTTTAAGCTGGACCGGAAATTGCTGCACAAGTTTGTTGTTTACCGCAAACTGGAGCCGATATTGGTGGGTATTCTGATCGTTGCTACAATATTTTACCGTGGAGCAGGACATGGCTTTATCTATTTTCAATTCTGAAAAACGCATACAGCTGACTTTTGCGGCAGCCGCTATACTTATAACGATATTGGCCGCAATTAATATTGCAGTATATGTTGACTTGGCAAAAGGCAAAGATGGTACGGAAGCGGAAAAAAAATTCTGGAAAAGCAAAATAATTTCCAACCAGAAATACGATATGGTTTTTATCGGTGACTCAAGAACTCTCTGCGGAATAAATCCTGCTTTGTTTGATATCGCAGTCGGCAACCGTTCCTACAATGGAGCTTTCACCGGCGGCGGAATCAACCGAGCTATTTTTGAGCATGTAGAAAAAAATCTGCTTGATCCAGCTGGCACGCACCGTGCGGTTATTTTAGGTGTTACACCAATGACAATGGCCAATACATCACGGGAAAACGGACATTTTACCGGATTAAAGAAAGAATTGAAGAAAAAAGAAAATTTTCTTTCTGAATGGCTGGATATTATTTTCAGCGATATTCGCACCAAGGAAATCAAGGAGTTGTTTTCCAGACGCAAGCCGGATAAGATTTATCATAACAACGGATGGCTGGAAAAAGTATCTGAAGTCAAAGCCAAAGCAAGACGGAGCAATCTTTACGGCTACCGGATTTATGTGGGTAATATGAAGTTGTCCGAACTGAGTATGCAGGAAATCGCAGAAAAGACTGCCCAATGGAAAAAACAGAATATAACAGTTTTTGCTTTCCGTATGCCAACTTTTCCGGAAATGGATAAGTTGGAAGATGAGTCCGGAAAGTATGATATTGCACAACTTAAAAAGCGTTTTGAAACAGTTGGAGTCGTATGGTTGGAAGTACACTCCCGCAACAAATATGATTCTTACGACGGCTCGCATCTGGAAAGAAACGATGCCAATAAACTTTCTGCCGACCTTGCCGAGCAGATCAAAGCGTATTTCATTAAATGATATTTCTATTGTAAGAAAATGAAAAAGTTTTACGCTGTTCTTGCCATGTTGGTTGCCACAGTGCTGTGGGGATTTGCATTTTCAGCTCAAGCCAACGGCATGAAACATGTGGGGGCATTGCTTTTTGTGGCTCTGCGTTCAGTTGTTGGGGTGGCGGCATTGGCGGGTGTTATTATTGTCGTAGAGCTGTTAAAATACCGCAAAGTATCTTTCTGGGGTAATGCAGAAACAGTGCAAGCAAGAAAATCTCTGCTTTATGGCGGTCTATTTTGCGGTTTGATAATCGGTGCTGCCAGTACCTTTCAGCAGTTGGGATTGCTTTATGTATCTGCGGGCAAAACTGGTTTTCTTACAGCTCTTTATATAATAATGGTGCCATTATTGGGAATATTTTTCAAACGCAAAACTCCGCTTTTATTGTGGGTCGCGGTGTTTGCTGCTTTAAGCGGAGCATATTTATTGTGCGGCGGAGCCGGTACTGTCGGTAAAGGCGAAATATTTGTTCTGATTTGTGCATTGCTTTTTGCTTTGCACATTATGGTTATAGATCACTATGCACCTCATTGCGACTGCGTGCGGCTCTCCTGCTTGCAATTTGCAGTAGCGGCAGCGGCAACGGCTCTGGCGTCGCTGGCATTTGCCGAACCGTGGGTATGGTACGCTGTAACTGCCTCGCTGCCTTATTGGGTATTTTGCGGCGTGGGCTCCAGTGCCATAGCCTTTACGCTGCAAATGGTCGCTCAAAAATACCTGCACCCCACGACAGCGGCACTTTTAATGAGTTTGGAATCGGTCTTTGCCGTGCTGGGGGGCTGGCTTTTTCTCAACGAAATGCTTTCGTTGCGGGAATCTGTCGGCTGCGGCATAATCTTGCTGGCAGTGATTTTGACCCAACTGCCGGAACGGAAAAAAACTCCGGCAGCCTGACGGGGCTTTCCGGAGTTAAGGTTTGCTCTTAAAGATTTGGCTCTGTTCCCAATACGGGTAGGTCA
>JAZSHD010000040.1:0-29683 GCA_045533055.1 Victivallaceae bacterium | reverse complement strand
GCACGGATAGACCAATGCTTTTTGCTGGACTTCTTCCAACGGTATATCCAACTGATTAGCCCAATGTTTTTCTATGGTTTCTCTGACTGCATTTATAGAGCGTTTTTTGTTTCCATCTAAAAGTATTCCTACATGATAATGTTGATTTTCACTGGTTACCTGTTCCCGTCTGGCTACATACTGCGGATCATAACCTTTACGACCGAACTCCTGACATACGGCTTGCATAGTTGATGAAAAATCTTTATTGCTGTTATCAGCATTATGATCTTTAGGATAACGAAGATCAAATCTTGCGACCAATACTTTGGCGTGCCGTTCAGTCATAGTCCACAAAAGATTTTCAATCGACTGCATATAAGCACAAGAAAACTCATGCGAATGTTCACTTAACTTTGTACCATGATACTGGTTGTCGATAAATGTTTTTTTCTTGGGCATAATAAACCACCTTTCTTTGGTTATTGGTTAGATGCTGTTATAATGTATTATAATAAATCCTACCCATACGGAGATGATGGGACTCTCAATTTTATCTTGCTGTGATTGAGATAATTACCTCATATAATAACCATGATTTCTGATTGAGATAGTTCCCTTGTTCATATCACAGTAGGCTCGTTGTATAAAAAAACATTTTCAAACGGAAGTCAAAAAGCAGATGATTCAGTTTTAAAATACTGTTCAAGACCATGACATGTGCAAACAACCTGAAAGGAGCGTATGTTATGAATGAAATTCAAATTACTTTGGAAACTGTCAGAATGTTCAAAAGGATCATGCGGCCGATCGCCGAAGAAGGAATTGTTCCGCTGCCGGAATATCACGAAGCGATCAGTCAGTTGACCAGTCTGGCAGAACACGGTAGGTTAAAACCGGTAATCGTGCCCAAATTGATAGATCAAAAAGAAGCCGCCGAAATGCTGGGCATAGGGCACAGCAATTTCAAGCGGCTGGAATCGGGCAAAGTGGCAACTGTTTCCGAACTGGCACAGAAAGTCAAACAGGAACGTGCCTTCCTCTTCCGGGCATTAAGTCTGGTCAACCTCGCCCCGGACATCATCGAAGCCATCCTCAACAGCATCCGACCTTCGCCAAAGGCTACGGCGGGACAAGAAGAACCCGCAACACTCACTTTATCCAAACTCCGTAAAGGCTTCCCCGAAGACTGGGACGAGCAGCGGAAACTGTTTGGGATAGGGTAAAAAAATTTCAACCTTTATTATTTATCATATTTACAAACTATTTATTTACCTTCGGTTATTAATCTTCCCATTGCATAAATATACCTCCATAAAACATCTTCATTCTGTGTAAAACTTATATTTTTAAAAACTTCACCTTCTTTTGAAATAGAAATTTTTTTCTTGCATTGAACAAAAAGATCAAGAGCTAACTTTCTATCTTTTTCTAAATTTTTTTCTTTTTTTCCGGATAATAAATCATACCCTCTGATATAGCATACATTGGCGTACGCCAAAAGTATTGAAATCCATTTATCATATTCATAGAACGGAAGAAAAGAATCCAATGGACAAATTTCTTCCAATAAAAAATTTTTATCTTCTATAGACAATTTATGTGTGTGCAAGTATTTTGAATAACGATCCCCTATCTTGAATCCCCAAATAGTATAACATAATCTCCAAGATTTCAGTGCATTATCAATACCCAAACGCCCCTCATGTTTTTCCGGAATTACTTCACAAAGAATTCTCCACTTCGAATCTATTTTGGCAACAAGATCGCCCAATTCTCGATAGGATACGCCCAAGCCAGCCTTGTTTTGTAACTCATGACCGAATGTCGCAAATTCCTTTAAACGCTTTTGGCATTCTGCTTGACGCTGTGCCTCTGCTTGACGCTGTTGATACAAAATAAAACTAATTCCGCCCGCTAAAAACAAAAAAGCTATTGCTATCAGTACAAAAATTAAAATAGACTTGCTCTTTTTTTTGTCAGGAAAAGACTCTTTTATTTCAACGCTTTGATTAAAATCTCCTTCATTGTTATTCTCAACAAAACTTTCCTCTTCCTCTATCGGTTGCTTATCATTTTGTACCTGTTTTTTTTCAACAGCAATAGTTTCAGATAAATTGCATGAACCATCCTTTGCAACTACATCGTCTTCCCAAGGACTCAATTCGTCAACAACAATTTCTTCATTACAACAAGGACAATTTGCAAACTCTCCACGCATTGATTCATCAGCTTCTATTTTTTGATTGCAATGAGGGCAACAAAATATAAAATTTCCCATAGTACACCTCCCGATGTAAATTTACTAAATCCATATATAATATATTTCATAAGGATAGTAAAAGCAAGGATTATTGAGCTGAAAACATAAAAAATAACGTTGTCAAATCAATTAAACCTATTTTGACAGGGGTTAATGGGATTTTGACGGATTGCTGTGTCACTGGTTTTGTGATTTGAAAAATGGTTGGAGTTTTGATTGGGCGATAAATGGTCACGATTTATGGCTGAATCAAAACAAAAGTGTTTAAATAGAATAGTCTGGGACACAAGGATCGGGGTGTTTTGATTTGGACAAAAATCCTTGAGGATTTATTTTTTCTCCACTTGAAAAGCGAAAAATCTGCCGATTTTGAGCATAAACGCGGTGTCCCCGGAAAACCTCAAACGGAGAATTTTGGCTGTTTTATGGCGTTCTCCTGTTCTCTCAATTCTCCAAACGGAGAATTTAAAACGAAAAAGCCAGTCAAATCGACTGGCGTATTCTTTATAACATTTGCACATCCTTACTCCCGCAAGGGCGCACTTCACACATTTTTGACGCTCGGCAAAAATGCTCTTCACGCCTTCACATCTTCACTCAATCAGCGTTCACGCTGATTGAACTCCTGGTAGTAATCGCAATCATTGCAATTCTGGCAGCCATGCTGCTGCCGGCACTTTCCGCGGCCCGTGAACGTGCACGAGCCGCCAGCTGTATCAACAATTTGAAACAACTCGGCTTGATGGCAGAATCTTACGCCAACGATAATAATGATTTTCTGCCTTGTTACTATGATACAGTGCGCAAAGAAACATGGATGGTGGTTCTCAAGCCTTATTGGCATATTGGCGGTACTCAGGAAGGGTGGGCAATGGGGAGCACTACCAAGCCTGCCAACAATCGGCAAATGGCAGGTGCGTTTGCCTGTCCCTCCGCAACCAAAACTGTTTCTCCGGATTTGGATTACGGCATAAACTTTTACATTTCCGGTGCGGCGTATGGCAAGATCAGCAGTGCAGATATCAGTGCTTATGCAACAAAGCCTTTTCCGCGTAACGGGATCCAAAATCCCACTCTTTGTATGTATTTGGCAGACGCTTACTCCTATTATATCAATGCCAATACCGGAACCGGAGCATACGCTCCGGAATACCGTCATGGGAAAGGTCTTAACATTGCCTATGTGGATGGTCATGTGCAATATTACACTACTACACTGCCCGGCACCGGTACCATGAAAGGTATCTGGACAGGGAATGAATAACAATTTAACTGCTTGAAAGATATAGAGAGCTGAACCTATGACTCTGATTGATTGGCTTATTGTTATTATACCTGTTGCCATGGTGATCGGCTTGGGGTATTATATGCACAGGTATGTGCGAAGCGTGGCAGATTTTCTTTCTGCCGGAAGGGTTTGCACACGGTATGTTGTATGTGCCAGCGATGTAGCTAATGCTTTAGCTGTCATTGGACTGGTAGGTTATGCCGAAAGTCAGTATAAATGCGGCTTTGCTCTCTCTTTCTGGATGACATTGGCTTTGCCGGTTACTATGATCATGTCGCTGACCGGCTTTTGCCTCTACCGCTTCCGTGAAACACGGGCTATGAGTATGGGGCAGTTTCTGGAAATGCGTTACAATCGTTCACTGCGTATTTTTGCGGCAGTATTACGCTGTCTTTGCGAAGTTCTGTGTAATGCTATAATGCCCGCAGTTGCCGCCAGATTCTTCATCTATTACCTCGGGTTGCCCCATAGTGTCAATATTGGCGGGTTTGAAGTATCGACCATGTTTCTTGTGATCGTATTCTGCCTGACAATAGCAATCAGTATTATCTGTGCCGGGGGGACTTTGAGCATGGTTGTTACTGACGCATTGCAAGGGATTTTTATGTTTCCGATCATTGCGGTATTTATCTTTTTTATCCTCTATAAATTCAGCTGGAGCGAAGAAATTGTACCGGTAATGATGGATCGGGTGCAAGGCGAAAGTTTTATTAACCCATACGATATATCCAAGCTGCGGGATTTCAATTTGTTTGCGGTCATGATTCTTATTTTCAACCGCATTTTTCATCGGGCAAGCTGGTATGGTGCCGGAGTCTATTCGGCGGCTAAAAATCCGCACGAACAAAAAATGGCAGGCGTTCTTGGTGCATGGCGTGAACATATCACTACCATACTGCATGTATTGGTGGCATTGACCTTGATAGTATTGCTCAATCACCGGAATTTTGCACCGCAGGCACATGAGATCCGTACCGAAATATCCCGGCAGGCCGCCGCCGAGCTGATTCCTGACGAAAAGGCCCGCACCAGTTTCAATCAGGCGATTGCCGCCGTGCCGGTGCAAGAGCACAAGATAGGGGTCGATCAACCGCTTTCAGAAAAACGCAATCTTGATACACCAATGTTGGAAACTGCCCACCGGGAGCTGGTCAAATCACATGGTGAGGCTGAAGGCAACGCACTTTATTTGCAGTACCGCACACTGTTTCATCAGGAAATGCTGGCGGTTTCCATGCAAAAAATCCTTCCCGGCGGTATGCTGGGGTTGTTTTTGCTGCTGATGATACTGGCGATGATTTCAACTGATAATACGCGTATTTTCAGTTCGGCAGTAACATTTTCGCAGGATGTTCTGCTGCCGCTGCGGAAAAAGCCGCTTTCGTTCAAACAGCATTTGTGGATGTTGCGGCTGGTTTCCATTGCTATCGGAGCGATTTACCTGATCGGCTCGCTTTATCTGGCCCAGATGGATTACATACAGCTTTTTGTGATGATTGCCACCTCGATCTGGCTGGGCGGCTGTGCTCCGGTGATGATCTTTGGTCTTTACAGCCGGTTCGGCACCAGTGCCGGGGCGTTCAGTTCGCTGATTTCCGGAATGGTTTTATCGCTGGCGGCAATCTTTGCCCAGCGTAACTGGGCGGATAAAATCTATCCATATTTGCTGAAAAAAAACTGGGTTGAACCGCTGGATGAATTTTTGCGGACAATATCGCAACCCTTTGCTCCTTATGTGCAATGGTCGATGGATCCGGTCAAATTCCCGATCAACAGTTACGAAATATTCTTCCTTATTTCGCTTTTTACTTTGCTCCTTTATTGTGTGGTATCGTATTTGACTATACGCGAACCTTTCAATCTCGATCGCATGCTGCACCGTGGGCAGTACAGTGTGGACGGAGAAAAAAAAGCTGATCTTAAAAGTCAGTTCAGCTGGCGGAATATCTCCGGCGTATTGTTGGGGATTACTTCCGATTACAGTTGCGGCGATAAATTTATTGCCTGGATATTGTTCATTCAAAGTTTTGTGTGGAGCTTCCTGATCACCTTTGCCGGCGTAGTTGTCTGGAATATTTTTTCGCCGTGGCCACTGGCATGGTGGGGGCATTATTTCTTCATAACCATTATTGCCGTACCGCTGGTATTCAGTATTATTTCAGTATTCTGGTTCGGGATCGGCGGTGTTCTGGGGTTGCGGCAGCTTTTCCGTGACCTGCAGACCAGAGAGATAAATCCTTTGGATAATGGTCAGGTCGAAGGCAATGTATCGCTGGCAGATAAGGCTAAATTTGCCAGTATCGAAGAAAACAGCAACAAATAACAGAATAAATCAAGGTCTTTATTGTATGAATTACCGTATTTGGCGTTCTGCCCGCAGCCGTTTTGGCTCTGAACAGCTGCCGGGAGGCGAAAATGATGAAACACTTACCGCCTTGTCAGCTTATACCGATGACGAGTTGAAAAAAATTGCCGATGCTGGATTCAACGCCATCTGGCTCCACGGAATACTTCATCATCTTGTGCAAGTTGCCCCCTTTATGGAGTTGGGCAAAGATTCCGCAAAACATATAACTGCCATGCAGACATTGATCGACCGGGCAGCCCAATACGGCATAAAGGTTTTTCTTTATATGCAGCCGCCGCGGGCTCTGGATGACCGGGATGATTTCTGGAAAAAGCACCCTGATTGCCGTGGTGAAGAGTTAGTTTTCCCCGATATAACGCTGCGTTGTATGTGTACTTCAACGCCACAAGTACAGCAATATCTGGTCAATGCCGGAGAAGCTCTGCTGAAAAGTCTGCCGGAACTTGCCGGAGTTATTTTAATAACCGCCAGCGAATTTGCCCAGCACTGCTTTTCGCACCGCTGTCATAAGCCGCTGACCAAACCGTGGCATGTTGAGATAACCTGTCCGCGTTGTTACAAAAGAACGCGAGCCGAAGTGATTGCTGAATTGATAACTATGCTCCATCAGGGAATACGCAAAAGTTCAGCAACAGCCGAAGTGATTGCATGGAATTGGTCGTGGGAACGCCCGGAAGACGAATCTGCCATTATCCAGGCTCTGCCGGAAGATGTGATTTTAATGGCAGATTTTGAACGCGGCGGCTACAAAGATCTTCTGCGGAGAAAACATTTTTTTATGGATGAATACAGTATCGGTTATTCCGGTCCTTCCGAAAAATTCCTGCGGCTCTTTGACGAAACCAGCCGGAAACCGATGCGGTACATGGCAAAATTGCAACTTGGCACCACGCATGAACTTGCAACAGTGGTCAGTTTGCCGATCATAAGTTCACTTTACAAAAAAGCTGATTTTTTGCGTAAAAACAACCTCGCAGGATTTATGGGCTGCTGGAACTTCGGCAACGCATTGCCCAATTTGAATGTTGAGGCCTTCAACTATTTTGTCAGTCCGCAATCGCCGGATGATGAAGAAAGTGCCCTGCGCAGTTTTGCTGAAACGAAATTCCCCAACTGCAATATAGATTTGATTTTGGCGGCGTGGAAACAGTTTGAACGCACGATGTATTATCACCCGTTTACCATACTCTTCATTTACTTTGGCGTGCAGAACTATACACTTGCTTATGATGAAATTTACCATCCGGCTCCGCTGACCGGCAAACTGGTTGGCGGCTCCTGGCTGGATGATGACCGGGGTGATGAATTGCGTGAAGCGTTTATCCACCCGGAACAGCCCAGGTTGTTCAATCTGGACGAGATAATCGAGCGTATCGGCAAAGTGGCGGTAGGCTGGGAAGCCGGGGCCGCACTTTTCAGTAAAGCTCTGCAAGGTACGCAAGATAAACGTTTACTTGATGAACTGGGTAATGTATTGATTTGTCAGGCAATATGGCACAGTACCGAAAACAGTTATCGTGTCTATAAGTTGCGGCAGAATTGGCAAGAAGAAAATCTTGAGGAATTCAACCGTATTGCTGAAGATGAACTGAAAGTGCTGAATGCAGTTCTGCCGTGGGTGGAACGTGATCCGCGGCAAGGTTTTCATATCGAACCCGGGACGGTTATGTTTTCCGGAGAACTTATCCGGAAAAAAATATCAATGTTGAAAGAAATTCTAAAAGTCAAATAAAAAGATTTAAAAACGCCGTTGACCATTGTAATCCGGATTTTCAGAAGGTTTTGAAATTAAATTATCAGGGAAGATTAAAAAATGCGAACTTTAGTTGCAATGTTTTTTCTGCTGTGCAATATACTTGTTTATGCAGACAGCATAACAATGCGTGATGGAGTAAAAGCATGGAGCGACCGGGAATACCTTATATCGGATCTGGATGGAATATTCCAACCGCAAAAAGCCGTACCTGTTCAGAAATGCACCGGATTCACCATAATTATTCCTCGCGGGACAACCAAAGCACTGATTGCATTGTACAGCGGCAAAGGTGCTGCTGATATGGCAAAAAATCATGGCTTGAAACCTTTGAACAAATCAATATATATTGGCAAAAAGGAACAAAGAAAAATGAGTAAATATGATCTTTTTATTGTTGATAATCCTCCGGATAAAATTGATTGTATGCCGACCAAAGCAGGAGGTTTGCTTTTAGCTGTCAACGATGATGTTCCTGACCGGAAGACAACCAATGCCTCGGAAATACCTTTAACAAAACCGCTCCCGGAAAAATTAACAGGTGTGCAAAGTTTTGAAGGTCAGGAATATCGCTTTCAGCCGGGTAAGCGTATGGTAAAGTATTATGTACGCACACCACAAAAAGGTATCGATGCCAATACCGGTTTGATGCTTTTATCGCATAACTGGGGCGGTACCTGGGAATATACTGCTCCATGGTGCGACCTTTTCAGTGATCGCTATAACCTTATTTGTTTAAGTGTAAACTATCTGCAAAGCGGCGAAACCAGACACGATAAAGTTCCGTATGATCATGGCGTTTTGCAGGCAATGGATTGTCTGCGGGCTCTTTATGAAGTAATAAATGTACTGGATGCAAATAAGATCAAGTTCAAGCGCAACCGTATTTATGCTGCAGGGGCATCCGGGGGCGGCAATGTAAGCTTGATGGTCAATAAACTTGCACCAAACACCTTCGGCTGTATTATCGACCTTTGCGGTATGCCCGGGTTGACCGATGAGATAGCATTCGGCAAGGGCAGCCTTAATGCCGGATACAGTGCATATCCGCAATCGCCCAAATATTTAACAGCAGCAATGCGTGAAATACGCGATCCGGGCAACATGATCCATCTGTCATTGCAGAAAAAATACCAGGTTGATAATAAAGTGGTAATAGTTCACGGTTTGGATGATGCAAGCTGCAATCCGGCAGATAAAATGGTTATAGCCGCTAATATGGTAAGGGTGGGATTCAGACCCGATACGCATTTTCTGACAGCCAATGATGTAGACGGCGTAATTGTTTGCAGCACAGATCACAATATTGGCAATCGCCCGGAAGTAATTTCTAAATTTGCTCACCCCTATATAGCAGAAAACGGAAAATTTGCAGCAGTGGTCAAAAAGAGTGATTTTGAGTTGAAGAGCCAAATAGTCTATCCCGTAACCGGCGGTAAATACATTATATACTTCAAAGAAACACCAACTTTGACTTTTTCAAAAGAAAAATAAAACAGCTTATTTTTTATGTTTACAGAAGGGAGGGGTTCCGGCAGTTCTGTTGCGGTGAAGCGGAATAACAACTGCTTTCTGTAAAGCTCTGTTCTCGATAAAGATTGCCGCTGTTGTCAAACAGTTGATGTCGTTTGCCAACATCAACTGTTTTTAGGGCAGAAGCCCTTATTTATTTCTTCACATTTTTTTCTGTGATCGCTGCCGGTGAAAAACGGAATGACTTGGGCGACAATCCATATTTCTGTCTGAACACCCGGCAAAACACCGGATATGTATTTCTTCAGAGATCAGCGTGGATTTGAAATTGATATGCTGATTGCTGCAGAACGCAAACTCTATCCGTATAAAATCAAGTCTGCCCGGACTTGGTCATCTGATTTTGCAAGTAATCTGAAATCTTTTGCCGAACGGGATGCAAAAATCGAAAAGGGTACGGTAATTTATGCCGGTGACTTGAAACGCTCCGGTAATCCTGCTGCGGTGAACTTTGTCAATACCACAGAGGTCATTCCGCAATAAATTGTTACAGGCTGATTTTGCTGTAATAATACGGCTATATGTGTACGGTTATTTTTATAACTTTTTATGCAGAAAAACACCCCCAAATATTCCCCAATTTGAGTTGAAATCTTGTTGTTTTATGCTATATTTTTGTGTCTTCAAATCAGTAGGGTTGATGGTTTGATTCCCGTTTGGAGATTGGCTGATTGGCATTCAAAAAATTCCCCATTTATTCCCCGTTATGATGGAATATTCCCCATAAATGGCCCGTTTTTATAAAGTCGCACTTGAGTTGACCAAGTGCCATAACGTGCCAAGTTTGAGGATAAAGTGTGGCGAAATATCTGTTTTTGAGGTAAAAGTGCAAGATGGCAAAATACACCCCATCTCCGCCATTTTTTTGCAAAAAAATGGCGAACGAAGCCGCAAGGCTTCACTTCACTGTTCCGTCAGGCACAACTTCACTCAAAAAACAAAGTTTTTTCTTCACATCTTCACCAAATTCCAGAAGCCTTGCTTGCTTGTCCACCGTAGCCTTGTGCGAAGGTGGATGAAGTCGCTCCACTTGCTTGTCACGGCGTAATCTGCAACGCAGATGAAGACGGATGAAGTTTTCTCCCTGCGGGAGTAAGGATGGTGTAACTTTTATACAGCGCTTCGCTTACACGGCGGCGTTGCCGCCTTGATTTTCTTGCTTGCTATGCTATATTATTTCCCGAAAGGAGATCATCTTATGGCTGAAAGTAAGTTGCGTACATTATCTGTTGATTTTGCGGTACAGATTCTCAATCTGGTAAAATTCCTGAAAATCCAGCACGAAACGATCGTTTCCAATCAAATCGGCAGAGCCGGAACCAGTATTGGGGCGAATATCCATGAAGCACAATATGCCCACGGAAAACCGGATTTCATCTCAAAACTTCAAATCGCCCTCAAAGAAGCCAACGAAACAAGTTACTGGCTGGAACTTCTGCTGAAAACTAATTATATTGATGAAGCAAAATATCAGGAATTGGATAATGTTTGCACTCAAATCCGGGTCATGCTGATAAAGTCGATCAATACGGCAAAGAGTGAAGGAAAATGAAAAAGGTATTTAAGTTTCTTTTTATCAACATTTTGCTGTTGTTTCTCTCATTATTTCTGTCCGGTTGTCTTATTATACCACATACAACCGAAGTTGCTCCGGCAATCAGAGGGCAAATAGTAGATGAATGTTCCGGCAAGGGTATATGTGGAGTTAAAATTACTTATATAATCAAGGCAGAAAATCAATATTCTGAATTTGCCATAAGTGATAAAAACGGCTGCTTTCAAACAAAAGCTCCAGCACAATGGCATTACATAGTTTATATCGGCTCACCGGGACATCATCCTGTTCCAGATCGGCTTTATGTTATCGAAAGACAACTCCAGATAAGTAAAGATGGATATATACCCAAACAGATTGTGTTGAAAAGGTTGAACGAAAATCTAACCGATGTGTTGGACAAAGCAGATTTCGGAAAGATAAAACTTTCCCCAAAAGCTCCATAAGTTCCAATTATTCTGAGTTTTTCTTCACAAAAGTGAAGCAATTGTCAGAAATTCATTTCACAGCGAAATTCTGAGTTTTTCGCCTCAAAAAGCCTTTCAGAATGGTGGGTGGAGATAAAATTTTCCGCCGCCATTTTTTTTGCCTTGATTCAAGGCAAAAAATATGAAGCCTGAAAAGGCTTTGCTTCATACCGCATCTGCGGTGCTTCATATTTTGCGGCAATGCCGCAAAATGCTTCATACGCTGGCAGGCGTGCTTCACCCAATCCGGACCAGCCTTTTCAGATGAAGCAACTTCGTTATGAAGCATTTTCCGTTTCACTCCAAATATGAAGCATTCGCTTCGCTCATATGATGTAAAAATGAAAAATGAGAGTTCCGGTTTGCAATACTTCATCACAGATAGTATATTAACCAACGGATATTAAACAACAGTTGTTCTCAAATCCGGGTGATGCTGATAAAATCCATCAATACGGCAAAAAGTGATGAAAAATGAAAAGATTTATTGTTGTTTTATTTTTAATTACAGCAGCTGTTTGTTCGGAGGCTGCAGATAGAGTAATTCTTGCCGATAATAGCAAAACTGATTATAAAATTGTTTTTCACGGCACGCCAAATAAAGAAGAAAAAGCGGCAGTTGCCGATCTTCACACTTTTTTGAAGCTTATATCAGGTGCTGATTTCCAAGCAAACAGCAATAAAAAACATACGATATGGATCGGGAAAAAAGCTCCTTCGGATTCAGCTCCACTCTTGGAGAATGAACGGCGGATCAGAATTGAAGCCCGCGACCTCTATATCTGCGGACAGGGCGAATGCGGCAATGTCAATGCTATTTATGACTTGCTGCGGGATGCTTTCGGGTGCCGGTGGTTCACATTTTACGGAGTCAACCGGATCCCCAAACAGAAAACACTCTCTCTGCCAGCTGGATTCAGTCATTCCGTTGTGCCGTCGATAGCTTATATGACGGTCAACGGCGATTACCATTCTCCAGCGGCTGAAAAATTTGCCCGCCGTAATTTTTTGCGTGATCAGACTGCTGACAGTATCGGCATTTCCGGAACGCACGCCGGACAGCGTATCATTCCCAGCGGTTTGATTCCCTTTGGCGGTAAGGTCGGCAATATCAGCGGTCCGCTGAAATACTTTAAGGATAAAGCGTATTTCCAAACCAATCCGGAATATTTTGCCATGAACAGCAAAGGGCAACGGGTAACGACCTTGCAGTTGTGTTATACCAATGCCGGACTCCGTGATGAGTTTGAAAAAAATATCAGGATCATGCTTGCTGCCGAAAATTATAGTGGAGGCATGAAAATCATTGGTGTCGGTCAGGATGACAACAATGGAGCATTCTGCTATTGCATAAATTGTATTGAAGCGATGAAAAAACATGATCACCCTGCCGGAGCATATTATGATTTTCTCTATGATTTGAGCGGACGATTTGAAAAAACTCATCCGGATTTGCTCTTCTGTTTTCTCGCATACCGCAAAAATCAAACGCTTATGCCTTCTAAATTGCTGACCGGACTGCCCGGTAATCTGTTGCCGAGTTACGCTCCGCTAGGGGTGGATTTTACCAAACCGATCAATCATCCGGTCAATGCAGTTGCAGAGCGGAATTTTGCCGCTTGGGCAGCCATTAGTTCTAAAATGCACTGGTGGGCGTATCCGACACCATATCCCCGGCCGATCATTAGCTATCCCTTGATTGCCAATATCAACCGCATCGCCGACAACTTCCGCCTGGCTCACCGCAATAAAGTATGGATGGCGTATTGTCAATTTGGTTCAGGCCCGTACAATAATTTCGGCTTCAATGATCTGCGAGTTTATATGTTGAGTGTGCTCTGTCGGGACATCAATGCCGATGTGCAGACGATCATCCGGGAGTTTACTGACCATTGTTACGGTGAGGCGGCATCTGATATGCGAGCTTATCTGACGGAATTGGAACAACTTGAAATCAATCATCGGAATGATCTGCGTTGGAATCCAAGTATTCTGTCAGTAAAATATGCCACTGCAGAAAATTTGCTTCGCTGGCAGAAACTTTTTGATAAAATGGAACATTCCGTCGGAAAATCCAGCCTGCGTTTGCTTGCTTTGCGCCGGGCACGGTTCAGTCTGGATGAAACCACCATTGCCGCATGGCAATATATGACTCCGGCACAACAGGCTGCTTTCGGAGATCTTGAAAAAATCATCAGCCGGGCAGTTGATACTGTACAGCAGGATGCGGAAAATTCATTAGCTTCGCTGAATAAAACAAAACCCGGGCGTTACAAAAAAATAGTCAACGCAAAAATTGCCAGAGTAATGAGCGGTTTGGAGCAATATATTGCTGCCGCCCGCGGCGGCAAGCCGCTGCCGGAGTATTTCGCCGGTAAAAAAGTGTTCCGGATCATGCCTGACCGCAACAAGCGGGGACTGGATCGCGATCCGGAGGCGGCTTTCGGTCTTTGTAATACCGGAGTTGTCCCGAAAACAGGCAGCTGGTTTTATTACCGATCATACAGGCGCGACCGTCCGGTGCAATGGATCATAAAACGGTTGCCCCGACCGGTAAATTTAACGCGGGTGATGAAGCAGGATAAATACAGAGAATATCAATTTTATCATCTGGGCAGAATAACACTGGAGGCTGACTCCATGATAGCTTTTAATCATATTTCCAGAGGCAGCAGCTATGCTGTCGGTCATCTTTTTGATCCGGATGATCCGGACCGCCTCTTTGATCTTTATGTTTCAATGGCTGTGGATCCGGAGAAAAAAATCATCCGTCAGGATCAGCTGGTACTGGTAAAATTGGATGCCCGCGATATTAACAAAAGCAAGTTCCGGAAAACAGAGGAGATTGCGGATCAACAGGATATGTTCCAGTGAAAAAGCGAGAGGGAAAATCAATACAAGACCTGGTGATATTCTGAATTTTTCTGAACAAAAGTGAAGCGATTTTCAGAATTTCATTTCACAGCCAAATTCTGAGTTTTCAAGCTCAAAATGCGTTTCAGAATGGCGGGTGGCGATAAAAAATTCCAGCCGCCAGTTTTTTGCTTAAATTCGGGGTAAAGGTGCCAAACGGTACCATTTCGGTTGTTCAATCGCTTAAAAACAGATATTTTTCAGCTATATCCGGGAATAAGTTATGGAAAACGATATGGCTATATCCAAGATCAAACTCAAGATCGGTACTGTTTATCAGAAAGAACCCAATGGTATTTACTACTTCCGTTATCAAGGTTATAATTATAATCCGTTTCCTGGCGGGGAATAGATGCACATTCCGGTAATTTATACTTTCCGTCAGATATTTTTTTAGCCCAACGGATAAAAGCCGGGAAGCGTTCGCTGGTGCAATTAGCTTCAATCAGCAAAGCAGCTTTAGCCTCCAAGCATATTTCATCCCGTTTTTTCTGATCTTCCGGAATATCATCAATCCACTGAAAATTTCCAAAAAGTTCTTTTAATTCATCATTGCTAATTGCCATAAAACACCCACGGTAAAGTTTTCTTTTAATTTGCTCTTTATACTTTAGCTACATTCTTTGTTTAAATTCTCAAACACGTTCAGTTGTTATATTCAATAAATATTTCCGGAAAAGTTATTTGTCGGAGAATAATATCGGGCATCAGGCAATATTACAGTATATTGGCAACTCGTTTTTTTACTTATTTAAGGTATTTTCTGTGCCATCATCAAAAATCATGCCTGAATTCCAAATCGGTTTTGTTCCGCGACTTTGGTTGGCAAACCAGGCTAATCCGGCACCGGGCAATATATCGTGGGAGCCTTCAAATAGAGTTATCCGCACCATTCCGGATATCCGACGCATCAAAACTTTGTAATTTCCATAAGCAGGATCAGTACCGTTAAAAACCAGATGTTCCGGTATTTTTTCCAGTCTGGTCATATACTCTATATCTTCAATGCTTATCCGATCCTCCGGGCTGGCAAGCAGATTAAACGCATTCAAAGCCTGGCTCACCGGTACGCTGCCGGTATGTCCGTCATGAATTCCGGTATTTATGTCGATAAGGCATTTATTGGCGGCATTACTCAAACAAGTCTGTGGCGAACATTTTTTTGCTTCTTGCAAGGCAAAAGCCGCGATTTGCGGATCGCCGCCGCAAATTTGTTCTATATCTTTTGCATACCGGAGAGCACGATCCTGGCACTGTTTATGCCAAGCGGCAATGTCCGAAATCGGGCACCAGGCAGATACCGCCGTCCACAGTTCCGGATAGCGTGCTGCCAGCAGCAATGCAGCATGACCGCCGCCGACAAAAGCACGGTTGCCGTTGGTTACCGAGTTGCCGATAGGGGCGCCGTCAGCAAAAGCTCCGCCGTGGAAACGGGCATTTTTAGCAGCGATCGCCTCACGGGATTCCATATTCAAAAGCAGCGTATTTTTACCTGCAGCACTCAAGGCGGCAACAGCTGTAAAAAGGCATAACAAAGTTTTTTTCATCGATATCTCCATTTATAACACTTATTACAATATCATTCAGATTTAGCTCCGGCAAGCTCTTTCATTGAATACGTTGCATCTTTCCACTTTTTTATTTTGGGTTCGGCGTGGCCGTCAGCAAAAACGATGTTCACACCATTATCTGCATAGTGGCGATAGTCGACTTTATTAGCTGTAGGGGTCCGGTCGTAATAAAAAAGCAAATTATTGCCCAGCGTTTCGCTTAAAACCAGCAATCCGTCAATAGTACCTTCCGCATTTAAACAAAATCATTCAAGGTTTTACCTTTGGTAATGTTGGACATCTTCTGATTGTAGGCAAAGTGATACCCGAGATCTGTCGCATAATCGCTGTTGGACGGGCAGCTCCATACGCCATAGGGCGGACGCGGTTTGGGTTTGCTGTTATCCCACATGGTCTGCTGTTCGGTATAGACCGGCAAAGTGGTCTGCCATGCGGTATTGGCTACATTGGTGTAGCCGATGGGGGTGATGCCGTCATTATCATCGATATACATAAGAAATGCCAGACCACACTGCTTGAGATTGGTTATGCAAGTAGTGGCTCTGGCACGTTCACGTGCCGCTGAAAGTGCGGGCAGAAGCATTGCCGCCAGAATGGCAATTATGGCAATAACTACCAAAAGTTCAATAAGTGTAAAACGATTTGAGTTGCCGGTTTTACTGGACAACTGATTAATTTTTTCTTCTCCTTTTATACTGCAATATTACTTTTTCAAAAATTTCTTATTCACTACCGGCTGCGTCCATGCTTTTTTGAATGGTTCGCTGTCATACCAGATATTTTTTTCCCGTGGCAGCGGCTCGTCGGAAATAACTGTAGCGCGCAAATAGAGCCAGTTATCAAGCAGTTTGCATTCGCCTGTGCTGCCTTCAACGACCTTGACTGTTTGCCCTATCTCGGGAGAATATGTTTTTACGGTGTGCTTGAGTTTGCCATGCTGCAAAAACATCGATCCGGTCTTGCGGTCAAAGTCAGCAGTTGTTGCGTTAAAGCGGATCTTGTATTTTCTGCCGGGTTGAGCCTTGACTTTTACTTTGAGTGTGCGGGTCTTGTCATCAAATTTTACCGATTCAAATTCCACCCCACTCGAGGGATAGAATCTGCCTTCATTCAATGCTCTGACGAGATTATCATGAGTGAATTCTTCATTGTCCGGCAAACCGACATAAACCCACGCCGAGTTGACACCAGAAACTTTACCGTAATGTTCAGCATCGCCGAAATGGGAATCGTCAGAGCCAACTGCATATATGATTTTCTGCCCGTTGATCAGTCGGAACGCATTGATTATATCCCAGAACTGTTCAAGAGAATGTACTTTTTTCGGGGGAGCAAAGCCGTAATAACCGTTTATCAATTCAAAGTGCCGGTATTGCGGATTCTGCAAAAAATCCTCCACTTGCAGATCCCACAACTTCCATTGCGGATGGTTGGCCATAAAAAATACCGGTTTCGGCGGAGTTTTTGCCGCAGATTTGAGAATATTATCTGAAGATATTTTCAATGTTTCAGCCACATCTTTACCCTTTTGCGGCAATATGGTTTGAGTCATATTTACATAATTTACATGTACCTGCCGCCGGTCTTTGCCGACGTTGAATACGGTTATTTCTTCGCCCGGCAATATAAGGAATCTGCCCGGGATCTCCCAGTTTTTTTGCAATTCATCGTAAGGGGAAAGGCGCACAAATGTCCGGTAAGCTATACGTTTGGTTTTGATCAATTCTGCCGGTGCGCTTGCCTGCAGGCGTTTGAACGCATCTCTGGAAGCCAACGGCGGCCATCCGCCAGAGGTGGAAAAAATTTGCAGATAAACATCCTTATCGCTGCCGACCACATCGTGATCGGTGATCACCACAAAGTCGAAAGCATTTTTTTTGTAAGCTGCGAGCATGGTTTCCGGGAAATCCCGCCCGTCTGACCATAATGTATGCACATGCAGCTGCCCCTTTTTCCAGACTTTCGGCGTTTGCAGCGGATTATCTGCAGCAATCAAACCCGACGCTGTCAGAAAAAGCATCAGAAAAAGAGCCGGAATTTTTGTTTTCAACATAATACACTCCTTTGGGTTGCAAAGATCTTTCTGCAACTAAATATAACGATGCCGGAAAATCCTGTCAAGAGTATCGGTTTGCACTTTTTTGCTAATGTAAGAATTTTTTTTATATTAGTTGTCTGCGGCACCGCCTGCAGACTTGACAAAACATGTTTGCAGTGATAGTGTAAAATTGCCGGATAACCGATGGAGAAAAAATCGTGTTTGAATGTAAAAGTAAAATTGAAAATATGATCGTGCTGCTTAACGGTACATATTGGAGCAACAACATCCATTGCGATATAAAACATGAGTTGCTGCATGTACTCAACGGCAATATGACGATCGAATGTCCTGATGGCAGAAAATACCCTTTGCAAAGCGGCGATATACTGCTGATACCTGCGGGCATGGAACACCGGGATGTTTTTAATTCGGCAAGCACCACATTGCCCAGCTTGAGCACAGCAAACGCCTGAAGACTTTGCAGACCCGGGGCGATCGACGCTCCAACCATGGACGATTGTTCAAGAACATTATCCATAAAATACGATCAATTCTCTGCCGGAAACCCCGCAACTTTCATCAGGTCAGTGACTTTGCCGTCAGGATCGATGGTAAATTCGTCAATTTTGTTATTGCGGTGATCCATGGACTGCACTGTAAGCTTGTCTTTACCGGTTTTGAGCAATACAAAATTGTATTCCACGCCGCCGTTGCCGCGGCCATCCAGCAGTACCAATGTGTAGGGAAAATCCTTGCCGGGTTTGCCCGGCAGACTGCCTTCAAATGCACTGTTATTGACCTTGAATACACTGCTCCCGGCATCGGTACGCACATAGCGATGGCGATGACCGGAAAGCATCAGATGAAATCTTTTTGCCGGGTCAGCGCTTTTCAAAAGATCCCCCAGCAGCTTCCCGGAGGTAAGATTTACGATCTTTTCTGCCATGGCATGAGTTGAGTAATGGATCATTGCCACCCGGAAAGTTGCAGTACGGCATGCTTCGCTTTCCAGCTCTTTTTTGATCCATTCCCGCTGCACGGGATAGATGGCTTCACGGATCTTATTGGTATCGGCATCGGCACTGTCAAGAAATAGATAGAATGTGTTGCCCAGTCTGGCACTGTAATAAGTCCGGTTTTCCGGTGCCGGGAAAAAGTTGTTCCATACATGAGTATTTTTGCCCCGGCACTCATGGTTGCCGCGCAGAACAACTATCGGATATTTGCCTTCGGCGGAACGGCTCTTTCCCTCTTCCCCAAACCCCATCACCCTTTTCCAAACCTTTTATTGGCATTTATCTATTTATGTAACAAATAGATAAATGCCATTCAAGTTTTAAAAAAGTTCCAATACAAAAGTTGATTATATAACTTTTTATTGACCTACCCGTATTGGGAACAGAGCCTTTAGAAAAGTTATGGGATGGCTGTGCAAATTATTTGCAAAATCTGTTTTTACAGCTTTTTTTATAGAAAAGTTACGGGATGGCTGTGTATTTGTTTTCAATTTTTTATTTTCCACTGATCCTGGGAACAGAACATTTGTTTTTTACGGTAGCTTGCCGGGGGGATCCCATACCTTTTTTTGAATAATCTGCCCAGATAGTTGCTGTCGCAAAACCCGTTGGTGGCGGCGATTTCATTTAAGGAAAGATTGGTTTCTTCCAACTGGCGGCGGGAGCGTTCCAAACGCAGCAAATTGCAGTATTCTATCGGAGCCATACCTATTATATCTTTAAATTTGTGTGCAAGTTTGGATACACTCATGCCGTTTTCTTTAGCCAGTTTTTCCAAATCTATTTTTTCTTCAGGATGTGCCTCAAGTTTTTCAATCAGTGTAAACAACCGGTCATCGACCATTGCAGGGGATTTTTTCCAGCCGCTCATGCCGTCAAACAGTTCCAGCATAAGTTGCAGAAAAGTCACCCGGAACGCCAGAAAATAACTGGAGCGTTGGGAATATTTGCAGTGCATCAACTGCCGCAGTAAGGATTCCACCCGCAGAAAATCCATAGGTGTAAGGTGCAGCTGGTTGATTTGGAATGAACGCTGGGCGGCAAAAAAATCTTGAAATTTTTCCAGCGTATTGAGTTCGTCGGTAAGCGATGCAAAAAACTCGCAGTCTACACAAATATTGTAAATGCGAAAGTGTTCGCACTCACAGTAAAAGTGTATCTCGCCCGGCAGAACCGTAAAAATATCACCTTTGATTATGCTGTTAGTCAATACATTGCCGCAGCTGTCCTGCAGACAATGCAATCCATGCCCGGAATGAACCAGCACGATTTCTATGTAATCGTGGGTATGCGGAGCCGCGGCACGTTCCTGGGGAGAATCACGCACCATGACCGGCATTTCCGGCAGGAGATGAACATAGTTGTTTGTATAATTCAGCATGATACTGCTATTATAACCCATTTATTGAAATTTGCAAATTCATACTTTAACTTTTTTATTGTTTAGGCATATAAACGTTGTAAATTAAACATTTCTGTCAATATAAAAACTCTTTAATTTGCAGGATCGTGCTAATTTTTTGCAAAATCAACAAGGCGTATGGCAGCTTTTTTTTATATATTAGGTATAGTGGTCGTGCTAAAGAGCAAAGGAACAATTTTTAAAGGAGTTTATATGCAGATCGCTGCTTACTATTTTCCCAACTATCATGCGGATAAACGCAATGAAGAGTATCACGGTACCGGCTGGACCGAGTGGGAACTTATGAAGTGTGCCGGAGTCCGCTTCTCCGGACACCGGCTTCCCCGTCAGCCATTGTGGGGCTATGAAGATGAAGCTGACCCCGCAGTTATGGCAAAAAAAATCGATGCCGCTGCCGACGCCAGGATCGATGCTTTTGTCTTTGACTGGTACTGGTACGATGGACCATATCTTGAACGGGCTTTGGATGAGGGTTTTCTGAAAGCAAAAAATCGTGACCGCATGAAGTTTGCGTTAATGTTTGCCAACCACGACTGGATGGATCGCCACCCGGTGGGGTACAGTAAGGCCGCCAAATCAGACTTGCTCTACGGTTGGAACAATACCTTGGAGAATATCGGCGATGTGTGGGATATTATTGTGGGAAAGTACCTGACCAGTCCGCTGTACTGGTATGTTGAAAATGTACCTTATTTTTCCATCTATCAGGTCAACCGCTTTATTATCCAAATGGGCGGCATGGAAGGAGCCGCTCAAGCGTTGGAAATGCTGCGGAGCAAGGTCAAAGCCGCCGGGCTCCCGGGTGTACACATCAACGCTGTATGGTACGATAATCTGGATAACCACCCCCAATATGTTTGCAGTACGCCGGATTGGAGCAATAAGATCGGCTTTGACAGCTACACCAGTTACAACTGCGTTTTTGCTACCGATGTATGGATGAACAGTTTTCCGGTAGTTGATTATGCCGTTGCCGGTGACGAATATTGCCGGATGGCGGAAAAAGCTATGAAAACCTTGCCCAAGCCCTACTATCCGGTGGTCACAGCCGGGTGGGATACCACGCCTCGGACGATCCAATCCGATGTTTTCCGGCAGGGAGCTTACCCCTATTTGCCGGTAATGGAATCCACCCCGCAAGAGTTTGCCCGCCAGTTGGAAAACACCGCAAACTTGCTGGCAAAGCGTCCGGAAGCAGAGCAACTGATTTTTATCAACGCCTGGAACGAGTGGACCGAAGGCAGTTTTTTGGAGCCGGATACCGTTGTAAAATACCAATTTCTTGATGCAATAAAAAAATTCCGTAATAACAAAGAGGAGGCGTAAGCTATGAAAAAATCACCTGCAGAAAAGTGTAATTTTACTCTAATCGAACTCTTGGTTGTGATCGCTATTATAGCCATATTGGCAGCCATGCTGCTGCCCGCACTTTCCGCAGCAAGAGAGCGTGCCCGCAATGCCAGTTGTATAGCCAAGCTCAAAGATGTGGGGGTGGCGACTTTTATGTATGCCAATGATAATCATGGTTTTCTGCCTGCTGAACTTTGTACGAAATCCGCTTGCAGCGGCAAAGGCGGTGCTCATTATGCCGAAGGTACCGGCGGCGGCTACTCGCAATGCAAACTGCATTATGCTCTTTACAGCAACGGTTACATCGGCCAGGAATTCAAGACTGGCAGTACTGTGTGGGGGCAGGTGTGCGAAAAATATTTTATCTGTCCGAGTGCGACTGCACCCAATCCTGCCCGCCCCACCTATTTTATGTTTGTCGGCAACGATGTTGGTATGCAGCATTTGGGCAGCAACAGCTGGCTCAAAGCTGACGATGTTGCCCAGTGTGCCCGATTGCTTATTGGTAAAGATCGCCCCGAAAACGGTATTTATGCGGATAAGGGGCATCATGATAATGCCGGTACAACCTACACGCCCAATCACCCGCAGATAACTAATGCACTCTGTCTGGGCGGTCAGGTAGAGTCTGCTATACGCAAAGATACCACCTCCGGAGATATACATGTTATACTCTATTTGATAGATAAATTTGAAAAACCATGATAAGAAGGCTTGATACTATGAAAAAAGTTTATTGTATTTTTTTAGCTGCCTGCGGTATCTGCACGCTGTCAGCAGCTGAACTCTCTACTGACACACTTCTCCGCAGCAATTTTATTAAAACACCGCCGGTCATTGACGGCAAAAACAGTGCTGACGAGTGGAAATGTGCCGGAGCATTCTTTGGCGGCACTTCGACTGCGACCCAACAAATGACCTATCGCTTGAGTAACTTCAAAGTGGCATTTACCGGCAAAGGTTTTTATCTTTCCATGGTCAGCGAAATACCCCGTGCCCCGCAGAAATTGTCTGATAAGGATATGGTGGAGCTCCAGCTTTTGCCGCCTGCAGCCAAAACTCCTGTGGTGATCAGATTTGACAGCACCGGCAAAGGTATTTATCCCCAAGGCACAGTCATTGCCAACGGCTTTGCCCCGGATCTTTTGAACAGCTTGCGGGGTGAGTGCTGGGTAAGCGAAGTGTTTGTTCCGGTAGAGGCATTAAAGGTCAAAGCCATTGAACACGGTCAGAAATGGGGCTTGCAGATGATCCGCCATTGGGACAGCAAACGGGAAATCGGTTATTTGCATTTGCCCCGTAAAAAAGGCGAAATGGCAACTGTTATTATCGACAACGCTGCTCCGGCGGTAAGTTTTGACGGGTTCGGCCATGAAAATTTCCGCAGCGCCCACCACTACCGTTTCAGTTACCGGGTGGAAAATCAGACTGATAAACCATTGCGTGTGCTTTCCAAAAGTTATTTTGTGGGTTTGGAAGGAGCCGCCACGCTGGATATAACCAACCCGGACTTTGTCGGCAAAGCTAAAAAACAGTTTATCCGCAGCAATAAAGCATTGGTTGAACCGGGCAGCAAACTGGATTATTCATTATACACAATGGCACAAATGCCCGGCAAAGACCGGGTGCTGGTATCTCATATTACCAGTATCGACGGCAAAACCACCTATTACAAACATTATCTTTTCTGGGATCTGCGTAAGGCTTTCAGAACTGCCAGCTATCAGGACAACGCCGGATTACCCTATTTGAACGCTGGTTTTTACCCCTCTTTCGGCAATAAATTACGCGTTGCGGCTACTTTCAACAAAAAACTGCCATGCGTACAGGCCGAAATCACCGTGCAGGATGCTGCCGGCAATGTTCTTAAAAGCTTCAAGCAGGGCAACGGACAAACGGTCATTGCCGACTTTGAAGCAGAAACCCATCTGCCCGATCTGCGTCTGGGTAAATACACTGTAAACTTGAAAGCTATCGGCAAGGATAAAAAACTTTACACCCACACCCGGACATTTGCCGTGGCAAAATTTCCGTGGCAAGGTCTGAATATCGGTAAAGAACGGGTCATCGTTCCACCATTCAAACCCCTTAAGCACGATGCGGAAAAAAAAGAAATCCACGCTCTGCTCACCGGCTACAAGCTGGGTGAAGGTTTGTGGAGCAATATCGTTGCCGAAAATACCGATATAATGGCCGGACCGGTACAGTTGCTTTTGCACGGCAAACCATTGACCACCAAGTCAGTTAAGCTGCTTTCCGCCGAAAAAGACCGGATCGTTTATGAAGTTGTTCTGGCATATCAGAACAAGATAACTTTTACGATCCTCCAGGAATATGATTACGACGGATTTTGCAAAGCTACCATCAAAATTCATCCGCGGCACAATATAATGGTGAACTCTCTGCAGCTGGAAATTCCCATGCGTGAAGAATTTGCCAAATATTACAACGTACTCACCAAAGCCGGATCCCGGGCAAAGGAAGCTCCCGCCCTGACGATCCCGGCAGGCGAAGGCGTGCTGGAACTCAAAGGCAACGGCACCCGCACCAGTCAGCTGCTGCCCTATTTCTGGTTCGGCGAAAACTACAAAGGCTTTTCCTTTATCATGGACAGCGACAAACATTTTGTGGTTGACCGCAACAGGTATTACTACCGCCTTACGCGGGAAAAGGGCAAAGTTACTTTTACGCTGGACATTATCAACCGCCGTGCTCTCTTGCGGAACAAACCCATTGAGCTGGTTTTGGGTTTCCAGCCGACTCCGGTCAAACCCCAGAACGAAAAATTCCGCAAAATCGGCGAAAAAATGTATAACTACGACGAGCCTGCCGGTTGCGACTTTGCCCCCATGGCAGCCAAAGCCAATCTGGTTTCCACGCTCTATTACCCCATTGGTCAGTTGCCGGGCAATGACCGCAGTTACTACAAATTTCTTTTTGACCACCGGAACAAAGCTCCCAGCGAAAAAGAACGGCTGGCTTTTGCCACAGATTATGTGGAACGCAACCGCAAGTGGATGGAAAAACACATGCCGCTGGTTGCTCCCGAAATATTGCACCGGGCCGTCCGGGATTGGCGAATGTACGGCCCCAAATACTTTCTGCTTTATCACGATCCGGCACTCTATTCCTGCCGCTGGCCGGAAGCTGAAATGTATAAAGCCGAATGGGTTCCGGCTACTTATGCCGTAGATGATGCAACCAACGAGTATTACACAAATTTGTGCGACAGTTATCTGGATAAACTTCTTTATGAAATGCGTAATGAGGCCCGTTTGGGGTTTGACGGCATGAATTTTGACTGTTTTCCGCTGGGCGGCGGCTTTAACGAAATAGCCGGTAATGCCCACCGGGTGCGAAAAGGTGTGGTGCCATACCTGCATAACGACAATATATTGATGATCGCTCCACAGGGTATGCGGCCGGGAGCCAATCTTTTCAAGTGGCGTGAGTTATGCAAGCGTACTGCCCACATGCTCTACACCGAAAACCGCCTCACTTACGGTGTCCCGTGGGTGGATCTGCATGCCACACACGGTCAGGCAGTACCGGTAACTGCATTTTGTGCCACAACCATCACCCATGAGCGCAGCAGCGGCGGCGGTGAATACTTTGACCGTTTCCCGGAAAGTTTTATTCTGGCAGATACTGCCGGTACTCAATCCGGGATCATACCCAAAACCATCGTTTCCACCCGGGGCAAAAACAGGGAAGATGAATTGCGTACACTTATTGCTTTCGGCTTCTCTTATGGCTTGCTGAATATATTCGATCAGGGGGTATTCATCAAAAGCAAAGAGTATCGACTCTCCCGCGATTATCCCTTTACTTTCGGTTACGGTGATCCCAAATGTCAGACTTTGCCTTTCTACGGCAAAGTTGAGCAGCCGGTCAAGTGCAGTGCTCCGGCTATCCGCACGACCCAGGTCATTCATCCGGAAGGCAAGACGCTGCTGCTGATCGGCAATCCCGGCGAAGCAACTGTTGCTGAATTTGATGTAACAAAGTTGAATTACGGCAAATACAAAGTCATTGATGTATTCAGCAATAAAGAGCTGCCCCGAGCCGCAATAAAAATCGGCAAACGCAGCTATGCCATGCTGGAGATCCGCAAAATTGGCAAATGACCCATGCGAAAGGCCGAATATTATGAAATATCAAAAATATGATCTTTCCGGCTTGTGGAAGTTTGCTTTTCTGCCCGCCCCGGTTACGGAGTTTTACCCGGATAAAATCGAGTTCAACTCTTTTGCTCCGGTGCCAGGATGCTTTGATACCCTTTCGGAGTATGCTTTGCAGCGGGGGACTGGAGTATACTGCCGCAAGGTATATATCGGCGGAAGTGCGGCATTGACATTGGAAGGCGTTGGATTGCGGGGAAAAGTTTACTGGGACGGGACTTTGCTTGCCGATATCGATGGAGCATTTTCTGCCCGTACCATTCGGTTTAACGCCGGAATGGAGCAAGAGCATGAATTAGTTGTGGCGGTCAACAATGAGTTTGAAGATACCCCCGCAGCCACATTCCACCGCAAATACGATTTTTATGCCTACGGCGGGATCTACCGCAAGGTAACGATCAAAGAAATCAATGAGTTTGATCTTGAATACCTGAAAGTGACTCCGCTGGATATTGAAAAAGGCATCGTTGATGTGGAGTTCAAACTCTGGGGCAAAACAACCGATTGTACCCATGCGGAAGTCGCCTTTGACAATAGCAGCAGCAGTAAGACAATAGAGCTGGCAGCAGGTATGTTCCGGCAGCAGATGCAAGTAGCAAATCCGTCAATCTGGAGCCCGGACTCGCCCCATTTGCACAAAATCACCGTAATGGTCAACGGAATAAGTTTTACCGAAGAGTTCGGTCTGCGTACTGTTAAAGTTAAAAATGGCGAAATTTACCTCAACGGCAAAAAACTTTTCCTTAAAGGTGTGAATCGCCATGACAGCCACCCTGACTTCGGCTATGCTGTGCCGTTGAGTATTCAGGCCAGCGATTTGCTGATGATCAAAGCTGCCGGATACAACTGTATCCGGGGCAGCCACTACCCCCAGAGCAGCGATTTTTTGAACATGTGCGACCGGCTGGGTATGCTTGTATGGGAGGAAACTCTCGGCTGGGGCAATACCGAAGAGAGCCTGACCGATGAGCTTTTCCAGCAGCGGCAGCTCCACGAAGCTGAACTTATGGCAGTCAAAAGCCATAATCACCCGTCAGTTATCATGTGGGGATTTCTCAATGAATGTGTCAGCGATGTCCCATCGGCACGGCTGTTGATTGGCAAACTGGCAGACTCTTTGCGTAAAATCGACCCCTCCCGGCCGGTAACTTTTGCCACTTGCCGGCCGCTGAATGATTGCTGCCTGGATCTGGTGGATATTATTTCGATCAATACTTATCCCGGATGGTACACCATGGAATTCAACCAGTTTTTTGAACCGGGAGCCATTGATAAAACCCTTGCAGAACTTGTTGAATTTGCTTCAACAGCCAAGCTGGCAAACAAACCGCTCCTGATCAGCGAAATCGGAGCCGAAGCGACTCTGGGCTTGCGGGGCGGTCAGCGTTGGAGCGAAGATTATCAGGCCGATCTGCAAGAGTATGTTATGCAGTACATCATGCAGCACCCCCGGTTCAGTGGAGTTATGCTCTGGCAATATTGCGATGCCAGAACCTATATATCTTACAATTCCCAGTGGCGTGCCAACGGTTTTAACCGCAAAGGGCTGGTGGATGAACATCGGCAGCCTAAAGAAGCCTGGCGGAGATTAAGCAAACTGCTGAATAAGTAACCTGGCAAAAAGCATCGGCTTTGTTCCCTGATACGGGGTGGTAAGTAAAAAACTGCAAGATCAACTTTTGTATTGGAACTTTTTTTAAAACTTGAATGGCATTTATCTATTTGTTACATAAATAGATAAATGCCAATAAATGGTTTTCCTCCTTCGCCAAGGCTACGGCGGACAGGCATTGCCGCCAGATGGTACGATAGTGGGCGTATGCAGCGGGGCGTTATCTGGCACGCAGCCGGCAGAAACAGTGCGTCTGCCGGCTGTTTACTCCCATACTCTCCCATACTCTCCCATACTCTCTCATATCTGTCGCACGGTAAAACCCGGCTTCGTTGTACTGCACTGCTGGCTCACAGGTGTTCGGCTTACGACATTATATCGTAAGCCGTTATAAGAGTCTGCCGGAGCTGGAAGTGTTGCTTCATCCGGTCTGCACCGGAGTCAGTGATCACTCTTTTCTTTTATTTCCAGTTTATTCATCCGGTAATTCATCATCCGGGGGGAAATACCCAGCTCCCGGCCCGCCTCTGACAAATTACCGTTGCTGCGTTTGATCGCTTGCGTTATCAATTCACGCTCGTACCCGGCAAGCAGAAGGTCTATCAACGGCTTTTCTCCGGCTTCCGGCATGGCATAATGGGTTTGCTTGTATTGCAGCGAGGGCGGCAGATTATAATGGTGGATACAGTCGTCCTGCGCCGTTAAAACTGCTCTTTCCATACAATTTTCCAGCTCTCTGACATTGCCCGGCCAGCGGTAACTGGTAAGCATATTTACTGCAGCAGTAGAAAGTCCGGTGATTTTTTTATTGTATTTCAAATTCATTTTTTCGATAAAATGTTCTGCAAGCAGCAATATATCGCCCTGCCGGTCAGCCAGATCCGGCATCATTACCGGAAAAATATTCAGCCGGTAATAAAGGTCTTCCCGGAAAAGTTTTTTCTCCATAAGCTCTTCCAGATTACGGCTGGTTGCGGCAAGAAATCTTACATCCGAGTACAGCTCCTCGTTGCTGCCGACTCTGGAAAAGGTTTTTTCCTGCAAAAAACGGAGCAGTTTCACTTGAGTTTGGGGAGTCAAATCACCTATTTCATCCAGAAAAAGCGTTCCGCCATTTGCCGCTTCGGCTCTGCCTATACGCCGGGATACCGCCCCGGTGAAAGCCCCTTTTTCATGGCCGAAAAGCTCACTTTCCACCAGACTTTCCGGCAATGCGGCACAATTCAATGCAATAAACGGTTTATCCTTGCGGTTGGAAAGTTCCACGATCGCTCTGGCCAGCAGCTCTTTGCCGGTGCCGCTGGAGCCGCGGATAAGCACGGTTGCATCCGATGGAGCCACTTGCCTTACCTGCTGAAAGATCATTTGCATCTCCCGGCTGTTGCCGATCAATTTACCGGGATTGGCTGACAGCATGTTCCGCAGCTTGCGGTTTTCATCCATCAGCGACTGCCGTTCTGAATGCAGTTCAATACACTCTGCGGCGGCGTCGGCGGTGAGCCCGGCTACGATCTCCAACAATGCCGCATCCTGCTCCAGATCGCTGTTTTCTTCCACCGGGCGGTCAATGGAAAGAGTGCCGATGATCTCATCGAGGTGGAATAGCGGCACGCATATAAAAGCTACCTGCCGGGTATATTTGTGCCGCCCGGTGCGGTTCAGAAAACGGGGCTCTTTCCGCAAGTCCGGGATGATATGACTGCGGCCGGTTTCGGCAACATGCCCGGTGATGCCTTCGCCGATATGGTAAAAACCCAACTTCTTTTTGCTCTCGTCAAGCCCCCGGGAGGCTTCGATTTTCAGGGTGTTATCAACCAGGAGGGTAAAAGTGCCGCACAACATCCCCATGCGCTGTTCAAGAATCGTCAAAACTTTCTCAAGCAAGATATTGACATCCCGTTCATGGATGATGACTTGGCTTACCTCCTGTATCATAGAAATTTCAGGCGATATAGAGCGTTTCATCATACTTTAATATAATTCAGAAACGCAATTTTTTCAAGTTATTTTGTATTCTTTTCCGGGCGATTTCTGTTCGCTCCCGGGGATCCGGATACGGTCAGTCTGCAATATCCCCCGACTTATTTCCCGAAGGTGCTGCCGGTATACCCGGTTCAATATGTTCTCATTGATCGGGAACTTTACATTTAGCTCTGTTCCCAATCAGGGGTGATAAACTTAATTTATTCATCTCGCACACAACCCGTCCCGATGAAGCATAAAAATTATGCTTCGTCGGTACATATCCCAAGGGGAGATTGCTTTCTCCCCTTGGATCCCCTTTGCTCATTGCCCTGCTATATCCAGCGTAGTCCCTCACTACTTTTAATTAACGGCGGGGGCTGACGCCCCCTTAAGCGATTTTGAGCA
>JAZSHD010000054.1:0-6931 GCA_045533055.1 Victivallaceae bacterium | reverse complement strand
TAAAAATCTTTATGATCAACTTTTGTATTGGAACTTTTTTAAAACTTGAATGGCATTTATCTATTTGCAGAGCAAATAGATAAATGCCGGGAAAAGGTTTGGAAAAAGGGGGTGGAGTTCCGTCTTCGCCGGAGGCTACGCCGTGACAAGTTGAGGAGGGGAAAAGGACCGATCCAGCAAAAGGTCTTTTTCCCCCTCCTCAAGTACCGACCCTTATTGGGCGGAAAACCGGTTAATTTTTGCGGGATTTCCAGCGGCGGGGATCGACCCCCTGCGGCCGGAACATATTCCGGTCGGGCATTGCAGCAAGCATACTGCTGAAATCTGCCAGCACCAGCTGATTATTTTCGCAATGGTGCCACTGCCGGTAATCTTCCAGATGCAAGTTCATGCACAAAAGATATTCGTTATAGCTGTTTATCCACTCCTTATCTTCCGGGATTTGAGCTGTTTCCGGCATCTTCGGGTAATAAAGAGTACCATCGGGAGCCACTGCCGCCACCGGCACATGGGGCACCAGCAGCATGGATAAGTAAAAGGAAAAGAGCATCTGTTCCAACGCCGCCGGGAAAGAGAATCTTACCGTCCGGTATTCGCCCCTTGCTGCGGCGGCGGGCGAAAAAATGTTGCGGCGGAGTTTATCCCGCTTGACCAGCAATGTGGTGCCTTCATAATTTACAAAAGCGGAAAATTTAGGGTATCCGCTTAAAAACTGCTTCATCCGCCGCTGCCAGTCGTGCTGTAATACTTCGGCATCCCGGATCAGGCGTTTGCGGATGACCTCTCCGGCAAGTTTTGGCGGTATATCAGCAATTTCGTTAAAAAGCTCCAGCATGGTCTGGGGTTTGATGGACGACCTGAGTTCAGTAAGTATTTGCAGCATGGAGGCTATTTCGCCTATGTTGCGTTTTTTTCCCAGTGTCACATTGTGCAGATCCACCAGAGCAAACTTCTTCTGACCGGGAGAATAGAGTATGTTGCCAAAATGAAAATCCTTGTGCTGCAATGGAGAATTGACCACTTCCCGCAAAAATTCTGCCAGCAAATGGAGAAAATCCCCGGAGTTACGCATATCATAAGCCATGCTGTACCAGTAGCTTGATACATCAACAGCATCGTCGCACCACGCTTCAGTTATCAGAGCTGTGTAATGCCCGACTCTGCCCCAGCCCAGATGTTTTACGGCTGGAATATTATTTTTTGTCAGCTTGCAGTAAGCGTTGTATTCCTCTTGGGCCGTGGGGAAAAGTATATCTTTCAAGCGGAAACTGCCGCAAACTTTTATATAGAGATTTTCAAAACGGTAGACCGCCCGGCTGTCGGTGGATTTTATGCAGATAAGTTCGTCGCTTGATGCCTCTTTTGCCAGTAATTCTGCCACATCGCCGGGCAGATGGTGCCAACGCCATTGGCGTAAAGTAAAATCAAATTGCCGGGGATCCATTCTCATAATTAGTTTTTCACCTTGCAAAAAAGAAAATCCACATTCCCGAGAGTGCGTTTCTGCACATCCAGCAGAGTATTGAGCTTGCTTATTTTCTGAAAAGGCAGCGTAGCTTCGGTGGTATCGGGCATCTCCCAAATCAAAAGCGAACCACGCCACAACTCCACCAGATCGCTGTTTTCCAGTAATTCTTCCAGACAGCTCGCCGATTCAGCGTAGGGCGGGTCAAAAAACCATATATCGTGTTTGCCCAGTGCCAGCAATGATCCGGCAATGGCTTTGCGGCGGACGACCCGCATGGGGGCAGTGATTCCGGCCTTGACCATTTTTGCTATATTCTGTTCAATAAGTTTTACATGCAAAGCCGCTGCTTCCAGCAGTGTTACCTGCCCGGCACCCCGGCTGGCGGCTTCCAAACCTATGGCACCGGAACCGGCAAAAATATCGGCAAAGCTTTTGCCGGATATATCGCCCAGACTGCTGAACAACGCCTCCCGCCCCCGGCCGGAAGTGGGACGCATGGAACGGTCAGGCGGTGTATCCAGCCAGATGCCCCGTGCCAGACCGGAAATGATCTTCAAAGCCATGAAATACTCTTTCAGGGTTAGTTTTTACAAAAAAATCCATTTTTTATAATATAGCACACATTATAAAGATTTTACAATCTCCATAGAGAGTGTATATTAAGAAAAAACCGGAAAAAGGATATTTTTATGACTAAAATCAGCGATAAATTGTATTGTGTTAAACTTGTAGACTACACTGCCAACCCGGATTTGACCTTTGAATTGTTGAGTTCGCTGGAAAGTTACTTTATGAGTTACGAAGACCGTGAAAGCGGAGCCATGTACCTTACTGCCTACTCCGAAACTCCGGAAGGAGCCGCTGAACTCAAACGCAAGATCGAAGAAAATATGCCTTTCTGGAGCGATGCCGGAGCGATTTTCAGCGATCCCGAGGAGTTCGAGCTTGCCAAAGAGGAGTGGAGCGAAGTCTGGAAAAAGTATTTCAACATCATCCACATTGCCGACAATCTGGTGATCCGCCCCAGCTGGCTGGAATATAACGCCCAAGCCGGTCAGGCGGTAGTGAATATCGACCCGGGCATGAGCTTCGGCACCGGTCAGCACGCCACTACTGCTTACTGCCTGAAAGTTCTGGCACAGAATGCGGGCAAAGCCGAATATAAAAGCGTGCTGGATGCCGGCTGCGGTTCAGGTATTCTTGCCATTGCCGCCAAACTTCTGGGTTACGACCCGGTGGTGGCTTACGATTACGACCCCGATTGCGTAACTGTTACGCTGGAAAATATGCAGTGCAACGGTTTGACGGGCGATGATATCGAAGTCTTTGCCGCCGATGCCACCACTTACGATGCACCCCGGGAATTTGACTTTGCCTGCGTAAATATTTTAAGCCCCATACTCTGTGCCCACGCTCCCCGGATCATTTCGTGGGTGCGGCCCGATGGGTTGCTGGCACTGGCGGGCATCTTGAGTCAGGACTTTGAGGCTTTAAGCAAAACTTTTACCGCCGCCGGTGCTGTGGAGCTTGACCGCTTTACCGAAAAAGAGTGGACAAGCGGACTTTTCCGCCGGGTGAAGTAAGGAGCGTTTTATGCAGATAAATATTGATGTTGAAAAATTGCAAAACCTGCTCAACGAAGCCGTTGCTGCGGGCGAAGAAGCCGATTGCCAGCTGGCGATCTATAAATCCGGCAAACCGGTTGTGGATATTTGCGTGGGCGAAAAAACTCAAAGCAACACCCTTTTTCCCATTTTTTCGGTGGGTAAAGGCGTGACCAGCACTCTGGCACTGATGCTTTACGAAGATGGTTTGCTGGATTTTGAGGCTCCGGTAGTAGAGTATTGGCCCGAATTTGCCCGCCATGGCAAAGAAAAAGTCAAAGTATGGCACATTTTCAGCCACCGGGCAGGCTTGTGGGAGATGCCTCTGCTCAAGAGTTACGAGGAACTGGGCGACTGGCAGAAGATGGTCGAATATATGGAAGATGCAGTTTTTCAGGCAGAACCCGGCGGCAAGTGCCGTTATCACGGATTCACTTTCGGCTGGCTGGCAGGCGAAGTGATCGCCAGAGCGGGCAAAAAGAGTTTCAACGAGCTTTTGCGTGAAAAAATCACTGAACCTTTGCAAATCAGTCGTGAACTTTTTTTCGGTACCGATGCGGAAGCCGAAACCCGGCTGGCACTGCCGGTGGTAAGCCGCTTTGCGGATTTTACTGACAGCAGAAATATTTTCAGCAATAATTTAGCGGTACGCTCCGGCTGCATACCTTCAGCCAATGGTTTTGCTTCTGCCCGTGCCATTGCTAAAGTTTACGCTGCCCTCTCCGGCAACGGCGTTGATGGCATACGCCTTTTGAAAGATGAAACCATCAGGTACGCAACTCAAAGCCGCCGTGCCGACTTTGACCCGCTGCCCAACGATCTGGGGGCGTGGGCACATTTCGGTTTGGGGTATGCGTTAGCGGGGTATCCGGAAAAACCCGCAGCCATCTTCGGCCACGGCGGAGCTATGGGTTCCGAAGGACTTGCCATTCCGGAGTTGGAAGTGGGCATGAGCTTTACCAAAAATAAATTCAACACCACTCACCCCATCCACCCCTTACGCAACCGTATCAGCGAGGCGTTGAATATAAAGGTCCGGAATTGGTAAAATGAGAAACCCGAGCCGCAAAATCAAATATGATGTGAAAAATTCTCCGGAAACCGTCCTTGCAGCGGCAGTGGAAGCATTGACTTATTTGCAGAAAAACTCCTGCAGTCTGGATGATTACCTTGATACAGTCAAGGGCGATTCACTTTTCCGTAAACGCTTGAGCAGTCTGCTTTTTGCGTGTTACCGCTACGGCAAATGTGTAAATGAAGCCATCAAACAGTGCTGTACCAAACCGCCGCAGGCAGAAGTGAAAAACCTTCTGCTGGCAGCGTTGGTCATGGCAAAGTATCAGGATTCTTTACCGCAGGAAAGTGTGGCAAATATTGCCGTGGCTTCAGCCAAAAAACGCTTTAACAACTTTACTGTTCGCTTTGTCAATGCCGTTTTACGCAAGGGGTTGGCTTTGCTGGATACCTTGCAGTGCGATCCGCTGCCCAACCGGATCAGCGACCGCTGGAAAAAGGCTTTCTCCGGCGATGAATACGACTTTCTGGCTGATTTGTTCACTATGCAGCCAGCCAATACGGTACGGCTCCGCAGCGGTTGTGAAATTTCTGAAGATTTGGCACTTACGCCGCTGGATCTGGGTTTGCCATGGCAGTTTTTTGAGTGCGGTAACTTCAGCGAACTTCTTGCCGGCGAAGATTTTGCTCAAGGCAAGTTCTATATTCAGGATCCCGCCCCGGCACATGTGGTGACTTTGCTTGAAAAGTATGGAAATTTGCTGGCAGAAAAGGTGAATTTCCTTGATTTATGTGCAGCTCCCGGCGGCAAATTCATTATGACAATGGAGCTTTTAAGTTCTTTGCCCAAAAAACTGATTTCGGCAACTGCCTTTGACCGCAGCGTTCGGCGGCTGGAACTGGTGAAAAAGAATATGCTCCGCTGCAAAGTAACAGGTAAAGTAGAGTCCGGTGACGCCGCCGATCCCGGGATTTTTGCCGGAGAGAGCTTTGAACTGGTTACTTGCGATGTACCGTGCAGTAATTCCGGAGTTTTCCGCCGCCGCCCCGATGCCTTGTGGCGTTGGAGTGTAAAATCCATGCAGGAAATAGCTGCCTTGCAGTACGACATACTCAAAAATGCCGCCCGTTTGACCGCTCCGGGGGGCTTGCTGCTTTACAGCACATGTTCGCTGGAAGCCGAGGAAAACTCTTTGCAGATAACCAAATTCCTCGAAGAACATAAAGAGTTTGAACTCCTTGAAGAAAAACTCTTTATGCCCCAAGTGCATTGCGACGGGACTTATGCGGCTTTGCTGAAAAAAACTCCGGAGAAAATATAATGAACGAAAGCAGCATATTGCAGAAGATCCTGCCCATGTTCCATGCGGGAAATGATGTGGCAGTGCCCCCCGGCGACGATTGTGCATTGCTGGAGTTCGGCAATAAATTCCTGCTGGCGGCAGCCGATCAGGTCATCAGCAATGTGCATTACCTTGTGGACACCGCTCCGGAGCTGGTTGCCGGAAAGCTCTTGAAACGCAATTTAAGCGACATTGCCGCCATGGGCGGTATTCCCCGCTGGGCGTTGCTCACTTTGGCAGTAAAAGGCAGAAGCGATGAGTGGATGATCCGCTTTTTTACCGGCCTGGAAGCCTGTGCCGAAAAGTACGGTATTGCTGTGGTGGGCGGCGATCTTGCCGCCTTGCCCGGTGAACTTGATTGTGCAAGTTTAACGATTTTAGGCGAAGTGGAGCTGGAAAAAGTCTGTTTGCGGAAAAATGCTCAAGCGGGCGATTTTATAATGGTTACCGGCTCTCTGGGCGATACCTTCCACAGCCAGCACCATTTGACTTTTGAACCCCGTTTGAAAGAGGGCCGTTTCCTTGCCGAAAGTGGTTTGACCCGCTGCATGATGGATATATCCGATGGCGTGGCAGCCGATTTGCCCAAACTTTTGACAGAGTCCAATGCCGGAGCGGTGGTGGAATTGGAGAAACTGCCCTGCCGCAACAACTGCCATTGGAAAAATGCTCTCTGCGACGGCGAAGATTACGAACTGTTGTTCACCGTAAGCGAACAAAATCGGCAGCGGCTTGAACAAATGTGGCAATTCGATACCCCCGTAAGCTGTATCGGCAGGATCGTGGAAAATAAAGAAACAGTATATACTCTGAACGGCACTGCCGTACCAAACTTGGAGATGACAGGCTATGAACACTTTAACTCTTGAAAATCAAGTTATCACCACCCGCAGCCGGGAAGAGAGCGAAGCATTCGGCGAAGCCTTTGCCCGTGCCTTGCCCGTGGGCAGCGTGGTTGCCATGTATGGCGATCTGGGAGCGGGCAAAACCGTTATCGCCCGGGGCTTTGCCCGGGGGTTGGGCATTACCGAAGCCGTATCCAGCCCCACCTATACCATTGTGCAGGAGTACGATATACCCGAAAGCAACCGCCGCTTTTATCACCTTGACCTCTACCGCATCAGCGACGAACACGCCGCTCTGGGTTTTGGAGTGGATGAGTTTTTGAGCGATCCCGACGCATGGACACTTTTGGAGTGGCCCATACGCATAAAAGGCATCCTGCCGCCGGAGCTGATCACCCTGACCATCGAAAAAACTGGCGAAGAAGAACGGCTGATCCGGTTGGAATTTCCGGAAAATATGGATAAATAAGCAAATCAGCGATATATTGTATACATAAATTTTGCATTATTCAACAATTTTATTTGCAAATACACTCAAGCAGTGTATCTTAAAAAAAAGCAAGAGTAATAATTGAGCTCTGGTCCCAATGCGGGTAGGTAGATAAAAATGACAGATATACCTGTGCATTGAGAATTTTTTCAAAATTTGAATGGCAT
>JAZSHD010000272.1:0-8140 GCA_045533055.1 Victivallaceae bacterium | reverse complement strand
TGCCCAAAGGCAATGTCGATATGGATGATCCGGCGTGGCGGCGGTACATCGACTTCCGCTATGCTTCCGGCGGAGATTTCTATCAGGCGGAAATGGCTGCTTTAAGCAAAGTCGCTCCGGCAATCAAACTTACCGGCTGCCTGGCAGGCATCAGCAAATACCACCGCCGGATCTGGGCAATGGGTTCAGCCTCATGGCTCAAGGGGTGGAACATGGGCTTTTTTGAAATGGAGGAAGGCTTTCACCCCAAAGGCAAACGCTGCGGTTTTCTCGGCAGCAGCTACTACCCGACTTATTACCGGGAAATGGCTCTTTATAACGCCTTTGCCGAAGTGTATAACTGGTACGGCAACTTTGCTCTGGGCTATCCGAATACCTGGAAAGTGGAAAATTCTGAACAATTCTATTTGTGGGCAATGTGTTCCAGTATGGGTTTCCGTTACTGGATGCGGGTATATCAGGCAGAACCCCAGTGGTTTGAGTGGGAAGCCCAACACGAAAAAGATTTGATCAAGCCCCGGCGGATCGCCAATGTGGGGATTTTTTACCCGGAAAAAGAACGGGATTTCCGTAACGACCCGGCAACGGCCTACCGCAACTGGTCAGGCTTGAGCGAAACACTGGCTGCCGAAAATGTAATTGCCGATCAAATCGTGGAGCTTTATTTTGAGAAGCCGGAATTGCTCAAACGCTTCGACCTTATTGTGCTGCCGCAGGAAAGCTTTATCGGCGAAAAAATGGCGAATACTCTTTACAAGTTTGTGGAAAATGGCGGCACCTTGCTGGCGGTAGGTATTTCCGACACACAAGACCCGTTCAGCAAAAATCAGGCTCCCAACAAGTTGCTGAAACTCTTCGGCATCAAAGAATACAGCAAAACAACCAGCGGTACTGTTGCTGCCGCCCAGATCAATAAACTTATTCCCGGCGAAAAAAGTAAGGTGGTGATCGTTGCCAACAAACCTGGCTTTACCAAAGTTGTACCGGCTGCCGGAGCCAGAGTGCTTGCAGTAGCCCCCAAGGCAGGGAATATTCCGGCAGCGGTGGTAAATAAGTACGGCAAAGGCAAAGTAGTGCTGATTCCCGCCAACTGGGGCGACCGGCTTTACAGTCTGCCTTATCAGAAAAAAGCCAAATTCAATCAGACCGCTGACTTCAGCCAGCGTAAAGTTTTTGCCAAACTGGTCAGAGCTCTGTTGCCTGATGGCGAAGTTGTCAGCGTGGAAAATCTACCCACCAAATATCTCTTCAACGCCTTTGATACTGCCGGTCACGGCGACCGGATATGCCGCACCATCCACATTCTGGACAGCTTTGACGGCTACGAAAAAGGCGAAACTATTGCCATGAAAAACCGCCCCTGCCGCTTCAAACCGTTGGCGGAACGCAACGGCGGCAAAGATTTGTTGATCACAGTCCGGAAATTCCCGGCAATAAAAGAAGTCCGGCTGCTTTCGCCGGATAATAAAACAGTCGAAAAGCTTGACTTTACTAAAGGTAAAAAATCTGGACAGTGGATCATAACTGTTCCCGCCGAACAAGTTAAACGCTATACTGTGATAGTTTGCGACCCCGGTAAATAAATTCAGAATTCTTACTCAATACGGGTTGATAACCATTCTGATTATAAACAAGTCGTACCGCTGAAGCATGATTTTCTACTTCAGCGGGACATTTACTTTGTTCTTCCGGGCGTCATACCCTGTGTATCAGTTATGATACTCACTTGGTACGAAGCATAGCACACACCAGCTCCTGACTTAAAGAAGAAAATATTAAACTGTTGCCTTGGCTCAGAAGAAACTTTCGCAGAATTGCTGTTCAGTCATGCCGGGAACCACTGCCCGGGCAAGGAATTCCACACCCCGCTGGTTGCCCCAGCTGTAAACCAGCTCAAGATTGCCGTTGAATTCGCACATATCAAGGTCGGAAGCGTTGATATTTTTGGCGGCTTTCAGACGGGGTATCTCGCTTTCCGGGAAAACAGCGTGGAGTTTGTAATCGTCTTCACCGTACCCCAACACGATCTTTTTGCTGTAATCCCAGTTTTTCAAGTCCCTGGAACGGGCAACGACAGTTTCAAAGCCATCTTCATAGCTGCCGCCAAGGTAGAATACATAGTAATATCCGGCAAAATAACGCACCATAGGCCCGCCGGTGTAATGGTCAAAACCAAAGACCGCACCGTCGATGGCACGCCACGAAACCAGATCTTTACTTTCAGCAAAGAACATGGTAAAGGGGTGATCGCCCACCTTTTCTTTGGGGGCACCCAGTTCGTAGATCATCACAAACTTATCACCGGCTTTGCACACCGAAGTATTGAAACCTACCTGTTTGGGGTCGTCAAGGATCAGCCGGGGCGTTGTCCAGCGGACAAGGTCTTTGCTTTCCAGCTGATAAAAACGGCTGCCGCCCCAGTCGGAGCCGCAAGTAACTACCATGCGGTCGCCATCAACATAGGCATTGCCCATGTGCAAGCCCAAGCCGAAAGGCAGCGAAAAAGTGTTGTCGCTGACCTTGCGGAAACGGAAATAAGAGATCCAGCTGTTGTTGAAATAGCAGCGCTGACGGCCGGTACCGTGGAGTTTATCGTTGGCAAACCCGCGGATGTATTCAAAAATCAAAAGTTCGCCCTTCCACACCACAGGATTGGCTTCAACGATGTCGCAGTCAATGCTGCCGAGCTTCTGCATAAATTCAGGTGTACGATCCATAACAACTCTCCTGTTACAAAAATAAAAAAGGCATTGCCGCAAGTTTTTTTTGCAGCAACACCTTAAATTGTTTTAAGCGATCACGCTCACAGCAATTCAGCGATCTGAACTGCGTTGAGAGCGGCACCCTTGAGCAACTGGTCGCCGGTAACGAACATTTCGATACCCTTGAGATCGTTGCGGGAAATATCCTGACGGATACGACCAGCCAGCACATCGTACTTTTCAGTTGCATCGATGGGCATGGGATAGACCTTGTTCATGGGGTCATCGACCACCTGTACGCCGGGAGCCTTGCTCAAGATGGCACGGACTTCATCCGGAGTGATGTCTTCTTCAAATTCCATGTTCAAAGATTCGCTGTGGGCACGCAGCACCGGGATACGGACACAGGTGCAGGAGAGCTGCAAATCGGGCAGATGCAGCATCTTGCGGCTTTCGTTGAGCATTTTCAGTTCTTCTTTGGTATAGCCGTTATCATAGAAAACATCGATGTGGGGGATCAAATTGAAGCCGATCCGGTGGGCAAATGCTTTGGGTTCGATAGCTTCGCCATTGAGCAGCTGTCGGGTCTGTACGAGCAATTCTTCCATACCCTTGGCACCTGCACCGCTGGTTGCCTGATAAGTGGCGGCGACCAATCTCTTGAGCTTCTTGGCGCGGTGCAGCGGAGCAACAGCTACCAGCATGATAGCGGTGGTGCAGTTGGGGTTGGCGATCACGCCATTGTGCCATTTGACATCTTCGGGGTTCACTTCCGGAACCACCAGCGGCACATCGTCATCCATACGGAAAGCACTGGAGTTATCGACCATAACGCAGCCGGCATCGACCACGGCTTTGCGGTACTGCTTGGAGATATCGCCGCCGGCACTGAAAAGAGCAATATCCACACCCTTGAAGGAATTTTCGGTCATTTCTTCAATAGTGATCTCGGTGCCTTTGAATGTCAGTTTTTTACCGGCAGAACGGGCAGAAGCCAGCAGTTTGAGGTTTTTAACCGGGAAGTTACGCTTTTCCAGCGTTTTGATCATTTCGATCCCGACCGCACCCGTAGCACCGGCTACGGCGACATTGTAGGCTTTGGACATAGTTATCTTTCCTTTCATTGAAAAAAATACAAGTGCTTTCACACACAGTTAAGTCAAATCTATAAAATAACATTCTATTGTAAAATTGCAAATATTTTAACTTTTCACCTGCCACTTTTTTGGCAAATTTTGTCAATTTAGTTGTATAAACAAGAATTTTGTAAAAAAATTTAAATTGAGAGCTTTTTGAAAATTGCAATCTGAAAAAGGGGCGTTATTTTTAATGCTTGCAAAAAATCAAAACATATTATTAAAAGAAAGTGCAATCGGCGATGATCAATATTTCACAATTTATTCTTGCAGCGGCACCTCCGGTGCTTAATGCCGAAGGCGAAGCTATGATCGCTCTGGATGTCAAAACCCGGAATATCCTCTGGATCGGTATTGGTGTTTATGTGGCAACGGTTTTGGCTATCGGGTACTTTTCCGGCAGAAAAGTCAAAAACCTCGGGGACTTTATCGTAGCGGGCCGTCGTTTGCCCTTGTGGATGGCAACAGCAACACTGCTTGCCACCTGGTTCGGAGCCGGTTCCAGCATGGGCGTATCGGCAACGGTTTACAGCGGCAGTTTGCGGGATGTTATTGCCGACCCATTCGGTGCTTCGATAAGTTTGATTCTTGCGGGTATCTTTATTGTAGGTGTGCTCCGTAAACTCAACTGTATGACAGTAGCAGATATTATTCAGAAAAAGTATGGCCGGGGTGCCGGTATTTACGCTTCGCTCTGGCTGATCCCGGTTTACATCGGCTGGCTGGGAGCTCAAGTGCTGGGGCTGGGGACTTTGCTTAATCTGCTGACCGGGATCGACTTATTTTATGCCCGGATCATCGGAGCGGCGGTGGTGCTTTTCTACACCGTTACCGGCGGCATGTGGGCGGTAACCATTACTGATGTAGTGCAAGTAGTATTGATCGCAGCGGGGCTGCTGATCATTGTTCCCGGCGCGGTCCAGCTTGCGGGGGGCTTGAGTGCAGTAATCAACAATCCGGCAGTGGATCTTTCGCTTGCCCCCGCACCATCAAGTGCCGGCAAAGCTCTGGATACAGTAAACTACATCGGCAGCTGGATCATTATGGGTTTGGGCTGCATGGTGGGGCAAGACCTTATACAGCGGTCACTTGCCAGCAAAGACGATAAGGTGGCGATTTCCAGTTCGGTGATTTCCGGATTTCTCTATTTTATGATCGCCATGATCCCCATTACCATCGGTTTGGCGGCCAAGATACTGCTGCCCAAGTGGGGGATCACCGCTGAAGTCATGGGCGGAACCAACTTAAGCAATCAGGTGTTGCCCCGGGTGGCTATCGGAGTGCTCGGAGCAATGCACCCGGTATTGCTGACTCTTTTTATCAGTGCATTGGTTTCGGCGATCATGAGTTCAGCAGACAGTTCACTTTTGGCGGCTTCCAGTCTGCTGGTCAACAATGTGATTTACCCTCTGCGGCCGGAAGCCTCGGAAAAAAGCATACTTTTATTTACCCGTATAGCTACTGTGCTGCTGCTGGTGATCGCAACTTTTCTGGCAATGAAGGTTGAGAGTATTTATGCTTTGATGGTCAGCTGCTGGTCGTCGCAGCTGGTGGTGGTGTTTATTCCGGTGATCGCAGCGATCTACTTTCCCAAAGCATCGGGCAATACTATATGGTGTACCATGATCGTTTCTACCAGTGTGTGGCTGGCTTATATCTTTATTACCGGCATGGGGATCCCCGGAACTTTTACTGAAAAACTTGCCACTCCGGAGTTTGAATACCAGCTGACCAACGGTGCAGTGTTCGGTTTTGCCGCCGGCATCATAGCTTTTGCCGCAGCTTTTCTGGGGGAAATGATCACTGACCACAGCAATAAAAACAAAGAAGATAAACGCAAGAAAAAGCATCGCAAAAAACAGCGTAAGGCTGAACTTGCCGCAGTCAAGGCTGAATGACAAATGAGTGATCTGGTAAAAAAAGCTGTTGAAGTATTGTCCACGCCCGGCGGTGTGGTTCTGGTCCCGACCGAAACAGTCTATGGTCTGATCTGCGACTGGGAAGATGACCTGGCACGCCAACGCATTTACGAACTTAAGGGCAGAAGCGAAAATAAGCCCCTTGCCATGTTTGCCGCCTCGACAGAAATGGCGGAAAAGTTTGGAGCCCGTTTGAATCACGAAGCAAATATATTGCTGAACACTTTTGCTCCGGGCCCCATTACCGTAATTGCTCCCGGCGGAGGAAAATACCCCACAATCGGTATACGCATACCCGACCATGAGTTCATCCGCCAACTGCTTGAGCAATACGGCAGAGCTCTTGCCAGCACCAGTGCCAACGCTTCCGGCAAACCCAATGTACTGACCACCGGCGAAGCAGTTGCCGAACTCAATGGAACTGTGGATCTGGTAATTGACGGCGGAACTTTGCCCAGTGATGCGGCGGCTTCCACAGTGGTAAATGCCTGCGAAAAACCCTGCCGTATCTTGCGGCATGGTCCCATAACTGAAGAAGCGATCAAAAAGGCTCTTTACCAGTAAATCGCCAAAGCTCCCGGCATATTTATTTTTTCTCCGGTAAAAGTCAATTTACCGGTATTTTCGTCGTAGGCAAAAAATGCCGTATTATTGCCGATTTCGTTGGCGGCGGCAAAGTATTTATTGCCGGGCAGAAAGTTTATATCCCGCGGTCCCTCGCCTTCAGATGGCACAATACTGTTGAGTTCCAGCAAGCCATTATCCAGCACATTATATACAGCAATACTGTCGTAACCCCGGTTGGAGATATAGAGATACTTCCCGTTATCGGAAAGGCGGATCGCCGCTGTTTTGCTGTAACAGGAGCAATCTTCCGGCAAAGTGGAAATCAGCTGGCGGCAACTGAAAGTTTTTCCGTCAAAGCTCAACACCGCTACTGTATTGCCGATCTCATTGACCAGATAAGCTCTATTGCCGCTTTTATTGAAAACCAGATGCCGCGGCCCGGAACCCGCGGGTTCCACCTTGAAAATTTCCGGAGTATTTACATCAAGCAATCCCTTTTCCGGATCAAAATCAAAAAGTTTTATTTCATCCAAGCCTAAATCAACCACTGTCAATCGGGTGAGATCGGGCGTAAAGTTGACAAAATGCGGGTGCGGGCACTCCTGCCTTGAATCCACGCTTTTGCCGGAAAAAGTCAAAACCTTCTCCAATGCTTTAAGTGAACCATCTTCATTCAAAGAAAATTCACTGATGTTGGAAGTAAAGTAGCTTGCTGTATAAAGATATTTTCCACCCGGTGCAGCGATCACATAGCAGGTGGAAACACCATTGCTGGGCAAGCGGTTCAAAAACTCCAATGCTCCATTGGCTTTGATCCGGAACGCCGCAACCGCCCCCGCTTTACCTTCGGCACAAGCAGCGTAAAGCGTTTTGCGGTCAACTGAATATGCCAGATACGATGTACCGTAAAGCTCCTGAAAAAACTCTGTTTTCACTTTTCCAAAGTTATTATCAACGGTCATACCGTAAATACCGCCGGAATTATCCGCCGTACTGCGGCTGGCTATATAAAATAAATCGTTACCCATAAAAAAACCTCGCTGAAAATCTTTACTGCATAATATATACAACTGTGGAAAAATTGCAATCTTCCAATCAAAATAAACGGCAATGAACATTACATATTTTTTGCGGTCAAAACATATAGAACAACCTGAAAGGAGTATAAACTTATGAAGAATTTTACCAACATCATGCTGGCGGCGGTCACGCTTGCCAGCTTTTGCAGCTGCAAAGAAATTTCCCCCACCAACGATATACCGCCGGTTGCTGACTTTAATGTGCAGCGTTACATGGGCAAATGGTACGAAATCGCCCGCCTGCCCCATAACTTTGAAAGCGATGTAACCGATGCTCAAGCCGTTTACACTTTACAGGACGACGGCACTATCACAGTGGAAAATTCCGGCATCCGCAATCATGTCCGCACCTCGGCACATGCCGTAGCACGCAAGATAACTCCCAACAGTACCACCGGGGAGCTGCAAGTAAGTTTTGTCTATCCATTTTACACAATGTATAAAGTTATTTACATAGATAAAGACTACGATCTTGCCATCGTTACCGGCAACAGTATGGATTATGTGTGGATTTTATCCCGTAAACCGGTCATCAGCCAAAGCGAGCTCGCAATGTGTTTGGAAATGTTGAAAAAATGGGGTTACGCAGTCAAACTTTTACAGTATCCCACCGGAGAAATCGAAAGTCTTATGACAGCAGATAAAACAAATTAAATCAAGGCTCTGTTCCCAATACGGGTAGGTCAGTAAAAATCTTTATGATCAACTTTTGTATTGGAACTTTTTTAAAACTTGAA
>JAZSHD010000031.1:0-2468 GCA_045533055.1 Victivallaceae bacterium | reverse complement strand
GGTTTTTCCCTCTTCCCCAAGGCTCCCATATCAACCTTTATCGGGAACAAAGCATTTACTTTACTGCCACTGCCCGGAAACGGGGGTAATACGCTCCGGGAGCTTTGCTTAAACGCACCTGCACGCATTTTCTTCCGGGCAACAACGGTATTTCAACAGAGCCGTCGCACTTGAACCGGACGGTCGAGGGTGCTGAATCATTTACAGAAATATTGAATGAATCCGTTTCAGTTATATCGCCATAGATCACCAATTTGCCGCCGTTTTCGGGGGTATTGAGCTTTATATCTATATAGCCATTAGGAAAAACGGTATTGCCGGCATAGCGGAAAAATTCGCCGTTTTCTTTACTGACATGGCTGGCGTGCATGTAGCGGCAGATCCGCCACTCGTCGGTCAGCACGCCGCAGATAACGCAGTCGCGGGTGTCGGAAGCGTACTTTTTACGCATGAAAAATTCCACAAAATACTCTTCCAGCAAAAGTCCGAAAATCGCATAAAATGGCTTGTAATAGATCGTTTCCAGATCCGATGAGGCATGAAACAGGTGTTTATCCAAGCCGTTGACAAAACCGTCTGACCGGATATTGGCTTTACTTAAATCGTATCCGGCAAGCTGACTTAATGCTGCCTGCCCGTCGGAAACAGCTTGTTTTAAGCTGGATGCGTTGGCGTCTTGAGCTTCCATATCGTCAAAATAGGCACAAACCACCCGGCAGAACCAGAGGAAGGAGGTGGTTGCAGCCTGAGCGTTTTTCCACAATCTTTTCCGCCATGAATACTCCTTTTCCCAGCCGGGTTCCACGGGCAGATTTTCCAGCAGGGCAAGACCGTTTTCAGCAATGGTGCAGGCATCGAGTTTTTCCTGCAATATGGCACTTCTGCCGGGAGTTTTATTCCCGTGGAGGATCGACCAGACCCCTTTGCCGTTGGCAAGATCCACATTGTTTTTGAACAATGCAAAAATAAATCCGGCTTTCAGGTACTTGGTGGTGCACTGACTTGGAAATTGGTGGAAAGTAACATTTCCGTCAATAAAATTGGTCTTTTTGACCAGCTCAAAACCATCCAGCCCCAGCTGATAAAAAACTTTGCGGGCAGATTCCGGAGCGTGCAAAGCCAGATACTCCCGGCGAATATCTTCAGCCGTAACGCTTGGGTCGTCAATGCTCCGGGCGTAGGCGTAAAGATTTATTTCGTAGCAGTCAAAGATCCGGTTGCCGATACGGTCCAGCCGCAAGGTGTAGCGGTCAACATCAATTTGCTGACCGGTGCGGACATATTTTACGATATTTTCCACATTTTCAGCAGGCAGCATCCCGGCACCCAGAAATTCGCCCAGACAGTCGCACTCTGCCCCCAGCTTTGCCCCGGGGAGTTTCCGCAAAAACGGATTGGTGGGCAAAAACGGGTCAAAGTCGTAAGGGGTGATCTTGGTTTCGATTTCAAAACCATATTTTTTTGCCGCAGCGGCAGCCCCGCATAAAATATCTTCGTAATCTTGAGCAATGGAGCCGAAAGACCGCAGGATAAAGCGTTTGTTGCGTTTGAGCAGTTCTTCAGCAAAAATGTTCACCATGTGGTCAACCACTTTTTGCGGAGGGAATTTTTCTGTATTGGTGTTATGGATCACCGAATAAGTAGCTTCGGTCAAAGTCAGCACAATGCCGTCCAGCTCCGGCAGAGCTTTGAAGGTGGAGTCGATTTTGTAGCGGAGCAATTCTTCGTAAGCCTTGCCCAGCAGATCAAACTCGCCGTTGCTGTCCAGCAGATCCGGCAAATCCAGCAGCAGCCCATCCGGCACCATAGCTTCCCGGTGCCAGTAGTAGACCGGTTTGTTGATGCTGTGAGCAAGAGCAAGGATCTCTTTAAGTTTGGCTTTATTGCTTGCAATTCCCGTCTGGTCGATGCTTTTATAAGTTTCGGGGTAGTCGATGTAGTCGGTCAAGCCATCCATGCCGCCCAAGTCGGTGTGGCAGTCGGCACAAATTTCAAAACTGTCCACCCGGTATTGCGAGGCTTTGTCGATAATGAGCTTCATGTAATCCACATCCAGCGGCGTGGGGTGCATCAAACTCCAGGTGATTTCGGGTCTTGCCATAAAAAATCCTCCTCAAATAAAGTTGCTTTTTCGTAAAATAATATAGCACTTGAAGAGGAAAATTACAAAGCATTCCGGCAATATCAAAGCATAAAAAAGTTGAAGCGGTCAGAATTTTCAGAACCGCCCCAACATATCGGGTTTGCCGAATTTTTACAGCATGTTCTGTTCCCAATAAGGGTCGGTACTTGAGGAGGGGGAAAAGACCTTTTGAGGAAAGGTCCTTTTCCCCCTCCTCAAACTCCACCCCCTTTTTCCAAACCTTTTCCCGGCATTTATCTATTTGCTCTGCAAATAGATAAATGCCATTCAAGTTTTAAAAAAGTTACAATACAAAAGTTGAACATAAAGATTTTTACTGACCTAC
>JAZSHD010000039.1:0-1558 GCA_045533055.1 Victivallaceae bacterium | reverse complement strand
TAAAGCTCAACCTGCTTCAGCAGCAGCCGGAAACTTGGTGCGAATGGTGGGACCTTTATCAGCGCCCCCTATGGGGGCATGCCCGTAATATGCCCTTATAGGGCTTGTACAAACCACCAGCTCAGCTGGTGGTCCTGATTATACTGAAGCTGCTGCAGTTCAGCCGTTGTAATCTATATTCAAACCTTCGCAAATGGTTTTGCGGACTTCCCGCACAAAGTTCATTTCGTGGTGCATACATTCAAAAGTATACCGGCGGGAGCCTTCGTACCAGCGGTATTCGGCATCCGGGTAACGCAAACGGACATATTGGGCGTGCTGCATAGTTTCTTCCGGAGCATCCCAATCGGTGGAAATCACCACGATCCGCGTGGGCTTGCCTTTCCGCATTTCCATAAGTCTGGCTGCGGCACGGTCAAGATCTTCGATTTTGCCGGGAACACCCTGCTCCCACTGCATGTAACGGCGGTGAGCAGCAAAAACCACCAGCCCCGGAAAATCCAACAGCTCGTAGAAGTTTTTGATCCGTTCCCGCAGGCGGTTCTGAAGTTTTTCCAGACAAGTTTCGTCGCAATCTTTATCGTGGGGATAAAACATATTGCTCCAGAGAGCGTTCCGCCAGCGTTTATGCTCAAAATCATAGCTCCATTCGCCCGTGAAATAATCGGCAAAATCATTTTCCAGAAAATGAGCCAGAGCATGCGGTTCGGTATTTGCCAAGTCAAAGGGCATACCTTTTTCTCCGGCAGCTTTACAGGGTTTGAGCATGTGAACTGTGGAATAAGTCCGGGGCATACAGTCCGCCCCCAGCGAAACAATACGGTATTCGTGCCGGTGTTTCAGCATAAATTTCCGGTTATCGTTCATAAAATCCCACAACTCATTGGAGATTTCCGGGAACTTGCCGGTGATTTTTACATATTGTTCGGTCATCATCCGCCAATTCGGGTCGGGCAGCAGCCGACAGAGTTTGGCAAGAAATTTTGGTTTTATAAGCTTCATAAAATCATTTCTCCGGTATAAAATATTTATTGTAAACTTTGACTCTTTCGGCAATTTCATTCCGCCACGCAGCTATGCTGTTGTGCATGCTGATTTCATGCTCCGGCGGCTTCCACTTCTTCCCAGGCGTCAAAAATATGGTGGTCGGTTTATGTGACAGTTTTGATATTGCATTCTCTGGCAAGCCGGAAATGCTCTTCCTCCGGAGCAGTGGCAGCATTGCTCCAGAGCGTATGCAAATGAAAGCCGAATTCAGCATATTTTGTCCTAAAAGCACCTTTTTATACAACCCGATAAATCTGCTTGGATTAATTTAACCCCGAAAACCCATTTGTCAAGTAATAAAAGTACTATTTCAGGCAGTCAAAGGCTGAATATTTACTCTGTTCTGAATGATTTTTTTTGAAAAAATCCCTGTTCCCAATAAGGGTCGGTACTTGAGTTGCTATGTTAAAAGGAAACATTTTGTCGTAAAAAAGTGGCTGATTCTCAAAAATGTGATACTGTGTAACAAAGGCGACAATGTCGTAGCTTACATTTCGCAAACAGTAATCCA
>JAZSHD010000018.1:0-57603 GCA_045533055.1 Victivallaceae bacterium | reverse complement strand
AAAACAAAAGGATGGAAAAATGAGTTTTTCAATTCAGGACTTTGCAGCCAAGAGTACTCCCTTGACCATTGCAGTTGGAGCCGATCACGGCGGGTTTGAAGCCAAAAGTGCTTTGATCGCCCAGTTGAAAGAAAACAGCTTGAATGTAATTGATTGCGGGGCTTATTCTTTGGAAAAGACCGACGATTATCCGGACTTTGCTGCTGCGGTTGCCGAAATGGTTTCCCGCGGCGATGCAGATGCAGGTATATTGATCTGCCGTTCCGGAATCGGTATGGCGATCGCCGCCAACCGTTACCATGGCGTGCGTGCTGCGGTTTGCGAAGATTCTGAAAGTGTAACTCTTTCCCGTCAGCACAACTGTGCCAATGTGGCAGTTCTTTCCGGCGACCACCTGACCGATGATTGCCGCTGGAAGCTCGTAAGTGCATTTTTGACCACCAAATTTTCCGGCGAAGCACGGCACGAACGCCGTTTGACCAATCTGGAAAAAGTTACTTACGACGATATTGCCGCCATCCGCAACGCCGATCCGGCTATCGCCAGGATCATTGATAAAGAAGCTGTCCGTCAGTCCGACGGTATTGAATTGATCGCTTCCGAAAACTTTGCCAGCTGTGCCGTTCGTGCTGCTCAAGGTTCGGTTCTGACCAACAAATACGCCGAAGGTTATCCCGGCAAACGCTACTATAACGGCTGCGAATTTATTGACGAAATCGAAAGCCTTGCCATTGAAAGAGCATGCAAACTTTTCGGTGCCGAAGCAGCTAATGTTCAGCCTCACTCCGGCAGTTCCGCCAACCAGGCAGTCTACATGGCATTGGTCAACCCCGGCGATACTGTGCTTTCCATGAGTCTGGATCACGGCGGGCACCTGACCCACGGTCATCCGCTGAACTTCTCCGGTAAGCTCTACAACATTGTACCCTACGGTGTAAGTGCCGAAACCGAAATGATCGACTATGACGAAATCGAACGCCTTGCTGTGGAAAACAAACCCCAGATGATCCTTGCCGGTGCCAGTGCTTACCCCCGGATCATTGATTTCCCCCGTTTGCGTGAAATTGCCGACAAAGTCGGTGCTAAACTCTTTGTGGATATGGCTCACATTGCCGGTCTGGTCGCTGCCGGTGAACACCCCAGCCCGGTACCCTATGCTGATGTGGTAACTACCACCACCCACAAAACTCTGCGTGGTCCCCGTGCCGGTTTGATCCTCTGCCGCGAAGAATATATCAAGGCGATCAACTCCAAGGTCTTCCCCGGTATGCAGGGCGGCCCGCTGGAACATGTTATCGCTGCCAAAGCCATCTGCTTCGGCGAAGCTATGACTGATGAATTCAAGGCTTATCAGAAGCAGGTCCGCACCAATGCCAGAGTGCTGGCTGAAGAGCTGACCAAGCGTGGCTTCCGTATGGTTTCCGGCGGTACCGACAACCACCTGATGCTGGTTGACCTTCGTCCCAAACAGGCCACCGGCAAGGCGGTAGCCAATGCGTTGGATATTGCCCGGATCACGGTCAACAAGAATATGATCCCCTTCGATCCGGAAAAGCCCTTTGTTACCAGCGGTATCCGTATCGGTACCCCGGCTGTTACCACCCGCGGCATGAAAGAAGATGCCATGGTTAGAATCGCCGACTTTATCGAACGCGGTGTGGCTTTGCGGGAAGATGTGGAAGGTTTGAAGGCTCTGGGCGAAGAAGTGAAGGCTTTCACCGCCGATTATCCCATGCCCCAGTTCTGATTTGATTTGAAAAATTGAGGTTTGCAAAATGATTGATTTGAGAATTCTCCGGGAAAATCCGGAGCTGATTAAAAAGAATTGTGCCCGTCGTGGCAGTGCAGTAAATGTCGATACACTTATTGCGTTGGATGTTGAATACCGCAATTTGCTTGGCGAAGTGGAAAATATGCGTTCCGAACGCAACCGCTTGAGCAAAGAATGCAAAGATAATCCCGCCGCCCGGGATCAGGTTCGGGAACTTAAAGAACGCCTCTCTGCCAGCGAAGGTCACTTGAACCGTCTGGAAGATAAGATGAACGCCATGGCGGCATTTCTGCCCAATTTGCTGGCAGATGATGTGCCCGATGGTCAGACCGACGCAGACAATGTGGAGCTGCGTAAAGTCGGTACTATTCCGCAGTTTGACTTTAAGGTGCGGGATCATCAGGAACTGGGCGAAATGCTGGATATTATTGATACTCAGCGTGGTGCCAAAGTTGCCCAGAGCGGTTTCTACTATTGGAAGGGCAAGGGTGCCCAGCTGGTTCAGGCATTGTTCTTCTGGACCCAGCGTGAGCTGGTCAACCGTGGTTTCCAGCTTTTTATGACCCCCTGTCTTGCCAAAGAAAAGACTCTGTTCGGTACCGGTTATCTGCCGTTCTTTGCCGACCAGACCTATGCACTTAAAGATGAAGATCTGGCTTTGATCGGTACATCTGAACAGACCCTGGTGGGTTTCCATGCCGACGAAGTGCTGGATGGGGCCAATCTGCCCTTGTGTTATACAGCTTACACCCCCTGTTTCCGTACGGAATCCGGCAGTTACGGCAAAGCCAGCCGTGGTATTTTCCGGGTTCACCAGTTCCACAAGGTCGAGCAGATCATCTTCTGCAAACCTCAGGATTCGGTGAAGTTCCATGAATTCTGTCTGGAAAATGAAGAATATTTGCTCCAGCAGCTTGGTTTGCCCTACCATGTGGTCAATGTCTGCGTTGGCGACTTGGGGGCACCCGGTTACAAAAAGTACGATATCGAAGCATGGTTCGCCGGTTTTGATGCTTACCGGGAAGTTACCAGCAACACCAACTTGACTGAATTCCAGAGCCGCCGTTTGAATATCCGCTATAAAGATGGCGACGAGCGTGGTTTCGTCCACACTATCAGTGCAACCGCTATGACCGACCGTGCCGCTATTGCTATCTTGGAAAACAATCAGCGTGCCGATGGCTCCGTGGTGGTACCGGAAGTGCTGCGGCCCTTCACCGGCTTTGATGTCATTGAACCGGTCAAGCATTGACCTTGACTGTGTTGAGTGAAAAAACTTTGAGCAAAAAACGCATCGCCTTTTTAGGCGGTGCGTTCGACCCGCCGCACCCCGGACACGAAATGCTTGCCCGGCGGGTGCTGGATTTAGGGTTAAGTGATTTGGTGTTGTGGGTGCCCAGCTGGGCACCTCCCCATAAAGCAGCCGGCAGGATGAGTGAGTTTGCACACCGTTTGGCAATGGTCAAACTGGTGGCAGAAAAAATACCCGGCTGTGAAGTATCTGATATCGAAGCAAGAAAGTGCTTCGATCCATCCTATTCCTACAAAGTGCTGGACGCACTGCAAAGCGAATATCCTGAAGCAGAATTGCAACTTTTGATCGGTCAGGACAGTCTTGAACAGTTGCATACATGGTATAATGCCCGGAGTTTAGCAGAAAAATACACTGTGTTGGCTTTTCCCCGAAAAGGTGATGAGCTGCACAAATTGATTCTTCCGGAAGATTTCTGGGGTAAAGAGTTGTGTAAAAAACTGCAAAATAGTCTGATTACAGGCGAATATGTTGAAATATCTTCAACTAATTTGCGAAAAGAATTGGCAAAAAAATCAAATGTGGAGCATATTATCAGTAGAGATGTTCTGCGTTATATAGAAGAACACGGTCTTTACCGTTAAAATAGAGAGGTTTAATTATGGCGGATAATCAGAAGGAAGAGATGCTGGCACGCTTTTGTGCCCAACAGGCATTGGAAAAACTCGGCAGCGATGTGGTGGCTTTGAATGTGCGTGACATCAGCAGTATTGCCGATTTTTTTGTGATCGTTACCGCTACAAGTGTACCCCATTTAAAAGCATTGGTCGGTCATTTGGAAGATGTGGTACGGGAAAAGTTCCAGCGGCGGGCATTGGCTGTTGATGGCGAACATACCAGCGGCTGGGTGCTTATCGACTTTGGCAGCGTTCTAATCCATGTTATGGATGAAGAAGCCCGGGCAAAGTACGAGCTGGAACGGCTTTGGGGTGATGCTCCCCGTTTGGAAATAGCCGAATAATTTTGATAGAGCCGGGCAGGGGACTATGGATTGGTCTTTCAGAGAAAAATGGGATGAATATACCTGGTCAAAGGAAATACGCAAAGATGAATTGCGTATAGCCGGGTATTTTCATGCTCTGAAAAGCTGTATCGATCTGCCCGGAGAAGAAGAGATGATCTTCAAGCGGTTGATGAGCCAGCCGGAATTGGTTCCCACCGGAGTAAGTGACCCTTTGCGGACGCTGAAGCTGGAAATGGAACAGTGGGAGGAGGATCCCGAAGAAAATTCGTCTCTGGAAAACCGTCGCCGCAATTCCTTTGAACCTGCAAGAAGGGTAGAAAAGCTGGTTGTAGAGTGGAACTTGCTTGCAGCTGCTCATGTCAACTTTAATCAGAATCAAAAAGTTTTAGCTGTAACTTGCGGTTTTGGAAAATTTTTATCAAGAGTATATAATTTTGCAGATACCGAAGAGGCTCCGGGTACCTTGGCTTTGCGTAACAGTTTACTTAAACATGCACTGGCAGATTTGAATGAACTTATGCAGTTGCTCATTGTGTTTAACGGTGGTGATTTGCTTGATATTTCAGTGGATTTTTCGGAAAAATTCTTTACCCCGCTGGCATTTGTTCGTGAGCTGCTCATCGATAAACTCAAAGAGTTGAATTATCCGGCATAAAAATCATAGCGGGGCAGGGGGTATAAAACTCAAAAAGCCCTTGCCGGAGAAATTATCGCTTGTCTTGATGAAGGTTTTTTCGGTATTGATTATCCGGTATCAAGTAAATTGTGCTGCTGGAATAAATGCCTTGAATATGACAACAAAACCGATTATGATACCCCAGTAAACTTTTGCAAGATCATCCACCCATACAACCCGGATCATTATTTGTAACCCCTATCCTTTTTATGGGTTTGCCGGTTAAGTCACCACTTACCGGCCTTTTTTATTCTCCGGATAACCTTACCGTAAATTCTTTAACCATCCACCAGTGACAGTTTTATCAGTTTTCTTTTCGCCGGATTTTTTGGCTTTTGTCGTTAGAAAAAGAAAAAAATCCGTCGAAAAAGAAAAACACTGCAAATCAATTCTGACAGCGATCAAACCTTTCCGGGTGTTGTTACATGGGAAATACCTTAAGCCTCGTCAGAAGGGCTTTTCCGACTAAAATATTATGTCGCATAATCCATGTTATGTTAAGTGGATTATGGCAAGGTGAGGTGTTTGTTAGTTTTTTAACAACTTGTATATTAAATAGTTAGCATTATTATAAATAGTGGCTGTTAATAACTTGTGATTAACTTTAAATGTTTTTTTATTGATTTTCAGCCTTGCAACTCCAGGAGTTATTTATATTTCATTTTTCAACAGATTCTATAATAAGGAAGTTTTGTCAACATTTTTTAGTTGTTAAATATTTGACAAAAGTCTGGGTTGGTGCTATCTTTTGCACCGAAAAATTACTTGTAAAAAGAGGTTAGGGTATAAAATGAATCTTTCAGATTTTTACCGGCAATGTGCCGATCTTGTCCGGCAGGATCTTCAAAAACAGAAAATGCTGTTACCGCCTGACGCGATAGCGGAGTTGTGCAGTCAGCATCACCGCAAACACCGGGAGCTTGCCGCCAAACTGTCCGGCAATGAGTTTTGCAATATTTATGCTTTGCAAAAAGCCTTTCCCCGTTCCGGAACGGTCAATGTTGATTTCAATGCTCTGGAATCGGCAAAAAAGTTTGCCTCCCAAAAAGCTGCGGCTTTAGCGGTTGTTACTGAAAAACATTTTTATTGCGGCGAACCAAGTATGCTTACCGGTGTAGCCCATCTGGTTGATTTGCCGATAATCCGCTGGGATTTTATTGTGGACTCTTACCAGCTTATGCAATCCAAGTTGTGGGGTGCAGATGCGATTCGCATAATTGTCCCCCTGCTCGATCAAATCGAACTTACTGAGCTTTACAAAAAGGCATTGGAGCTTGATTTGGAGATAGTTTGGGAGATCCATTCGGCAGATGATGTTCAAAGAATATCTGCTTTTGAGCAATGCAGCGTACTTTATTTGGAAAGCGAAACGCTTGAGCTTGAGCAAGCGGAAAGTATTGTAAAAAATCTTCCATTTGCTGCCCCTGCCCTGTTTAATGGCGATATTTTTTCTGATGCTGATGTGCCGGAAAAGTTGTTTGCCGGAAAAATCAGCTTTAAAAATGCTCAATAAGTACAGAATATTATCAAGATAATAGTAATTGAGGATTGACAAAGTCCATTTGCGGCATTATCTTATATAATGTATATATTCACTGAAAACAATCTTTATCCAATCCAAGGAGAATAAATCATGGGTAAAACTGCTGCTCAAAAGATCTTTGATGCACACCGCATTGACTCCCCTGCCCCCGGCGTGGCAGTTTTGAGTCTTGATCGTGTTTTCTGTCACGAGATCACCACCCCTATTGCTATCAATGATTTGGTCGCCATCGGCCGTGACCGTGTCTTTGACCCCACAAAAATCAAGGCGGTCATCGACCATGTTACCCCTGCAAAGGACTCCAAAACTGCCGAACAGGGCAAAACTTTGCGTGATTGGGCACGCCGCCACAATATCAAAGACTTTTTTGATATCGGTCACAACGGCGTTTGCCATGCTATTTTCCCGGAAAAGGGCTTTGTCCGTCCAGGTTTTACGGTGATCATGGGCGACTCCCACACCTGTACTCACGGTGCTTTTGGTGCTTTTGCCGCAGGAGTCGGAACTACTGACCTGGAAGTGGGCATTCTTAAAGGTGTCTGTACCATGCGTGAGCCTGAAACCATCAAGGTCAACATTACCGGCAAATTACCGGAAGGTGTTTATGCCAAAGATGTTATTCTTTCGGTAATCAAAACTCTTACCGTCAACGGTGCTACTGACCATGTTATTGAATTTGCCGGTGAAGCTGTCGCAGCTATGAAGATGGACGCCCGCATGACCCTTTGCAACATGGCGATCGAAGCCGGCGGTACTTGCGGTATCTGCTACCCTGACATGGTCACGGTGGATTATCTCTGGCCCTTTATTGCTGACGAATTTGCCAGCAAGGAAGCTGCTCTGGCTGAATACAGCAAATTCTGCCCGGATGATGATGCAGTTTACGCCAAAGTTATTGACTTTGATGTAACCACTCTGGAGCCGGTAGTGACCTTCAACTACAAACCCGATCAGGTAAAAACAGTTCGGGAAATGACCGGTACACCGGTGGATCAGGTCTATATCGGCAGCTGTACCAACGGCCGGGTGGAAGATTTGCGGATCGCTGCCAGTATCCTTAAAGGCAAAAAGGTCAGCGACAAGGTGCGTGCTGTGGTTTCTCCGGCAACTCCGCTTATTTACCGTCAGGCTCTCAAAGAAGGTTTGATCGATATATTTATGGAAGCCGGTTTCTGCGTAACCAACCCCACTTGCGGTGCTTGTCTGGGTATGAGCAACGGGGTGCTTGCCAACGGCGAAGTTTGTGCCTCCACCACCAACCGTAACTTCAACGGCCGTATGGGTAAAGGCGGCATGGTGCATTTGATGAGTCCGGCAACTGCGGCAGCTACTGCCATTGCCGGAGTGATAACCAATTCGCCGCTCTACAAAGGTTGAAATTATTGCTGTAAAGGTATAAAATTATGAAAAACTTTAATGGTAAAATCCTCTTTCTCGACCGTTCGGATATCAATACCGACGAAATCATACCGGCAAAATATCTGACCGAGCTGACTAAAGCAGCTCTCAAACCCTACTGCCTGGAAGACCTTTCGCTGGAAGGTTTTGACCCCAAAAAAGATATTGAAGGCAAAGCGGTCATCGTCACCCGTGCCAACTTCGGCTGCGGTTCTTCCCGCGAACACGCTCCGTGGGTGTTGGAATGCAACAACATCAATCTGGTGATCGCGGTAAACTTTGCCCGCATTTTCCGCCAGAACATGTTCAACTGCGGCTTGGCTGCGATCCAGCTGGATGAAGCAAGCATTGATGATATTTTTGCCAACTTTGCCAATACATCTGCTGAATGTAAAACCGATTTGGAAAAGTTTGAGTTCACTATCAGCAACGACAAACTGACCAAGGTCTACAAGTTTGAGATCGCCCCGTTTGACCTTGAACTGGTCAAAGCCGGCGGCTGGGTAGCCTACGCTGATAAAAAATACTGATAAATCTTATCTCTGTTTTTCAGCCCGGGAGTTTTACGCTTCCGGGCTTTTTTTATGCTTGAAATCTCCTTTTTGTTGACAAAAAAGCTGATTAACGGAAAGCAATGTTATCCGCACACGGCGGATCGTACAGGATGCTTTTGTTAATCATTTACTTAAAAAGGAGAATATATGGTAGATGAGTCTTTCATCGCATCGGCCGCTCCGCCCTGTGATACCCCTCCCCCCGTTCCTGATTTACAAACAACGCAGGAACTCCCGCCAGACAAGTTAAGTGATTTGCAGCATGAACTTTCAGAACTCAAACGCTCTTTTGCTGAATACATGCACAAAGATATTCCGGAAATTGACCGGATGCGTCAGGAGCTGCACGACACCGCTTGCCAACGGGATAATCACGCTGCCGAGCTTAAAAAGCTCAAGCAAAGTCAGGCATTGAGCACTATTGCCAAAGATTACAGTTTCAACGATATAGAATATCTGGAATTTGTATTGCAGAAAAACAGTGTTCAAACCGACGATCCTCAAGCGGTAAAAGCGTTTATGCAGCAGCTTAAAGCTGATAAACCCAGATTTTTTGATTTGCCGCTTAAACCCGGTGCGGGCAGCCGACCGGGCAAAGCTCCGGAAAATATTTTTACCGGTAAAGACCTCAAACGCATGGACGCATTGGAAATGATGATCTCCCATGCCCGTGAAATCGTTTGACCAACTCTATTTTAACTTAAAAGGAATTTTATTATGGCTATTTATGCTTACAGTTTTCTCAACAAAAAACGCGACCTTTCCGACATTCTTTCCACCGTGGTAAAGGATGAACCCCGCTTTATTTCCAACTTCACTGCCGTTGCCGACGGCTCTGCCCAGAAACATGAGTGGCTGGAAGATCAGATCACCGGCCGCAGTGTTAAAGTTTTGAGCGTTGCCGGTAATGTGGTCACTGCCGCCGCCAACGATATTGCAAAGCTGAAAACCGGCACCTTGCTGGTGGTGGAAAATGATCCGGCACTCTTCCGGGTAACTGCACTTGCCAGTGATAACTTTACATTGGAACTTGCCGGTGCCAACGGTTCTGCTCTTGCTATGGCTGCTGAAGGCGATACATTGAATATCGTAAGCTCGCCCATGGCGGAAGGTTCAGCCAATGGCGACGGCGAAGAAACCAGCCATTTGAGCAATACCGAATACAACTACATGCAGATTTTCCGCAAAGATATCGTGCTTACCGGTACCGCTCTGGCTGTGAATGTTTACGGCTCCATCGACAACCAGATCAACCGGCAGACCGCTTTTGCCATGAGCGAACTTGCCCGCGACCTCAACCGGGTGGCACTCTTTGGTGTCCGCCGTGAACCGGGTGCGGCTGTCCGGGGCGAAGCCGGGGGGCTTTACTGCTTTGCCACCGGCGAAAATGCCATGGTAATCGACGCCGAAGGTTTGGCTGTGGACAGCTTTATGATCAACGATGCCGCACAGAACATTCTTGCCGAAGGCGGTGACCCCATGCAGATTTTGTGCAGTCCCGGTCAGGCACGGGTGCTTTCCAACGAGTACAAATCCTCGCTGCAGGTTTTGCGGAGCGATGAACGCCGAGGTGCTTATGTGGCAACCGTAGTCAACGAAATTTCCGGCCGGGGCATGACCATTATGGCAGACCCGGATGTACCCGACGGCGATATTTGGATAATGGATACCACCGGTTTGGGGCTTGCCAGTTTGAAGGGCCGCAGCATTACTGATGTAGATGCCACGCCCCAGGGCTTTGACGGGGTAAAGCGTATGGCGATCGGCGAACTTACTTTTGAGTTCAAAAACGCCAAACAGCGTCTTTGCCGTATTTGCAATGTCAAAGGCAGTGCCGAAGCACTTAAAGCGTTGCGTAATGCCTGATCGTAAGTAATTTATGCTCCGGAACCGGCTTGTTCCTGTTCCGGAGTTTTTTATAACTGTTGGAGTAACTTATGCAAACATCTATGATCCAAATCCAGGAATATTTCAAATGTCATTTGCAGCAGAAGTTCTGGCAATCCCTTGCTGCTGAAACTCAAACTGCCGCAGTAAAGATGGCGGAAGAAGATATTATGCTGGCAATCGGCACCGATTTGCTGGATATGGGAGATTTGCTGGTATTTTGTGCAGTGTGTGAACAGGCGTTGTTTCTGGCAATGCAAAATCAGCAAACCTCCACACATGGTGAACTTAAAAGCGAAAGTATCGAAGGTGTAGGCAAACGGGAATATTACGAAAAAGTTTCAGGCAGCAGCAGCCTGATGCGGCAATTATCGCCCCGCAGTGAACTTTTCCTCTCCCGCCTGCCCGGCTACGGAGCAAACCGCTTCAGCCGCGGGTGATATTTGATCGAGCATCGGCTTGGCAACAGTGGTAATAAACTATTGCCAAGCTGTTTTTATTTAGCTCTGTTCCCATTCCCCCCAAGTACCGACCCTTATTTGGAACGGAGCCTTTTATTTATGGAACATATACCGCAGTTTCAGCGAATTGAACACCACCAGCAAGCAGGAGCCCGACATGGCTATACTGCTTAAAACCGGACTGAACTGCCACTTTAATATGCCGTAAAACACGCCCGCCGCCAGCGGTATAAGTGTTATATTGTAGGCAAAAGCCAGATAAAGATTCTGCCGGATCGTATCGTTTACTGCCTGGCTGATGGCAAAGAGCTTGCCCAGCTTGGCAATATTGCCTTCCAACAAAGTTATGGAGGCATTTTCCAAAGCAGGAGCCGAGCCGCTGCCCATAGCTATACTTACATCGGCTGCTGCCAGTGCGGCCGCATCGTTTACTCCATCGCCAGCCATGGCAACACAACGGCCGAACTCTTGACGGTTTTTGACTTTTTCCAACTTCTCTTTTGGGGTGAGTTTAGCGTAAAATTCTTCTATGCCCAGCGTGTAAGCACAATTTTTTACCGCCGCAGTGTTATCGCCGGAAATGATAACCAGATCAAGCCCGCTGTTTTTTAATTCGGCAGTAACAGTTCCGGCATCGGCTCTTATTACATCACTGACCATTACAAAACCCCATACTTTACGGTTGGCACCCAGCAAAAGCATGGATTTATCCAGATTGGTCAAGTCAAGATTATTTGCTTGTGCAAAACTTTCCACATCAATAAATTCGCTTTTCAGATAATCCCAACTGCCCAGCACAAATTTTATATCGTTGACAATGCCGGATAAACCTTTGCCGGTAATGCTGGAAAAATCCTCTGCCTCCGGCAGATCATCGGCGTATTGCTCAAACTCTTTCATCCGGCAGACCGTTTGGGCAAGGGGGTGATTGCTGTTTTGTTCCAAGGCAAACAATGCCTGATAAAACAATGTGTGGTCGATGCCGTCAGCAATAAAGACATTGCTTACCACCAGATTATTTTCGGTCAAAGTACCGGTTTTATCCAGCATCAGGGTATCGACTTTCCGCAAATCTTCCAATGCGGAGGGATTTTTGATCAAGATCCCCTGCCCCGCAGCAGTGCCGACTCCCACGATCACCGCCAGCGGTGCCGCCAATCCCAGCGAACAGGGGCATGCCGCCAGTAATACCGATATAAAATTACCTAAAGCCATCGACCAGTTACCGGCAAAAAATCCCCAGTAAATCAGCGAACCCAATGCCACCGCCAGCACCGCCGGAACAAATACAGCCGAAACTTTATCCGCCAATTTCTGAATGGGCAGTTTGGTGGTGCGGGCTGACTTTACCAGTTCAGTGATCCGGGCAAGCAAGGTTTCGCTGCCGACTTTTTCCGCTTGCATAACTAATATGGTATTGCCGTTGAGTGTGCCGGCGGCAAGTTTGGTTCCGGGAGCTTTTTCCACATGGAGTGCTTCGCCGGTAAGCATGGATTCATCAACCGAGCCGGTACCTTCAACAACCACGCCATCCACCGGAATTTTTTCATGGGGCAGTATTTTCAGCCAATCGCCAACGGCAACTTCAGCCAATGCCACATCTGTAACCGTACCGCAGCATTTCCTGACCCGGTGAGCGAATGCGGGCAGCTGCTCCATCAAAGAACGGATGGCTCGGGTAGCTCCGGAACTGGCTTTACCTTCAAGGTATTGACCGAGAATGACCAACGCTGTTATCATCGCTGCCGCCTGAAAGTGCAGTCGTGCCGCACCCTGATCATTCAGCAAAGTTTCCGGCAGGGTATGAGCAAAAAAGAGTGCATACACACTGTAAAAGTATGCCGCACTTATGCCCATACTTATCAGGGTAAACATATTGAGTTTGAATCCCCGCAATGATTTGATCCCCCGCAGCAGCAGAAATCCACCGGAACCGAAAACCGCAACCGTTGCCAATATAAACTGTATATAATTACTGATTTGGCTGTCAAAAAATTTGCCGTAATTCAGAATTGCAATAATACCAGTTATTGCTGAAGCCGTAATAAATCCGGCAAAAAGTTTACGCAGCCGTTTGCGGATAACTGCATCGTCATCTTCAAAGGCTTCGGCACAACAGCAGCAGGCTGTTTGGGGAGCATTGCCGCTTAAATAAAGTTCCGGATTTTCCGCAAACTTCACTTTGCAGTTGGGGTTGCAAAAGTAGTATGTTGTGTTGTTGTAATCAAATGTTGCCGCCGCTTTTTCCGGCGGGAAAGTCATCTTGCATACAGGGTCGGTAACCATAAAATCAATGTCAAAGGGTTGTTATTTGCTTATTTCTTCATAGCGGGCAGCAAAGCCCGCCCACTTCCAATCTTTTGCCTGATCGGCGGCGGAAACTGTTATCGTTACGCCATGCCCGCCCAGATGTACGGCATTTACGCTGTTGGCATGTATGGGCGTGGAGCCGCTTTTCTGCGACAGGTGGGCAGCCCAACTCCCCGGAGCATCGTGGATGATCATAGCAGATGGGTTATCCCGCCCGATGAGTCTTCTGCCGATGCCGTTGCCGGAACTGTCTTTAAGGTCGTAACCGGAAATAGTTTCCGTTTCCTCCGCTGCCTGAATCGTACTGTGATACAAAAAGATATACGATGTATTCACATAATAGCCTTCTTCAGCGGAAGTCGTGCCGAAAAGCACACTGTCGCTGGGGCAGCGGAAATTTGGTTCAATATCTGTTTTCTTGAGATTGGTTGCTTCCGGCGATGGCATAAAGCCCATGTAGCCGCCGCAGACCAGCAAATTGGGTACGGCATGGCGGCCGCTGATGATCCGGCAGGAGCTGCCGTACCCGCACATGCGTGCCATCTCTTCTTCGGTACTGTGATGATACGATACGGCAATGGTGCCTTTGTGATCGTTGGCGTAAAGATACTGACCAAGCCAGAGATTCTTCAGCTTTGACAAACAAACCGTACTACGGGCCTTTTCTCTGGCTGCCGAAAGAGCCGGTAAAAGCATAGCTGCCAATATGGCAATTATTGCAATTACAACCAACAACTCAATAAGGGTAAAATGATTGGTTCTTTTCATTTAGACATACCTTACTTTTTTATTTGTGTTGAATATATCATAAAAATTCGATTTGTCAAATTTTATTTGGCTTTGTACCACTTTGGGATACCCCGCCGGCGTAATTTTTCAATAAGTTTCTTCCGGTGTTCGATTATCCATATTGCAGTATTGTTCAATCCCGGATCGCTGTAAGGGGTTCCGGCTGTGGAATCTTTAATAATGTGCAACTCTTTTTCCGGCAAAGAGTCCATGACTTTGGGAATGCCCTTTCCGGCAAGAGTCCCTCCTCTTTTACGGCCGAATGATGGCGTTTCGCTGACACTGAATCCGGCTTTGAACAAACCGCCCCGCACGCTGGGGGCACTGCTGTAAGTCAGCAGCAGCGAATTGCATTTTTTCATAATGCGGTAACACTCTTTAAGGAACTGCCAGCTCCACAGCTCCGGATTAACTTCAGAAGAAAAAGCATCCAGCCAGACCAGATCAAAGTGGTCTGCCGGAAGCGTTTGTATTGATTTTCTGCCGTCATCCAGCAGCAGCGTTATTTTACTGTTTCCGTAAACTGCAGCATGTTTCTGCCAAAGTGTTTCCAATATATCCCTCCGCCAATCTCCAGCTGGGTAAAGGGTGGCGGCAGCCCGGAGGGTGCGTTCATCATTTTCCAGCGAAACGATCTCCAGAGTACTTGCAGGTACTTGCCTTGCACAGCTTATCGCCGCAAAGGCGTTGCCGCCCAGCCCGAAACCTATATCCAGCAAACGGACCGGTTGATTTTCCTTTGCCGCAAGTACCAAACGCGGCAAAAGTTCCGAAGGTTCGGCAAACTTCTTTTCCGCTTCGCTCCCTGCCCCGGCAAGAGAGTGAAAATGCTGTTTGTAAGTGGGGTGATAAAGTGTAGGCGTACCATCAGCTGTGCGGGTAGTGATAAAGCCCCCGGCTTGAGTATTGTCGTCATAAAAATATTGCTCGAAAAAGCTTAAAAACTGCCCTTTTTTCATCCACCACTTTGGGGCTTCCAGCTGATTGTCGCCAGCATCCGCCATCAACCGCATCAAAAGCCAGTTTTCCGGCAGAGCTTGCAGAAACGCTTTTAATCCGGCGGCATATTCATATTCATTCAATGGCGATATATAATTGGGGTTTTCTCCAAAACGGCGGGCAAGTACGGTATTTTTAAGCACCATAAGCTGATGTATTTTTACCGCACACAACGGCAGTTTTGCCGCCGCTTGAGCAGTATTGAGCCAATCCTCCAAACTCTCTCCGGGCAAACCAAGTATAAAATGCCCCACGATCCTGATATTGCGATCAGATAGTTTTGCACACGCTTCCTGAACCGCAGCAAAGTCGTGTCCCCGGTTGATTTCCAGCAATGTCCGGTCGTTGGCAGTCTGGATACCCAGTTCAATAAATACTTCGTACCGGGTATTGAGTTCTGCCAGATAATCCAAAACATCATCCGGCAAGGCATCCGGGCGGGTGGAAATTATAACAACTTTGAAATCAGCAGATTGCAAAACTTCTTCATAAAGCTGCCGCAGTCTTTCCACCGGGGCATTGGTTGATGTAAAACTCTGAAAATACGCTATGTATGAGTCATGCTTGCCGTAACGATTATTTACATACTCCATACCCCGCCGGACTTGTTCCGGCAAAGCCAGTCCGGTGCGGGCAAGATGACGGGCACGGGCTCCATCTTCCGAACAGAATATGCAGCCCTCGCCGAATCCGCCGTTGGCACGGTTTGGGCAACCCAACGCAAGGTCAATGGGTATCCGCTGCAGCGGAGAATTATATTTTTCTTTTAAATACTCGCTGAAATGTAACAATCGCTTCATAAGTTTTGTCTAATATTATGAGGACAAATAAACTTTTTTAATAATATAACCGATAAATCGTAAAGTTCCACATTACGGGAGTTTTTTATGCAGATAATAATTGCCGGCGGCGGTCCAGCAGCGGTCGAAGGCGCTCTTGCCATCCGCCAACATGATCAAAACAGCACTATTGACCTTTATACCGAAGAAAATGTTTTGCCCTACCGCCGTACTTTATTACCGGAGGTTTTGGCCGGTTCCATGCCCTTTGAACGGCTGCTGATCTATCCGGAAGAGTTTTACCGGCAAAAACAAATAAATATCCATTTATCGGAAAAAGTGGTCAAGGTCGATAAATCCAGTCAAACCGTAACCTTACAGGACAATACAGTTTTGAAGTTTGACCGTTTACTGCTGGCAACCGGCAAGCAAAGCCGTAAATTACCGGCTCCGCCGGAAGTTGCCGGGAAGATATTTTCTATACACAATCATAGCGACCTTAAAGCAGTTGAAAAACAAATCACTCCGGAAGCCGAAGTCGTAATAGTTGGCGGCGGCATACTGGGTCTGGAGATAACCTCTGCCTTGCTTAAAAGAAAGCTGAAAGTCCATATCGTTGAACAGCACAACACCATTTTACACGGAATACTTGATACAGAATCGGCAATGTTTTTGCAGAAAAAGCTGTTGGAAGATAGAAATTTAACGCTTCATACCGCTTGCAGTATTCAGGATTTTATCAATCAAAATGGTGTAAAATGCCGCTTGAATGATTTGGCAAGCACTGTTATTTATGCGGATTTTATAATCAGTGCGATCGGCTTGGAAAATGCAGGCAACTTGGGGTTGGAACTTGAAGTAAATAATCTTATGCAAGTAAAAGATTGCAGGAATATTTACGCTGCCGGTGATTGTGCCAGTATTTGCGGCAACCCCAACCGGTATTACAAAAGTGCCTGTATGCAAGGCAGGATCGCCGGAGCAAATATAGCTGGAAAATTTGCAGAATATACCCCCCTCCCCGATGAATGCCGCAGCAAAATCAACGATTTACCGATTTATATTGCCGGAAAAACCAATCAGGAAAATTTGCTGTCCAACTGTCAGAAAGATGATAAATCTCTGAAAAAACTCTTTTATTATCAGGATAAATTAGTTGGCTGTATACTGCTTGGCAATACTCAAGACGCTGGCGAAATATACTCAATAATAAGGAAAAATCTCACTTCTTGAGCTTTTCTCTTTGAGCTTTTTTGTAATCCATCCACTTATCCCGCAAAAATTTGCCCCGGGCAAAGAGCTCTTCAAAACGGTCAAAATCGCCATCTTCAATGCTGCTGACGATCTCGTGGTAAATATGTTCGCACTTTCTGGCAGCGGCAACCACGGCACTTTGATTGTTTTCAATGATCTCCCGCCACATGACCGGCGAACTGGAGGCGATACGCGAGGTATCCCGAAAACCGGTGGCACATCCGTTGTACCGCAAAGCTTCTTCTTCGGCACTGTGGCAATCCAGTACCGAAAGGGTCAACGCCAATGCCAGCAAATGCGATATATGACTGGTGTGGGCAACCAGATCGTCATGCACATCAGGCGTAATGCGTTTAACTCTGGCAATATTGAGCAAATGCCAGAACTTTTCCACAGCATCCAAGGCTGCCTGATCGCTCTTATCTGTGTAAGTTACAAAGATTTCCGCATTATCATAAAGTTCAGCAAAAGCCGCTTCGCAACCGTTTTTTTCGGTGCCAGCCATGGGGTGAGAGCCGATAAAATATATGCCGTATGGCTCAAGGGCGGCTTCGCCCGCAGCTACGATAACACCTTTATCGCTGCCAATATCAGTAACAATGGAGCCGGGTTTGAATTCGTGTGCATGATCGGTTATAAATTGCGAAATCGCCGGGATCGGCAGGCAAAGTATGGTAATATCGGCATTTTTCAATATTTCTGCAACATCATCAGCCGTTTCGTCAATAACATCATGCTCCATGCACCACAAGCGTGTTTCACAGCGGCGGGCCCAGCCCAAACGCCTGATCCCGCTCGATTTTAATGCCAAAGCCAGAGAAGCTCCCAGCAACCCCAGCCCGATGATTGCAGCATTTTTGATAACAGGAGGATTCATAATTGCTTATTTAAAAGAACGCTGAAAGAACAATGCCAGCAGTATTGCTGCCAGCAAAGTAATGCTCCCGGCATGGATCGCCGCCAGCCGGAAACGCAATTTGTGGGTAAAGCGTGGTATAAGCAGTCTGCCCAGAGTACAAACACTCCAGACCCAACCCAACAGAATAAGCTCATGCAAGCCATTGTGTGGATTTTTTGCAAAGCTCCAGTTATATTTATACATTACAAACCAGACGATCAACGGCAGAAAAAATGTAATAAGGTCTGCCCGGAAAAGTGGCATAGCCGCCGAGCGTTTGCCAATAAGCCACACCACCAGTGCCACTACCCCACCCGGCAGATACCCGATAGCAAAGGCTGCGAGTAAATCAAGAAATACAGATGTCGTTCCCATAAAAAACCTGAAAAATTGTTATAAAAAATATAATTTGCTTATAATATATTACTTTTTTGGATAAAATGCAACAAAGAATGGGCAATTTTTTTTATAGAGGTTATATTAATGTATTAAAGAAAATAGCAAACTTAACAAATAGAGGTTGATTTTTATGCAAAAGATAATGCTCAGCGGCAAGATCCATCTTGCCCGTATAACCGCTTGTGAACTGGATTATGAAGGCTCTCTGGAAATCGATCCGGCAATCCTGGAAGAAGCCGGTATATTACCCTACGAAAAAATTCTGGTGGTAAACCGCAATAACGGTGAACGGCTGGAAACTTACGCCATCCCCGGCAAGGTAAACAGTAAAGTTTTCTGCCTGAACGGCCCTGCGGCACACAAAGGCAATGTGGGAGATGTTATAACTATTATGGCGTTTTCGGTTTACGACGAAAAGGACGCTCTTACTTATGAGCCCAAAGTGGTAGTACTCAACGAAAATAACGATATTATTCAGCGGAAAGGCCGCCGCCGGGATTAAAAAATCTGCTTTGAGGAGAATTTATTCAAACAAAATCTTGCAATATGCAAATTGCAGAGTATATTGCATAAGTCAATAAATCATCGGAGCAAAAAAGTTGAAACGGTCGATAGTTTTAGTATTTTTAACTTTAACACTGGTTTTGCCTGGAGTTTTCACACCCCGGGTCGCTGCTTTTGAGCCAATTACAGTAGCACTGCTTGCTCCGGTAGCTCTTAAAGTTTACGAAGCAGCTGAACCAAGACTGGTTCGCGGTGCCGCCGCCGGCGGTCGGAAAATGATCCAGATCGGAGCAAACCTGTTGGATTTCTTCCGATTGCCGTTAGGAGCGATTCAGATGACTTTAGGGGCACCATTCGGTTTTTTCAGTTCCGGAATAAGCAATATTACCCGTGGAGCTATTGCTCCGGTAAAAATGGTGGGCAATATACTGGTGTTACCATTTGCTCTATTCGGCGTTAATTTGTAACTATCCGGGGCGGGGTTAAGGTATTTTATGGCATACCGTCATCACACCGGGGTATTTGACCCCAAATTCAAGCAAAACAGCAATCGCCGTGAACTCGAAGAACTTATGAGCGAGTGGTACGGCAGCCGTTTTGCCGCTCTGGAAATAACCAAACGCACCGAAGAAGCCCGTCCGGCAGCCGAGTCTATGGATAGGATACTGGAAAAATGCCTGAACCAAAACTCCATGCAGACCCTTGAATTACAGGAAAACTGGCAGCAGATCATCGGAGCACCACTGAACCGGTTTACCAGCTTGGCGGCAGTAAAAGACAACAAAGCTTTTGTCGAAGTAAAGCACCCTGCTTTCTTAATGGAGTTGCGAAGAAAAGGCAACGATCAGGCGATGCTGAAAAAGATTTCGCAAGCCTGCCCGGATCTGGAAATAAAGGAAATGGTCTTTGTGCCAGCCGGTCAATACCGCTCCGACAGCGAATAATCAAATGATTTTATAAATATGGGAGATCAAAGAGTATGGAAGTAATAATCCAACCAACTGAACAAGCGGCAGTAAATTTAACCGCCAAAGTGCTGGCAAATGCCTTGCGGTCAAATCCGGAAATGGTCTTCGGTCTGGCAACCGGAGCGACCATGGAAAGTGTTTACGCCGAGCTTGCAAGAATGTACCGGGAAGAAAAACTGGATTTTTCCAGTGCTAAAACTTTCAATCTGGATGAATATATCGGACTGCCCGCCGAAGACAAAAACTCCTACCGCTATTATATGGATAAACACTTGTTCAACAATATAAATATCAAAAAAGCCAACACCCATCTGCCCAATGGTATGACCGATGATGTTTCCGGCGAAGGTGCCCGCTACGAAGCGGCGATCAAAGCTGCCGGAGGTATCGATCTGCAGCTGCTGGGGATCGGTCAGGATGGTCACATCGGATTCAATGAACCACTGTCATCGCTGCGTTCCCGCACCCGGGATAAATCCCTTACCCCTCTTACGCTCAAGCAGAACGGTATCTACTTTGAGCCGCCGGAAAGTATGCCCCGCCGAGCCTTTACCATGGGCGTAGGCACCATTCTGGATGCCCGGAGGATCGTTATGCTGGTGACTGGCGAGCGTAAGGCTCAAATCGTAGCCAAAGCTATTGAAGGACCTGTATCCAGCATGGTAACAGCATCGGCTATACAGTTCCACACCAATGTTGTCGTGATCCTTGACGAAGCAGCGGCAAGCAAGCTTGAAGGTAAAGATTACTATAACTGGAGCTTCAACAACGAACCTTGCTGGGAACCCTACCGGTAAGCACAGCAGGAATAACCACAGTTTATGGCACTGATACCGGAAAGCGTAATAGCAGAAGTCATCCAGCGGAGCAATATCGTTGAGGTGATCAATTCCTATGTGCCGTTAAAAAAATCCGGCAACGCCAGCTGGAAGGCGTGCTGCCCTTTTCATCAGGAAAAGACGCCTTCGTTCCATGTAAGCGAAAGCAAACAGCTTTACTACTGTTTCGGCTGTCAGAAGGGCGGCGATGTGGTCAAATTCATGCGGGAATATTTGAATTTGGACTATGTGGAAGCCATTCGGCAGCTGGCACAGCGTTACGGCATACATATTCCGGAAAATGTCAGTCCCGAAGAGGAACAGGCCTACCGACGGAAACGCTCGGAAGCGGGGCGTTTGTATGATTTGCATGAAGCGTTGGCAAACTTTTACCGCCAGGAGCTTTTGAATAAACCAAATTCGCCGGTAGCTGAATACTTTGCCACCCGCAGTATTCCAACAAAGTATGCTGAAAAGTTCCGGATCGGTGCTGCTCCCGACAGCTGGGATGCCAGCATAAATTTCCTGAAAAATGCCGGTTTTACCGAACAGGAGATAGTTTCAGCAGGTGTGGCGATCGAGAAATCTCCCGGCGGCAGGATATATGACCGCTTCCGCAACCGGCTGGTATTTTCCATTACCGACGAAAACAACCGGGTCATCGGCTTCAGTGCCCGGATAATCGTTAAAGATGATAATTCCCCAAAATATGTAAACAGCCCGGAAACGCCGATCTTCCACAAAGGCAGTATTCTCTATGGGCTTGCTCAAGCCCGGGATTCCATACGCCGCAACAAGTTTGCCATCGTCTGCGAAGGTCAGTTGGATACCATTGCCCTGCACCGGGCGGGGTTGGATATGGCAGTAGCACCGCAAGGATTGGCGTTCCGCAGCGAACAGGCAGAGCTTTTGAAGCGTTACACTGATAAACTCTATTTGTGTTTCGACTCCGACGCCGCCGGTCAGCAAGGTACATTGCGGGTGTTGGAGTTTCTGCTGCCCATGAACTTTGAAATCTATTCATTTAATATAGCCGGCGGCAAAGACCCCGACGAAATCATGCGGACTCAAGGAGCGGAAGTTCTGCACGAAGCATTGAAAAACGCCCTGCCCCTGACCAGAGTTATATTGAATGGCTTGCAGAAGAGCTTCGATCTATCCACCCCCAACGGCAAAGTAGGAGCAGCTGAACAGGCAGTAAAACTGCTGGGGTCTGTTCCTAACCCCATGCTGCGGGAAGCGTACTTTGAAGAAATAGCCTCCACATTGCACCTGCCGGTCAAAAGGTTGTTTGACTTTCACCGTAAGCAGAAGAGCTTTGCTGCCAACAGTTATGCCGCTAACCAGGAGCAGCAGGCACCGCAAGAAGCAAATCAGGTTCAGGAACAGTATAACGATATGCGGCCGGAAAATATCCGCCACGCCGAAGCCTCACTGCTATTGCTGGCACTTCATTCAGCCGACGGCCCGCGATTGATTGCCGAAAAACTTGATGAAGAACTTTTGAGCGATTCGCCCACCGCCAGAGTGCTTAAAGAACTGATGAATATGGCGTTGAACGGCGAATGGTTCACCGGGTCGGAGTTGCTCAATCACCTGCCCCGAGAGCTGGCTCAAACGCCAGGTGTGGTCAAGCTGCTGATGGCAGACGACAGCAATTTAACAGCCGAACAGGCTCAACAGATATTGAATGACTGCCCCGCCGAATTGCGTAAAGAGTTTTTGCAGCAAAAACGGCAGGAGCTGCTGTACGAACTGCGGGAAACTAAAGATATTGTCCGGCAGGCCGCCATACTTGAAGAATTGAAAAAGTTACGGGATAACACCAATTAATATTAAAAAGGATCGAACAAAATGAAAAGTTACGAAGAACGGCTCAAGTGGTTCCACGAAGCAAGATTAGGTATTTATGTGCATTTCGGCTTATACAGTTTGCTGGAACGGGGCGAGTGGACGATGTACTCTGAACGCATTGCCCCAAAAGATTACGATCATCTGGCTGATTTGTTCGATCCCCGCCCCGGTGCAGCGGCTGAATGGTGCCGCATTGCCAAGGCTGCCGGAGCCAAGTATATAGTTTTGACCACTCGCCACCACGAAGGCTTTTCGCTGTTTGACAGTCAATACTCCGATTTTACCAGTGTCAAACGGGGCTGCAAGCGGGATATTGTGCGGGAATATGTGGATGCGGCAAGAGCTGAAGGCTTGAAGGTGGGCTTGTACTATTCGCTTCTGGACTGGCGTTATCCCGGTTATTTCAATCCGGAAAAGTATCCGGAAAATAAAGAAGCCCTGGTGGAATATGTCCACAATCAGGTGCGGGAGCTGATGACCAATTACGGCGAGATCGCACTGTTGGAATACGATGGCGGCTGGATGGCGGACTTGAATCCCGATAAAGAGTACCAGATCAACTTCTGGCGAGCCCGGGAACTCAACGCCATGGTTCGCAGTCTGCAGCCTGATATAATCATCAACAACCGCTCCGGGTTGCCGGAAGATTTGGATACCCCCGAACAGGTGATCAAAGCTGCAGTACCCGGTCGGGGCTGCGAAAGCTGCATGTGTATCGGTGACAGCTGCTGCTGGGGCTACACCCGTAACAACCCCAACTGGAAAACAACCACCCAGCTTATCCAGCATTTGGTCAACGCAGCTCAAGGCGAAGCCAACTATCTACTTAATATCGGCCCCATGCCCGACGGCAGAGTGCGTACCGAAGAAATGGAACGATTGCTTGATATTGGTCAGTGGATGCAAAAGCACGAAAAAGCCATCCGCAGCAGCCAACGCTGTGAACTTATCGGTTCTTCCCAGCCGGGCGTGGTGGATTTGAATTTGCAAGGCCCCTGGACAAGACAGGGCAAAACCGGTTACTGGCACTTGTTCCGCTATCCCGGCACAGTGGCAACCGCTGTTCGGGTAGATACCCGCCCGGTAAGTGCCAAAGTGCTGGCTACCGGCGAAACACTTGAAGTAACTTACGACAAAAAGGCTGGTAAAATGCAGATAAAAGGGTTGCCGGTATTGCCGCCGGATCGCCACTGCACAGTTATTGAAGTGGAGTTTGAAGATATTCCCAAATTGCAGGCAGAGCCGGATCTGGCAGAGTGGATCGTCCGCTGAAATAATCACTCTTGAAATACAAAAACATCATCAATGATGAAAAACTCTTCATTGGTGATGTTTTTTGTAAAAAATCACAAACAGTATCAAGAAAAAAACTTGCCACAGATTGTAAGTTGATATAACTTATCCGCAAAGAATCAAATATGATCATTAAATCTTAAATCATTCATCATTGATGAATAAAATGGAGTGTTAGAGTTATGGCTATTATGACCCGTGATTTCAATGCGGTGGATCTTTCGGATCCCAAGGCAGCGGCATTGGCAGTAAAACGCAAGGCGTTGGAACTGGGGGCTGATGCAGTGGGTATCGGCAACATCGACCGCTGGGAAGGAGCCCCGCTGCAGATGGATCCCAAACAGATCATGCCGGAGTGCAAAAGCATTATCGGTATGGTGTTCCGGGTGGAACGGGGCAGTTTGCGTGGTGTGGAAGAAGGTACCTACATGAGCAACTACTCGGCTATGGGGTACGGCGGTATTACTTACCTCTATATGCCTATGACCGTTATAAACTTGAGCAAGTTCATCGAAGATCAGGGCTACGAAGCGATCCCCATGGGTCACCAGAGCGACTGGCGCGGCATTGATAACGAAGGTTATGCCCTGCCCAAATTCAGCCGCCCTGCCCGCCCGGGACAGGCACAGCCGGATGTGATGATCCAGCTGCGTATAGCAGCTTATCTCTGCGGCTTGGGCGAAATCGGATTCAGCAAGATGTTTTTGAGCCCCCAGTTCGGTCCCCGCTGCCGGGTGGGGATCATTATGACCGATGTGGAGCTGGAACCCGATCCGATATATGATGGCCCACAGCTTTGCAACCGCTGTATGGCTTGCGTAAAAGCGTGCCCGGCACAGGCTTTTTCCACAGAAAAAACGGTCAAAGTAAAACTTGCCGGTCACGATGTGGAGTGGTCAGATCTGGATATGGCCAAATGCAGTTACGCTTTCCGTGGTTGCAAAGACAGCGGCGTGGTGCAGGAAGATCCCTACAATCCTCCCAGCCCCACATCGGTTCCCGGAGAGTGGTCGCCCTTTTATCATAAGCCCAAAAACTTGTACAAAACCGGTCAGGCAGTCTGCGGTTCCCGGGGGTGTACCCGGGCATGTATGATAAATCTGGAAAGCCGTGGCGTTTTGCAGAATACTTTCAAGGAAAAATTCCGCCGCCGTCCGGTTTGGAACATTGATTGGTCAACTCCGCCGGAATATGCCCCCGGCACCAAGTTCCGCAACAGTGACGATGAAGGTATCGACTGATAGCTTTTGAGGTAAAAAAAAATATGCCCGGATCTGAACTGGTACAATCACTTTTGCGTGGTCTGGAGCTGCTGCAAATAGTTGCGGCAGCTCCGGCAGGGTTGACTTTATCTGAAATATCCGATAAAGCCAAACTGCAAAAAAGTACAGCATATAATCTTTTGCGGACACTTTGTGCCAAAGGTTTTCTGGAAAAAACTTCAGATAACCGTTTTGTAAAAGGCATAGCCTTGACTGCATTGGTTTCCGGCGGCAAAGATGCCTTATTGCTGGAAAAAGCGGCACGGGCATTGCAAATCATGCAGGAGAAAATCCCGGAAGCAGTTTTGATTTTTACAGCATTGGAAAATGGTGTAGCCAAGGTAAAGTTGCGTTTTTCACCTGACCGCCCCGGCGAACTGCAATGGTGGTCGAACCGCCACTTTCCACCGTATTTATCCGTTACAGCATTGGCACTGCAAGCAGCCAACCCGGAGCAATCCGCACTTATTGAGGAACAATACCCCTTTGAAGAGTACGGCGAAGCCATCTGGGGCAATGAAGAAGTTTTTCAGGAAGAACTGGCAAAAATCCTCCATCGCGGCTACTGCTGGAAGCAGAAATCCAAGCAGATCGCAGCGGCATTTATCCTGCCGGAAGGCTTTGTTTTAGGCATAAGTATAGTTAGAGATAAAAACAGTGCTGACCCGGCAAAACTATTGGAAACACTTTCTCTGGCAGCGGAAGAGTTTAAGAGTCAGGTCTGGCAGTCAAAAGGTATATAAGTATGAAGTTCGCCGTGGGTTTTCAATACCGCAGCAGTGGAGAACTGTTTTCAGAAATGGTCGCTGATTATCAGAGCCATATAAAAGAAGTATATTTTGCTCCGCCGGGATTTGCTTCCGGCAGACCAGATGCGTCGCAATCCAATAACGAGGCGTTGGCTCAACTGTTTTACGAACTGAAAAATCTCCGCAATATGAATATAGCACTTGATTTGCTCTTAAACGGCAACTGTTATGGTGCTTACGCCATATCGCAAGATTTCCGCAACCGGGTGATCGCCATGCTGGAGTGGTTTGAAAATGAAGAACTTTTGCCGGAAGTCATCACCACCACCTCTCCATTTGTTGCCGATACCGTAAAAAAGCGTTACAAGAATATTGAAGTTCGTGCTTCAGTAAATATGCGTATAGATTCACTGAACGCCATGGAGTATTTAGCCGATAATTTTGACAGTTTCTATTTAAGACGGGATCTTCAGCGGGATCTGCCCACCGTCACACTCTTTGCCGACTGGTGCAAAAAACATGACAAAAAACTTTGCATACTTGCCAACAGCGGCTGCTTGCGGAACTGCCCTTATCAGACCTTTCACGACAATCTGGTAGCACACGACAGCGAATTACGCCAAACTGAAAATGTCAAAGATTTTATACCGCATTTGTGCTGGAGCCGCTGCCAAGCCGGCAATGACCTCAAAGATTTCCTGCGGTCAAGCTGGATAAGACCGGAAGATGTAAAACGCTATGAACCATATTGCAGCTTAATGAAACTTGCCACCCGGCAGCACAGCAACCCGAGATTGGTCATGGCGGCATATTGCAGCGGCAGATTCGACGGCAATGTGCTGGATTTGACCGAACCGTGTTTTTCTGAAGCACACGCCCCGAAAATTCTGGACAACCGCCTGATGGATAATGTTGAATTACCCGGTAAATGCGGCAGTTTCTGCAATGAGTGCGGCAAGTGTGACAAGATACTCAAACAGGCAGTCCGGTCACTTTTTTGAGCGGCGGCGAGTGGATTTTTTCGATTTTTTTACCGGCAGAAAACGCTTCCACTGCGAATAATTGCAGGAGCTTTCCAATTTTTCTTCGTCGCTGTCGGGTAAGGCTGAAAAGAAATCCAAACCGGTGACTTTTTCCACTGCATCGACCGTTACAGCGAAGTTGGCAATATCTTCTTTGATATTGCTGTTGGGTATGATAAATCCAATAGCTTTAGGAGCAGCAGCGTTGGCATCCAAAATAACTTTGTAATATTTATCCGGCACCGCCACCTTATTTTTGCCAATGGTTATGCAAGGCAGATCCGGATCGAAAACCGGGCCTGATACCACATATACCGCACCACAGCCGGCGGCAAAATACCGAACACTCTCTTCCAGCGTTTTCCAGATGCCGCGATTGAATTCCGGCCGCTGGGGCGACATGTTGGACATGTAAAAACTTTCGCTCATAGCCTGCAAAGAAAAACTCATATCCGCCGCCGGAGCCAGATGCCCACGGTCAAAGTAAGACTTTTTATAATCTTCAGGGGTTGCCGAACCGGTAGGGATCGCTTCATCGCTGCGGAAATCATCTGAACGCCTGGCTTTTTTGCTCTGGACTTCATCGGCAGTAAGTTTGTAAGTCACCCACAATGGCTGTTCATATTTTTCCGAATAACCCAAAGCATAGCCCATGCGGTCAAGGATAATATCGCAATCATAACCGGGTACTCCCATAGCAAGATTATCGTAAGGCGTTTTGCTTAAATCAGCACTCTTTTTGATAGTTATGACCGGCTTGGGGGCAAGTTTGTCGCCCACAGCAGCTTTCCCGGCAGAAACATTTTTATATTGCTTGCGGACAAAATCCCGGTACGCAGTAATATTATTTTGCAGAATAGTATGCAAGCCGTAAAGAGCCAGCAGATAAACTATGGTACAACGGGCAAATTTGAAGAAAAATCCGACATTTTTTGCCGGAACTTTCTTTTTAGCCGGTGAAGTGCTTTTTTTCATAATATAACCTTGTCCTTACTTGCGGGGTTTGCGTTTGGGTACCGGGGCGTTGCGCCGTTTTTTGCGGCGGTGATAACAGTGCTGTACTGTTTCTTCATAAATACCATCATCATCACCCGCAGAATTCACATTGTATTCAACAGCATCTGCGGCAGCATCCTCTTCCCTTTCCGGCAAGGTCATAAATCTGCCCGCAATAAGCGTAAGCTCAAACAACAGATAAGTGGGAATCCCCAGCATAAGCTGACTTATTACATCAGGCGGAGTCAGAAATGCCGCCAGGATCAATATTATAACCACCACCAGCGGCCGCTGTTTCTGCAAAGTTTTCAGCTCGATCAAACCGGCTTTCAAAAAAGCCAGCAAAACAATGGGCAGCTCAAACATTGCCCCGAAAGCCAGCACCACGGTCATCAGCAGTCCCACAAAGTTATTCAAGCCGATCAAAGGGGTCAAGCCATCCCGGGCAAAAGAGAGCGAAAATTTGACCAAAAGCGGCATTACGCCAAAAACACCCAACGCCGCCCCCGAGCAGAACAAAAACCATGCCGCAACAGCCCCGATCAGCAAAAATCGCCGTTCTTTAAGGTAAAGTGCCGGAGCCAGAAAGACCCAGAACCGCCAGAAATACAAGGGCAGTCCGGCGGCAAACGCCAAGAGCATGCCGCTTTTCAGCTCAACGACAAATGGCTCCATTAAGGTAAAATACCGCAGCTCAAAACTGCCGCCTGAATTTTTGGCAGCACTGCTTGCCGCAGCTTGCAGATACCCCAGAAAATCCGGTGCAAAGTACCATGCCGGGATCAGCAGCAGCACAAATATCGCCAGAATTTCCAGAACCATCTTGCGTAATGCTTCAAGATGCGATAAAAATCCTTCGCTACTCATACAATAATAAAGGCTCTCGGTTTATAAAAAGCAACTGTCAGGCAGACTTATCACTTTTTCCGGCTTTTTCTTCAGCGGCGGCTTTAGCTTCCGCAGCCTTGACCAACTCTTCAGACTCTCTGGAGAGGTCTTCTTTGGCTTTTTTGAACTCATGACTGGCTTTACCCAGCGAGCGGGCAAGCTCCGGGATCCGCTTGGCTCCGAAAAGCAAAACTACTACCACAATGATCAACAGCCACTCGGTTGCTCCAATACCCATAAAAAAATCTCCTTTTTTTAAAAAAACTTGTCAAATAAATTTGAAAAATCATTCTTTCAATATTAACTTTATCACAAACTTGCAATATTGCAAATTTAAGCAGGGAGTTTTAACTATGAATAGACGCGATTTTTTGAAAACCGGATTTCTTTCTGCACTTGCCGTGACCACTGTCGGCAAAACTGTCAACGCTGCTGAAAAAACGACTGCCCTCCCCGATCTGGTGGCGGTGCACGGTGCCACGCCCGAAGTTATGTGGCGTGAAGGCATAAAAGCCATGGGCGGCATTGAAAAATTTATCAAAAAAGGCTCCAAAGTTGTGCTGAAACCCAACATTGCATGGACTCAACCACCGGAATATGCCGCCAACACCAATCCGGAATTGGTGGCTGTTATGGTGCGGGATATACTCAAAGCCGGAGCTGCCGAAGTAATAGTCTTTGACCACAGTTGCGATAATGGTCCTGACTGCTACCGGGTCAGCGGAGTAGCCGATGCCGCAACCGGAGCCGGAGCAAAGGTATTGCACGCCACTGACCGCAAAAGCTATCGCAAAGTGGAAGGCAGGAATGTAAAAGCATTGACCACCGCTGAAGTTTTTGCCGAAGTATTGGATTGCGATACCTTCATCAATGTACCCATATTGAAACATCACGGCGGAGCCAAGATGTCCGGAGCCATGAAAAACCTTATGGGCATGGTTTGGGATCGCCGGGCGATGCACAAGAAAAATCTGACCTTGACTATACCCGATCTGCTGGATTACCGCAAGCCCGACTTGAATGTTGTCGATGCCTACCGTATGATGATGGCACACGGTCCCCGTGGGGGAAATTTGCGGGATGTAGCTTTGGGGAAATTCATGCTTTTATCCACCGACCCGGTGGCGGTGGATGCGGCGGCAGTCAAGCTGTTGCAGTTTGAAGAAAAGGATGTAAAATATCTGGCGGAAGCTGCCGATCGCAAATTGGGCGAAAAAGACTTGAGCAAACTCAATATCAAACGCATTGAACTCTGAAAAATAATTATATGAAAATATTTTCTCTGAAAAGCCTCCGCCTTTTGCGGTGGTGCGTTATAATTTTGCTGCTGATATTCTTTACTGCGATTTTCGGCGGTTTTGTTCTGTACGATCAGCAAATATACAAGGCTCTGGACTACCAGTTTATGCCGGGAGTGTTAAGCGTGGCAGCTCTGGGCATGGCGGGAGCTTTCGGTTCTATGCTGCTGGTGGCGGCGGTGACCGCTTTCTGCGGCAGAGTTTACTGTTCGTGGTGCTGCCCGCTGGGTTTGCTGCAAGAAGTTATTGAACGGCTCGACCGCAAACTTTTCCCGAAAAAAGTCCGGACTTACCGCAAGGGGCATAATATCTTCCGGGCGGCGTTTCTGGTATTGCTGGCGGCATTGCTTTTTGGCGGCATTGCCCTGCCCCTGGGGTATGTGGAGCCTTACTCGCTTTTTGGTAAAATATCTTCATACAGCATCCGGCAGCTGCTGGCGTTGTTGAATGGTTTTACGGTAAATATGCCCCAGTCTGCGATTGAAGATACCACTGCCTGGAGCATGGCATTGGCGATTTCCGGCGGAGCTTTGCTGGGTTTGATGGTGCTGGTTATCTGGAAAGGCAGGATCTTCTGCAACACGGTTTGCCCCGCAGGTTCAATATTGGCAGCACTGTCTGCCCGCAGCGGCAAACGCCTTGCCATTGATGCAAATAAATGTGTAAAATGCCGCAAATGCGAAAAAGTCTGCAACGCCCATTGTATAAATATCAGTGAGGGGCAAACTGTTGATTTTACCCGCTGTTTTATGTGTATGGAGTGTGCCGCAGCGTGTCCGGTGGATGCAATCAAGCTGGTTCGCCGCCGCAAAAATGATTTGACCAATGCCGACTTGCCCACTGCTCCGGAACGGCGTAATATGCTTATAGCCGCCGGAGTTGCCGGCGTTGCCGGATTCGCTGCAAGCAAGGTATTGAACAAAACCTCGCAACACAAAAAGAGTGCCATTCTGCCGCCGGGAGCTGGCAGTGAAGAGGATTTTCTTGCCCGCTGTACCGGTTGTGGATTGTGCATTGCCAACTGCCGGGGCAACTGTTTGCAGCCGTCGGTCAATGAATACGGATGGCGTGGTTTTATGCTGCCGGTAATGAAATTCTCCGGCTCACACCCCGGTAAATGTGAATACGAGTGCAACAACTGTACCGCCAACTGCCCCACCGGAGCATTGAAAAAGATGAGCTTGAAAGAGAAAAAGCTCTGCCGGATAGGTATTGCCGGATTCAATTCCTCAAACTGTCTGGCATATATGGATGGCGAGCCTTGCGGGGCTTGTGCCGAGCACTGCCCTACCGGGGCGTTGAAAATGGTGCCGGGACCCCACAAATCAGCAACCGTGCCGCAGGTAACAGCCGAACTTTGTATCGGCTGCGGCAACTGCCAGTACGCCTGCCCGGTAACGCCGCAAGCTATTATTGTAAAAGCAGTAAACAAACAGGATAAGGCAACTGATCCTGAAGTATATTATAAAAAAGAAGAAGTAAAAAAAGCTCCGTCAAGCATACCGTTCTGACGGGGATAGGAAAGAAAAGTTTGTTATGGATAAAAGATTAGTTGAGTACGCCGAATTGATCGTAAAAATGGGTTTACGCCCCGCCAAAGGTCAGGAAGTAATGATCATGGCGGGCTTGGATCAGCCGGAGTTCGTCCGGCTGGTGGTGGAGCTTTGTTATAAAGAAGGTGCCAGCAAAGTTCAGGTTGATTGGCAGGATATGCCCACGGCAAAGCTGGCACAGCTCTATCAGACCGAAGAAAAACTTTCCACTATCGAAGAGTGGGAAATAGCCAAATTAAAGTGGCGCAGCGAAAACCTCCCCGCCTTCCTCTGGCTGGATTCCGACGACCCCGACGGCATGGACGGTATCGACCAGGGCAAACGGGCACGGGCACAAATGGCAAGATTTCCCAAGATCAACCCCTTCCGGGATGCTATGGAAAATAAATACCAGTGGTGCATTGCCGGAGTTCCCGGCGTAAAATGGGCAAACAAAGTTTTCCCCGGTTTGAGCGACGAAGCAGCTGTGGAAAAACTCTGGGATGCCATCCTGACTGCTGCCCGTGCCAAAGATGGAGCCATCGCCAACTGGCAGCAGCACAACAAGCGGATACATGAGTTGACCGATAAACTCAACGCTTACAACTTTAAAGAACTGCATTACAAATCCGCCAACGGCACTGACTTCAAAGTCGGCTTGATGAAAGAAGGCATTTTTGCCGGAGCCGAAGAAACCGACCTTTCCGGGCGGGGATTCAACCCCAATATTCCCTCCGAAGAGATCTTCACCACCCCCGAAAAGGGCAAAGCCGAAGGCTTGCTGGTAGCTACTAAACCTCTCTCGTGGCAAGGCAGCTTGATCGAAGATTTTTCCATAAGATTTGAAAACGGCAAAGCAGTGGAAGTCAAAGCCGCCAAAGGTCAGGATGCTCTGGAACGGATGATCGCCATGGACGAAAACGCCCCCTATCTCGGGGAATGTGCCTTGATCGACTACAATTCGCCCATCAACAATATGGATATACTCTTTTACAGCACTTTGTATGACGAAAACGCCAGCTGCCACATGGCTTTAGGCAGAGGTTTTGATGTCTGCGTAAAGGATTACGAAAAGTATACCCATGATGAGTTGAAGGCCAAGGGCGTAAACGACAGCATGATCCATGTGGACTTTATGATCGGCAGCCGTGATCTGGAAATAAGCGGCATTACGCAAGATGGCGAAGAAGTCAAAATTTTCCAAAACGGTTCCTGGGCGATTTGAAAGAGCAGGTTGCCGCATTATGAAAAAGTTATTGGCTCTGTTGAGTTTTTTGATGTTATGTGCTTTGAATGCTCAAGACAGCTGGAAAATTTTCCCCGAGTCAGTCAAAGTTATAGCCTTGGTTGCTCCGGGGATGCCTGCAAGCAAAAAACAGATGGATGAAGTTATCAAAAACTTGCAAGCCGCCGGATATAAAGTCAAAGTCATGCCCAACGCCCGGTTGTACGAAGCACCTTCAAAAATAAAAAAGGTGCCGAAAGACAAACGCTTCAGCGATCTCAAGCAGGCGTGGTTCGATCCGGAAGTTGATCTTATTTGGGCGATTCGGGGTGGTAATCACGCTCAAGAGCTGGTAAATATGCTGGATTACGAAGCAATGCGTAAAAAGCAGGTCAAGTTTGTGGGCTTCAGCAACATAACCGTCCTGCACCAGACTTTGCAGAAAAACAATGTAACAAAACTCTACAACGGCCCTTCAGCGACTTCAATGCTCCGGCTCGATCCAGCCTCAAGAGCTTGGTTCAAAAACTGCCTTGCCGGGGCAGAATTGCCGCCGATACAGTTGACTGCCTTACGCCCTGCCCCCGTGCCCTGTTCCGGCAAAGCAACGGGGGGACATATAACCATGCTCTACTGGGCCGTGCGTGATAACTACCACATGCCGACAAATGATAAAATAGTTTTTCTGGAATCCAACAACCGGAGTTTGAAAGATAATACAGCGATTCTGGATAAACTCATAAAGTACAAATACTTCGACAAATGCAAAGCCGTGATTTTCGGAGAATTCAACAATATGAGCAAAGCCGACCAGCTGAAGATGTTCAAAGAGTTCACCGTTCAAGTAAGCTGCCCGGTATATTACAATTACCCTTACGGGCACGGCAAAAGAAGTTTTCTTATTGACCTCGACCGGATCAAGACCATTGATGAAAAAGCTGTTTTGAACCAGTAAATAATGAATAGAAAAGACCCCGTACAGCTAATCCACCCTGTACGGGGTCTGTCTTTTAAGGGGAACTTTTATTTGGCGGCACGCAGATCCAAATTGCGTACTTTACAGTTTGAAGGCGTGGCAGCGGTTATGGCAAAGTTCAAGGCTGCACACTTTTCTGGTATATCAAAAACCATTTCTTTGGCTTGCCAATCTTTTGAATTTTCATTCAAGGTTATTTCAAACATTCCACATGGCTTTTTCAGCGAGTCGATCAAGTGAACAGTCACTTTACCCTGTGCTTTGCCTTGAACTTCCATAGAAAATCTGACTTTGCACTTGGGCAAGCCGCACAACTCTTTAACTTTCAGAAGCACTCCTTTGCCTTTAATCGAAATGGCAGCTGCTTTTTTGTCCCATGCCCCGGAACCTTTACGCCAGATATATCCATCGGGCCGGTTGTTTTCATCAATATCTTTTGCCAATGAAGGCATGATATTTTCTTTGGGGGCGATTTTTGTATCGCGCAGATGTTCGGCAAGTTCGCCTTGAGTCATAACTTTGATATTATTGGCTTTGAGCCAGGGCAGCAGCTGTTCATACATGGCAGCATATTCTTTGAGCTTGCCATCCCGCTGGGCCGGGGTTAGGTGGCTGGAACCGATAGCGACTTTGCGGCAGGCAAGAGTATCAGCAATGCGGGTTTTCTGGGGAGCAAACTTGAGTTTTTCAAAGTTGAAATCCCCCCAAAGCATGGAGAATCTGCGATCTTCAAACTCCGGATCAAGATAGCCCTTCATGGAGCCATTCTGCTGGCACGAACCAGATATGTAGTCATATTTACGCAAGGCATTTGCCAGCTTATCCATGGCGAGATGCGGGTAATATCCCCCCGGCTGGATCCAGACCCGGGGCATCTTTTTAAGTCCGATTTTCCGGAAACCATCCTGCGAACACTGTATCAGGAAATCGTATCCGCCTTCGGCAAGGTCAAAACTTTCCTTCAAGCAGCGACGGGCAGTCTTTTCGCCATCCGGCAACACCACATTATCTTCATTCCAAATGGTTATCAATTTAAACACTCCGGCTTGGGGAGTAGAGGTAAGGTAATAGTGTTTGCCGTCGATTTCAAAATTCATCCGCCGGGCGAGCTTGAAAGGCGTTTTATCCGTAGCGGTAATTTTGTTTTTGTCAAAGATTTTCACGGCAAAGGGAGCAGAGAATTTACTCTCTGCCGGATAACACTTTATACAAACTTTATTTTTGTAAATATGATCCACAAACGAAGCAGTTTTCAGCGTTTCCAGTCTTGGGTCACCGGCAGGCAATGTCACGGTGACCGTGGTGTGCTGGGGGGTGTGATCCATAACCTCAAAGCCTTCATCTTGCAGCTGGCAGATCTTTTTGCACCAAGCCGGATCCTGCTGTTCACGAAACATGGGAATAATGGAAAAACTGAACCGTACATTGTGTTTACGGAATACCTTTGCCAGCGTTTCCCACCGCTCAACAGTATGGTTATCGTCAAAACGGATCGCCACAGCTGGCTGAATGGCAGCACTGCTGCAAATGGCTGTTGCAAATGCAAGTAAAGCAAGTTGTTTTTTCATAATATAAATTTTCCGGATTTTGATTGGATTGGTAAAATCAATACAATAACATATTTTTGTAATCTACTGCCAGTTTAAAAAAAAGCAAGCAGATCAATCAAAAAAACCGATCTGCCTGCAACTGTTTTGTTCTGTTAATCGGCGGCCCGCAAATCCAGTTTGCGGACTTTGCATACCGCCGGTTTATCGGCAGTTATGGCAAAGTTCAAGGCGGCACAATTTTCGGGTATGTCGAATACCATTTCTTTGGATTTCCACTCTTGGGAAAATTCATTTAACGGCAATTCAAACTTTCCACAAGGCTTTTTCAGCGAATCGATCAGTTGAATGGTCAATTTACCATGTACCCTGCCCTGAACTTCCATAGCAAATCTTACTCTGCATTTGGGCAAACCGCACAACTCATTGACTTTCAAAAGCCAACCCTTGCCTTTAAGCGAAATCGTTTCCGCAGGTTTATTCCACGAGCCGCAGCCCCGGCGCCAGATATAGCCATCGGGGCGGTTGTTTTCATCAATATCTTTTGCCAATGAAGGCATGATATTTTCTTTGGGGTCGATTTTTGTATCGCGCAGATGTTCAGCAAGTTCGCCTTGAGTCATAACTTTGATGTTATTGGCTTTTAGCCAGGGCAGCAAAAGTTCATACATAGCTACATACTCTTTGAGCTTGCCATCCCGCCGGGCCGGGGTTATGTGGCTGGAGCCGATAGCGACTTTGCGGCAGGCAAGAGTATCGGCAATGCGGGTTTTCTGGGGTTCAAACTTGAGTTTTTCAAGGTTGAAGTTGCCCCAACGCATGGAAAATCTGCGATCTTCAAACTCCGGATCAAGATAGCCTTTCATTGATTCATTCTGGCTGCGGGATGCGGAAATATAGTTATATTTACGCAACGCTGCTGACAGTTTTTCTATACCCAAGTGGGGATAATTTCCGCCGGGCTGGATCCATACCCGGGGCATCTTTTTAAGTCCGATCTTGCGGAAGCCCTCCTGCGAGCACTGTATCAGAAAATCGTATCCGCCTTCAGCAAGTTCAAAGCGTTCTTTCAAACAGCGGCGGGCGGTAACTACACCATCGGGCAAAGCCACATTATCTTCTTCCCAAAGAGTCACCAATTCAAACACATCGGGTTTCTTCGTGCGGTTCAGGAAATAGAATTTGCCGTTGATTTCAAAATTCATCCGCCGGGCAAGTTTGAAAGGCGTTTTATTCGTGGCAACGACTTTGTTTTTATCAAAGATCTTCACCTGAAAAGGCTGACTGAAAGTACTGTTGGCCGGATAACACTTTATACAAATTTTATTTTTGTAAATGTGATCCACAAAGGGAGCGTTTTTCAGCTTTTCCAAACGAATATCATCCGCTGGCAATGTCACGGTGACCGTGGTGTGCTGGGGGGTGTGATCCATGATTTCAAAGCCTTCGCTTTCCAGCTGACAGATCTTTTGGCACCACTGGGGATCCTTTTCTTCCCCATACATGGGGATAATGGAACAGCTGAACCGGGCGTCATATTTCCGGAAAACACTTGCCAGAGCTTCCCATCGCTCAACAGTGTGGTTGTCGTCAAAACGGATCGCCACCGCCGGTTGGATGGCGGCACTGCTGCAAATGGCAGTAGCTGACGCAATTACAGTAAGTTGTTTTTTCATGATCGGTCTTTCTCAATCAACTTCAGCGCCGCCAAACCAGCGGGGACTCAACTTGCCTCCGGAACGCGGGTACATGGGGTTGCCGTAATAGAGCAGTTCCCAAGTGATGAATTTGCTGACATAAGGTGCAGCGTTATTTATCTGTGCCACCACCCGGTCGTGCGGGGCGATCCGGCGGGATGTTTCGTCGATATAGGGTGCACAGCACTCAAATACTTCCACATTGCTCCAGAATTCGATGTTGGCTTCGTCGCAGATACTCCGCCAGATCTTCAAAGCCTCCACTTGTTTATCCAGCGTAATGCAGCCGCAGCCAATGGAGTCCTGCGGAGCAAGGATATCGGGGTGAGCTTTGCTGAACATGGCAAGCCAGGCACCTTTCATATCATCCATTTTACCGGCGTGGTAGAATGTGGCGGGGCTCATCATGATCTTGAGCTGATCGTTGCGGGAACGGATCTCGTTGAAAAATCTGCCGTAAAGGTCGCCGAGAAAGTTTTCCAGCGAGGCATCACGGAATCCGGGATAGGTTGATTCCGGCGAAAAATATATACCGTGGAATCCCCCGGCAAAACTCTTGCACAACTCATCAAAACAGCCGATCTGTTTAGCCACTTCGCCATCAATGATCTGATTGTTGAGCTTTTCGTGCCAGCAGGTCACAGAACCTACTGCCCCAAGAAAAATGGTCAAACCAAGCTCATTTGCCGCCGCCAGCATGGGCTCAACGACATTGAAGAATTTGTAATCCTTAAAGAGTTCGCTTTTGTAATAGCACTCATGCAATTCATCCCAGACCGATGCCTGATAGATGACTGTATCAATGCCGAAACCTTTCAACCGGGAAAGCTCCCGCTTCCAATCCTTTTCTGTATAAGTAACCGCTTCGGCACCCCGGTAGTTCGGCGGATGGGCGTAGATAAAACTGCCGGTGATCTGCCCCTTGACCTCTTCGGCAACATTTTCTTTTACATAGGTGTTGTTGGCTTCTTCACGGGCTTTGCGTCGTGCCATAGCAGCAGGGCTGTCGCTGTGACCGACCGGCGGCAGAAAGACGCTGTAGGAATCCAACTGCTTGATCTGATATTGATCGTTTGCCATAATTCTCTCTCTTTATAATAATTATTTTTCCGGCATGACCGGTTTGGTTAATTCAGTAAATTTGATTTTTTCTGCGGCGGCAGCTTCTTTCTGCACTGCGGCGGGGAAATCCGCCAGCGTGGGAGCTGCCAAGCCCCGCAAAATCACAGTATAAGTCGGTGACTCCCAAGCAGAAGGGATATTTTTCGGTAAAGCAGTCATCATGTAAAACTTCATATAAGCCCACGGGCACTCCCAGATAGTGGCTTTGCGGGATGCTCCTTTGATGATTTCCGGATACCAGAGCATTACACCGATTTTTTTGGCTGCATCATATTCGGCAACATATTTTACATTGCTGTTGACTTTCCACGCCGTTTTGCGGCTTTTGGGGTTATCGCGGGGGAGTTCAAACTTTCCGGCAATGACTTTGCCCTTGTCGCTTAAAGCGTAGTAATCGGTAAAATTTTTGCCGAAACAGTAGATGTGGGCGTAATAGAGATGCACTTTCTGATCGGCGGTTGCCACAAAGCGTTTGGTTTCCACCAAACCTTCGGGGGTAACTTCCAGCAATACCCGGAACAGAAGTTTGTCAAACATGGAAAGTTTTTCCACAGTTACTTTGGAACCTTTGAAAACCGCCTTGGCTGCGGGGGTTACCTCTTTACCATCGCAAGTAACTTTAACACTCAAAAGTTTTTCCGCACCGCCTTCTTTGTGCCCTGCCCCGATATATTTACCGGAAGCCGGACACAAGATAGCCCCGTAATAACCGGTTGGGGTGGCAAGCACATGCTTTTTCCAAACCACTTCCCGGATAGTGTGTCTATATTTTTCATTGATCCGGATGCGGTAATCTCCGCTTTCCAGAAAATACTCATACGCTCCGGCACCCATGCCGGAAATCACCGCCAACAAAACTAACAGATTTTTCAACATATTTTTACTTCTCGATCAAATAGAGTTTATAGTTACGCCGGGGTATATCAACGCTCCAGCTATTGTTCTGCACATTTACAGCAGCTTTGGTTTCAGCATCCGTAACTTTGACTTTGCCGGAGAAAAATTCTTTATCCAGCTTGACACTCAAAGTTTGATTTTTCAGCGAAAGATTGCTTACAGCCACAAGGTATTTACCTTTATTAGCCCAAGTTACAGCATAGCACTCGCTGCCGTTGACCTTTACCGGGTGATGCTTGCCCCAATATGGATAGAACTTAACACCCTTATCGCCGATTCCGAAATCCTGCTTGATTTTCATATATTTATATGCTTCATCGGCTTTGCAGAAGACCGGCCACAGGGTGTTGTCGTGAGTTATACACATGGCAAGGTAGTCCCGGGTGCCTTCGCTGCTGGAGGCATATTTTTTGTCCAATCGGGGACTCTTGGTCAGATTGCTCATTACACAAACATTCCAGCCGAATGCCTGCCCGCCGTACTCGATCGCCCAGCGGTCGGGAGTGGAGGCGTAATAGAGAAAATCTCTGCCGCCTTCAGCCAGACTGGCAAGGATCTCTTTACCGTTTACAGTGTATTTATCCATCAGACCTTTGCCGTTAAAGTATGCAGAGTTGATGTTTTCGCCGGTGACCACACTGTCGCAAAAACTGGCAATGGGCACCACCAGTGTTGCCGCCAGATGCACCCGCATAATGGGCAATCTGCCATGCTTTTTGTAGAACACGGCACACATGCGTTTAAGGAAATCCCGTCTGCCGAACCAGTCATATTCCGGGTAACGCTTGCCATCACGGTCATAGTAGCCCATATCGTGGCGGGGGTTGCTGTCCGGCACGGGCCCCCATTCATCAAGGTTGGCAATACCGTCGCAGCCCAGTTCAGCGTGTTTTTCCATAAGGTAGCAGAAAAAATCCTGATAACGGCTGCCCAAACCCACCTGGAACTGCCGCTCGCCCTTATTTTTGCTGTAAGGAGCGGTGGCAAGGGGTTCTTTACGCCACTCGGCAAAAAAGCGTTTCTTTTCCGGAGATTCCCACTGGAAAGGTGCGTCGATCTTCACATCTTTGCCGTCAGCATTGTCGTTGGTGGGGTCCCAGCCTTTGTTGTTGTAGCTTGCCATATCTTTGTAAATACCCAAATTGAACAATATCGGATCGATATACAAGGCAAAAACTGCACCGTTTTTGTGGGCGTTGTCCACCCGGTTTTTGTAGGCTTCTTTATTGTAAATTCTCGGATAAAACGATACCGCTGCGGGGTTGGTGGTTGCCGGAGGGGTAAAATCGTAACTGCCGGAACTGTAAATTACCGGAGTAGCTGCTCCATACTTGCGTTGAGCGGTTTTGGCAAAGTATTCGTAATTCATATCGGTCAACCGCCAGCCGGGGGTGCGGGGGCGAACCGGGGTTGCCATCAAACCAAAGGTGTAAGTGGTGCGTTTGCTGAACAACCGGGGAGCGGAAACCGGCGTGACCACCAGTTTGACTGTTCCATTATTACGAACGACTTTCAAGCCATTTTTGCGGGATTTGCGGTCGTGGGGGCTCCAATATTGTTCGGACTCGCAGAACCAGAGCAAGCCGCGGTCGTAGCTGCCCAGCCACACCAAAATCTTGAACGGGGCTTCCCAGACCACACCCTCGCCAGCAGGCAATCTGCGGGTATTGCTCAAGCGGGGTACATTAAGCGACCAGCCCCCTTCCCGGGCACCGGTGTAGTGGATAAACTCTGCATATTTTTCAGGGTAAGGTATGGAGTAGTTGAAGTTTTCCACTTCCACCGTTCCTTTAGGCACAAAGGTAAAATCCACCTTGATCATGCCGTCATATTCGGTGGTGGTTCTTACCTCAATATCCAAATCCGGACTGGTTGCCCGGCTGAAAAGCTCGACCACGCCCTTTTTCTTACGCAATATAACTTGATTGTCGGGCTTGAATTTTACGACCTTGCCGTTGACTTTGGCGTAAAACTCCATGGCTCCGGCAAGAAAATCGCTGTTCAAAACTTTGACATCGTCCAACAACCCGAACTCATTGAATTTGTAGTCCCTGCCCCAGACCGAAGCGGTATTGTTCTGCCACTTTACGGGCGAAAACGGCGGCAGGATAAAGTCGTCGTCCAAAGCCTCAATGCCCCGGCGGTTGGTCGCCCAATCTTCCTTGGCGGCAGCTTCGTCAGTTATGGGCGGCAGAGGACGCACCACTTTCTTTACGCCGGAGGCTTCGGCGGCAGCTTCGACAGCGGCGGCTTGAGCAGCCTTGGCATCCAGCGGCACAATTTTTACACTGTCGATATAAAAATCTATATCAGTACGGTTGTAAACCATCAGCGAGCAGTTGCCGCCATTGGCTGGGACTTTGAATTTTCTGGTAACAGTGTTCCACTTGCCATCGCCCAGAACCGTGCTGCCGCCGGCAGTATAAACGGTAAATTTTTTGCTGCCGTTGATATATGCACCAACCATAAAGTCCATTTTTTTAGCTACACTCTGGGGGCAGATATCTTTGCGGAGATGTAAGGAGAGTTTATAAGTTACACCGACTTGCAAATTCAGCGGGAATTTACGGATAGCGTACTTCCCCACTCCGGCAAATTTGTAACACTTGCTGCCTTCGTATGGATTATCGTCCACATGATTGGGGTTGCTGCTTTCAAAGTCAAAAATGATCGGTTGAACAGCATTTGCCATTGCCGAAGCGGCAGTCAGCAATGCGGGTAAAAAAAGTTTCAACTTCATAAAAAAGACCTTTATTTTACAGATTCTTCAACCTTTTTCTGCCATTCGCCGGGTTCGGCATTGACTGCACTGAAAGCTATGACATACTCCGGAGATTCGTACCCGGCTTTCCAGTCCGGCCGCTTGTGCATCAAAAAGTATTTGTGATACGCTTTGTGATCCCAGATGGAACTTTTCCGCATTTCGCCGGGTATGGGAGTAACGAATTTGGTAACAGCCGCCACTTTTTTAACAGAGTCGTACACCGCCATATATTCCACATCGCTGTTGATAGCCCAGCTGCCGGAGCTGGTGAGTTTGCCGGATTTTTTCACGCTTTTACTGCTGAAAAAATATTCGTCAAACTTGTTGCTCCAGGTCATGGTGTTCAAATAAAAATAGCTGGGCTTTTTGGCGGCTGTTTCCAGCTTATATTTACAACTCCAGGTCAATCCGGCGGGAGTCAGCGTATATTTTACACTCAACTTTACATCGCCAAAGAGTGCTTCACGCTCCAAAACGACTTTATTGCCTTTTACAAAAGCATAAGTAACTTTGGCAGGCACCTGATCGTCCACCGTAAGTTTGGCAGAAATAAGTTTTTCCGCCGCTGCCGGAACGATGTTGGTTCCGGAGGGAGCCCCCCGGCTGATAAACAGTTCTTTGTTCTGATAAGCAAATCCGCTGATGCGGTAGTTGCTTTTGGGCATGAAAGTAACCGTATAATCGCCGCTGGCAATGGTCACATAGCCCTGTTTGGGCAGAGTTTGAACTGCCGGGGCAGTTTCCGCTGACATTGCCGCCGTGCAAAACGCCGCGGTCACGGCAAGAGTGAGTTGTTTTAACATAGTTTTCTCCTGTTATTTTATATTTGATTTGGTAATAAAATCATTTTTACTGGCATTAAAAGCCCGGATCTTCAATGTATAAGTTGGCGATTCATACCCAACTTTCCACTCCGGGCGGGCATGAAACAGAAAGTATTTGTGAAAATGCGGCAGATCCCACAAAGTGTGCCGACGGCTTTCGGTTGGTATATTGCCCACAACTTCTGTAACTGCCGCAACATTCAGTTCAGGGGCATAAAGCCAAAGCGTATCCAGCTCGTCGCAGATCAGCCATGATTTTTTATTGAGCAATTTGCCTGATTTCTGAACATCTTTTTTCCGGTAAGTATATTCAGTAAACTTATTGCTCCACGGCATAGTGAACAAATAAAAGTATTTGGCTTTGTGTTTTTCGGATACGATCTTGTAACGCACGCTCCAAGTCAGACCTTCCGGCGTAAGTGTATAATGAGCAAAAAGTTTAAGGTCGCCGTAGTCGGAACTGCGGCGTATCTCGATTTTTCTGCCAACTATATCTCCATCAACAAACGCCGGGACTTCGCCATCCACCGAGATAGTGTATTGAGCAAACTTCTCTTTGGGGAACGGTGCTTCGTAGAGCGTCCCGAGCTGGGTGGTTCCGGCGGTTACCCAAAGCTCCTTGCCCGCAAACGCCACCCCGGCAACTTTGCCGTTGAAACGCTTGCCGGTGGTTATTGAGTAATCGCCGCAAGTAAGCGTAAACGGCTTTTCAGTACGCCAGACCTGTTTGAACGGTACAGAAGATGTTTTTGCACAACAACCGTACCCCAACACCAGACACCCGGCAAATAATATACTTGAAAACTTTCTCAACATACTCTAAATTACTGGATCTTGCCGGAACGCTTGGAGGATTTTCCGTTAAAATAACTGCTGTAAGCTGCTGTAAATTGTGCATTGCTGCCAATGGTTCCCGTAACACCGTAGCAATGCGGGTAAGTCCAACCTGTTTCTACAGCACCCTTCGCTATGGTTACATGACCATCTGCCATTAACACATTGGCATAGCCGCTGTGTACTGCAACGATCTGCCCGATACCGTTACCGCTGGATTTGTAGGTAGCCATCTGATAATGCCCCACATCGGTATGTTTGCTTGCCAGCTGGCTGTCTCCGGCATAAATCGTAGCATCCGGCAGTTGCAAAGCACTTTCGTTAAGCGAGCTTTTCACATCAGGTGAACCGGGCGATGCGGCGGTAAAAATAGCACACAAACCACCATAATTCATACCGTATGACTGGGAAGACTGTTCACCTAAAATATTCTGGGTACCGGCTTGTTTACCTTGTACACTGGTGGGACAATTCAAAGTACTTGCTCCATTGACATCGCTTGGCACATAGTTTTTCATAAAATACCACGGCCAGGTGCAAGTAGCGGCTCCGCCGCTGTTGGGCAAACCTTTTACCAGATTGAAAAATCCGGCATTTTCGCCCCGGTACATAGTGCCGGATATACCAAGCTGCTTCAAATTCCCCGTGCAGTTGGCGGCTTTCGCCCGTTCTCTTGCCGCTGACAACGCCGGCAGCAGCATGGCTGCCAGAATTGCAATAATGGCAATAACAACCAACAGTTCGATCAGGGTAAAGGCTGGAGCCTTTACCCGCCCATGGGCGGAGTTTGCTTTTTCACTCAACATGTTTTTCCCTTTGGTTATATGGTTGAAGTTAGAACTTTACAACAATAAATTTACCGGCGTACTCTCCCAACTCAATGGCACCATTATTGGAAAACTCCACTTCGCTGCCATTAATGGGGTTATAAACTTTTGCCGAAGCAAATTTGCCGGGCATAGTGATTTTTGTACTCTGTTTACTTTTTACGCTGTTCAAAAGCACGATAAACAGGCCCTTATCATTTTTGTAATAACTGATTTTCACATTATTGTTGCTGCCGGTGATCCCGGCGGGGTTGGATTTTTCCCAATAGCCGTGGAAGGTGGCATTTTCCAAACCGAAATCGTTGATTTTGTTCATGCACGCCATCTTGACTTTATCGTTGATCCAGCTGGGGTAAAGCATATTTTTGTGGGCAAAAGCCAACGCCACATTGTGGGCGGCCAGCACCGGACTGTTGATTTTATCCACCTGCCGGTACTGGGGCAGGAACATGCGGTCGGGCCCCATATTTACTGCATTTTCAAACCGGAATTCGTTCAAAGTCAGGAAGTCCAGCACATAATCGTTTTGCATACACTGTGCCCGGTACTGCTCGCCCATAAGAGCCACATCAGTAAAGGGCATGGAAGTACACCCCTGCTGGGCCCCCATGTGCGTAATGGTAAAGAAATCCTTATTGACACTCTTGCCGGTCAGGTAAACTCTTTCGTGAAACTTGCGGACTTCAAATGTGGGGTGCATACTTACACCGTTTTTGCTGTAAAGGTCAGAGCCGTAGCAGTCGTAATAGAAGCCGTCCCACGGGAATTTCTTGAGATAATTGTACATCATGTAGCAATAGAGATCATGCCAGAGCATCGCCCGCGGGTCGCATTTACGCATTTTGGCGTTAGGTTCATTTTTCCACGCTTTAAGGTTGTAGTAGCGGGCAGGATAACCGGTCCACTCTTTTTCAAAGTAGCGGAACTCGGGCATAAAGTCTGTTATATAAAAAGGTATCTGATAAAGAGTCATCACGCCGCCTTCGGGTATATTGGCAAGCTGATGCTGCGTAAGTTTATCATCCCGGCTGGCGGGCAACCCGCAATATGCCATGGACTTCATACTGCTCATTACATCAAAGTTGCGGTATTTCTTTCCGGCACGGAAACGCAGCTTCTTCCAGTTATCCCCCGCCGGACGGGTGGGGTATGCACAAATGGCAAATTCCATCTTGTGTGCTTTACCATTGAGTTTCAAAGGCTTATTGACCAGACTCATAACAAATTCGCCATTGATATCAGCGGAAGTAACCACATTGTCAAAGTCATCTCCGGCAGGGTAAAGCATGGGGGCATACCAGATCAGACCGCGATCGACCGAACCGAAGATCACTTCGTGGTAGCGGTGTTTGGTGGTGTAGGATTTTTGGGCGGTCAAGTCCACTGCACCCACATCCGACCAGCTGGCGTCAGCACGGTGGATAAATTCGGCTTCGTTAAGAGTGTAATTTACATTAAACTCTTTGATAACATTGGATTTACCGTCAAATTCAATACCATAACGCACAAAACCGATGTAGTCGATTTGCATATCAAGTTTGCCGCTCCAGCCTTCGCCTTTAACGGGAACGGTTGCCGAGGTACGGGCTTTGCCGAAGTTCCACTTTATCTTGCCTGCTGCTTGAACAGCCTTGCCGTTGACGGTCAAAGTAAGGGGCTTTTTCAAAAGTTTATTGCCGGAATTATCGGTTATCTGGCTGATTCCCAAGGCGGGAGTAAAATCAAACTTACCGTTCCAGGTCTGCACGCTGTTGCCGGCAAGAGTCAAATCTTTCCACGGAGCCGGAGCTGCTGCACTATCGGCGATCTCGCCAATTTTATTGTTTGCCCAGTAGGGATTTTTATAAATACCATAACGCCGTGGGGCGGTACTCATCACTTTACCGGACTTCAAATGCACATCGGCTTTGATGCGGTATTCGCCGTCGGCAAATCCATCGACTTTGATGGTCAAAGGTTTGTAGCTTTTATCTTCAATAACTTTAACCTTTTTACCAGCCTTATCAGTAATGGTATAGACCGTTTTTGCTACGCTGTCTTCGCCCAGATCCCCCAGCACCGGACAGGCTATAGTCATAGTCTTTTGCGATGGTTCAAAACTTTGACGCATTTCGGGCCCTACCGAGCCTTCTTCAAACTTCAGCTGGTCAATGCAGATTTCGGCTTCTTTGGGGAAATGCCGCAAGTTGAACCAGATATCCAGTTTTTCAGTTTTTGCCGGGGTGGTGAAATCAAAGACCAGTTCCTGCCACTCGCCGTTGGTGAACCACACCGATTTGCGGGGCTGACCAAGCACTTTGCCCTTTTTATCGTAGCAAGTAAACATAAACAGCTTGATACCGCTTTTGAAGTGTTTGGTAGTCTTGATCCAACAACTGAAGCGGTAGTTGCGGTCGCCGGTAACGGTAAGATTTTCGATCTTGAATGGATACTGCATTTTTTTGCCGTCGCCATTGATCTGCAAAAAGGATTCACCGGCTTTGGCTTTTTTCCACTCCATGACCACCTTGGCACTTTTGCCGAGAATATAGTGTTCAAAGTGCTGCTGACCGAGGAACACCCAGTTGTCAAAAATCGTATCCAGCTTGCGGGCATTGAAAAAGTTTTTATCGCCCGCCGTGGGTGCCCAGCGGAAGTTGTCGATAATAATATGCTCGCTTGCCGGTACTTTGATAAGGCGGATCACCATTTCGCCCCACACTGCCCCATCCGGAGCAACAGCCTTTATCTGGTGGTGTTTCCATTCGCCCCGGGTGGGAGCAAGCGAGAAACTTTTGGTATTTTTGGGGTTGACAACTTTTTTATCGTTGGCAAAGTTGACCATTACCACCGCTGCACCGTTGCCCGGGAGCCCCAATTTGGCACTGGCAGCATAAGCAAAGCTCATGCCGTATTCTTTGCCCGGTTCAACTTTGAACCAATAGCTGTAACCGTATTGGGCAACTTTGCCGTTGCCGGTGATTTTCAAAGCTCCAATACCATCCTGCCCGCCGGGTTTGATCAACTCCGCCCCGGTACGCAGTTTACCGTTGATGGGCATCTTGTCAAAAAGTTCAAACATTCCGGCAGACGCCGTAGCACTGACACCGGCAGCCAGTAAGGCCGCCAACAATTTTCTGTTGTTCAACATATATCAATTCTCCTTTGTAAGATCATAAAATCCACGCACCCGGTTATCGTTTCCGGTAGTGATTTGTGTAACATTTTTCACAACTTGCACCGAACCGTCGCCGCAGCATACATTGCCAAGAGTTTTATTTTGGTGACAATTATTGATCGTAGTGTAACCGGCTTTATATCCACGGTTTTTAGTGGGGCTTAAATAGATGCGTGTGCTGTAAATTTCGCTGCGTTCTGAAAACACGCCGGTATCTGAAGGGTTGTCCAATTTACCGGTGGTACAGGCAAATAAATTACCATCTTTATCCGGCGAGGTCATCAAACCGTTGTAAGCATAGTTACTGCCGCCGAAGGCACCGTTGAAATCATCCATATTGGTTGCCGGATTGATTTCCGCACTGGGGCAGTACATCATATTACGGTTGCCCACATAATCCACCAGCTGATTGTTCCACCAGGTGTTTTTGTAACCGGCACCCCAATTCTGAAAAGCTTTTATGTAATAGAGGTACCCTCCGCAGTCATTGTTGCCGGCTGCCAGACCGCTTTTGCCGGGACTGTTGGGAAAATGATCCTGCTGATCGCTGGCGTATAAGTGCAATGCCAAACCCATTTGTTTCATATTAGAGGCACATTGTGCCATTTTTGCCGACTCTCTGGCAGAAGAAAGTGCCGGCAGCAGCATTGCCGCAAGTATGGCAATAATGGCTATGACAACTAATAACTCTATCAGTGTAAAGCAGCTCAACTTTACTCTTGCAGTTCTCACCCGATCCATTGTCCTGACCTTCATTTTCCAACCTTCCCGTTTCAATAAAGCGATCAACTAATTTATTATGTATTCATCTTCCATATTTCCGGAGCTTTGCCGAACTATCAGGTGTGGTTTGATAAACTCATTATCTTCCTTACCGCCGAAAATCAGGTTCACCAGCTTCTTGACCGCCAGTACCCCTTCCTGATACATAGGCTGATGCACCGTGGTCAGAGTCGGCACCGAAAAACGGCTCTGCTGTTTATCGTCGTTGCCCACCAGAAGTACCCGCTCTCCGGGGGTGATCCCCAAATGAGCCAAGTGGATAAGTACATTAAGTGCATGCACATCCCGGTCAGCATAAATCCCGACTTTTTCACTGCCTGCAACTGCACTTTTCAACGCTTCGGGCTTATCAAAAGAACTGACCTCAATACCCTTTTCCGCCAGAAACTCCTGAAAACCTTTCAACCGGTGCCGGAACGGCTGCCCCGGCAAATAGGTAAAATAAAACTTCCGGCACCCCTGTTCGTACAAATGCTGTGCAGCAAGTCTGCCGCCATACGCATCATCCATAATGAGTTGAGTTATGGAGCTGTATTCATCTTCCAGCATACCTTTGGCAGAGTTGGTGTTGGGATTGAGCAATACCAATGTTTTCCGGCGTTGGGCGTAAATTTTCAGCATCTCTTTGAGGTCGTCGGAAAGTGCCAGCGATGGGAAAGATATGACTCCGCTGTGACTGCTGTCATCCAGATTGCTGAAAAAATCCCGGAAGTCTGCGGACATGCTGCCTTGAAAAAATGTTACCGGAAAGTTTTCCCGCCGTGCCGCTTCCGAAATACCATACATCAAATCCGCCGTCAGACGGTCGCTGGTCAGCGGCATAAAGCAGTAGATCGTGGCATTGCCCTTGCGTCCCATAAAGGACGCCTGCCGGTTGGGTATATAATTCATGCGTTCAGCTGTCTTGCGGATAAGTTCCCGGGTGGCGTTTTTGACTTTGGCATTCTGTTCGGGGTTTGGGCTCAATGCCCGGGATACCACCGAAACATTCAAATTTACCTCACGGGCAATATCTGATAAACTTACCATATTTTACTCCGCAAGAATATTTTTTATTTTATCAAGCAGCAAATCGGATACCCCGCACCGGTGCAGATAATTTGTTACTTGAGTTTGTACGCTTTCGCCTGGGGCAAACTCCTGCAGTTTTTTCACAAAAGCCTGCCACACCGTCGAATAGCGTATCCGTTCGCCGGAAACTGACAGATTGCTGAATTCGTAATCCGTAAGCAAATCATCATAACTCATCCCCAGCATTGCCCCCAGCAGAAAAGCCAGCGTGCCGGTGCGGTCGCCGCCGCCCTGGCAATGAAAGTACACCGGGTAAACCAGTTTATCCGCCAGCAAAATAAATATTTTGCGTATTTGCTCCATAGCTTCCGCAGAAAAAATTCCCTCATTCTGCCATGTTGCATAAGCTGTGGATGGTATTTTACAGTAAAGCATATCTTCTTTTTGGAAAAAGTCTTCGCCATCAAGCCGTAAATCCAGTTCGGTTTTTATTTTCAAAGCTTTCAGAAGTTTTTCACCTTCGGCATTTATTCCGCAGCCGTGTGGCAAAACCGTCCACGGTTCAAATTGAGCTCCCCGGTAAAGCATGTTGAATTTATAACGCTTGCCGTTATTCAACTGCCAACCGCCGCAATCCCGCACATTAGTTACATTGGGCAAAGCGATAACCCGCGGCAGCTCAAAAGCAATATTGAAAGTGCGAATTTCAGAAACAGCTTCCCCGCATTGGATTTGAAAATAATATTTTTTACCCGGCAGAAGATTGTAAACCCGGCAATCGTTTATGCCGGTATAGACATTTGCTTTGCTCAAATCGGCATTTTCGCTGATTTTCAGTACTGCCCTGCCCGCAGCTTTCCAGCGGAAACGCACCGGCAAAGGAGTCGTATTGTCAATTTTATTGGGAGTGGGGTCAGCTTCGTGCAGAACAAAACGGCTGGGGTCATTAAAGAAAGCTTGCTGTTCCGGAGTGTGGAGCGAAAGATTTTCTCCTGCTTGGGGAGCAATAATTTCTATACTTTTGACAATATCTTCCATAAACAGTTTCTCTAAAAAACAACCCCTTGTTTTTTTGTTTGGAATAAGTATACAATAAAAACAAATATTTGTCAAGTAAAAAAGAGAAAAAACCGCAAAATTTCCCGAAAATCACTTCCCGCTTTCTGCCGGAAAGCGGACGATCATGTGCAAAATGCTGTTCCCTGAAGCACAATTTGTTATACTGTGAGGCAAATCACAGGCAAAACGCAAAACATCGCCACTCTGCAATATTGTGGTGCGATCCCGCACCGTAACTTTTACTTTGCCGCTGATAACAGTAACGATCTCTTCGCTGCCGGGGTAATGAGCGTCAGAAGACAAACTGGATTTTTCCGCAAAAGTCAGGTGATAAAACTCCAGCTTACCCAAAAGGTCCTTGCCGGAAAGAACCTTGATGGTAACTTCTCCATCCTGATTTTCGTGCAGCAGCGGCAAATCCCCGCTGCGGCCTACTTCAAAGCACTTCAGAACCTCTTTTTTGCCTTGCAAAAGCAAATTCAAATCAACTTCCAAGGCGGCAGCGATCTTCCACAGTGTGCCGATGGTGGGGTTGACTTTTCCGGCTTCCACCTGCGAAAGCATCGCTTTGGATACCCCGCAGATCTTTGCCAAATCTTCCAGCGACCAGCTGCGTGCCAATCGCTCCCGCTTAACATTACCGCCCAGTTCAGGCAATTCGACTTGATTGATTTTACTCATAATTCGTTTAATATATTAAAAATTTTTCATTTTATTAGACTTTTAAATTTGTATTCAACCCCGCCAGCATGTATAATATAATAAACGATATTCAAAATAGCAAATATTTTAACAGCAAAGGATGTAAAAAAATGAGCGAAAAACCGCAACAGTTTGCCAGCGACAACTATTCCGGCGTATGTCCGGAAGTTTTTTCAGCAATCAACCAAGCCAATCTGAATTACGCCGAAAGTTACGGCAATGATGTTTGGACGGAAAAAGCCTGCACGCTTATACGGGAAAAATTTGAGTGCGATTGCGAAGTATTTTTTGTTTACACCGGCACCGCCGCCAATGCCCTTACTCTGGCACAGATCTGCACGCCTTTCCACAGCGTGATCGCCGCCGACACAGCACACATCGTAACCGACGAATGTGGTGCCCCGGGATTTTTCTCCGGCGGCAGTCAGATTTTTACAGCCCCCAACATTCTGGGCAAACTGCTGGCAGAGGCGGTGGATTACTTTGTCAACAAGCGTTCCGACTTGCATTATCCCAAGCCCCGGGCGGTAACGATCACTCAAAGTACCGAGTGCGGAACATGTTATACTGTTGAAGAAATAAAATCAATAGCCGACAGATCGCACCGCCACAACTTGTTTCTGCAAATGGATGGAGCACGCTTTGCCAATGCTCTTGCCGCACAAAACTGTACCCCCGCAGATTTGTCGTGGCGTGCCGGAGTGGATGTAATGACCTTTGGCGGCAGCAAAAATGGTGCAATGCTGGGCGAAGCATTGATTTTTTTCCGCAAAGATCTGGCAGAAGATTTCAGTTTCCGCTGCAAACAATCCGGTCAGCTGGGCAGTAAATTGCGTTTTATATCATCCCAATATCTGGGGCTTTTGCAAGATGACTTGTATTTGGCCAACGCCCGCCATGCCAATAATATGGCCAAAAAACTGGCTGCCGGACTGCAAGTGTTGCCCGGCATAAAACTTTTGTTTCCGGTGGAAGCCAATGCCATCTTTGCCGAAATGCCCCCTGCCCTGGCGGAACATCTGGAGCGATCCGGCTGGCACTTTTACAACTTTATCGGCTCCGGCGGCATCCGGCTGATGACCTCGTGGAACACCAGACCGGAAACAGTGGAAACATTTTTAAGCGATTGCCGTCAGGGCATTGAACTGCTGGATTTGGCTTAAAAAGTCTTCAGCGGTTGGCAGCAACGGTCGCTTGCAAGTCCTTGAAGTTTTCGGTAAAAGCGTCGTTGAGAATTTTTGCCACATCAACTTGCACGGTATGGCTTTTGCTGGTACGCAAGAGCTTACGGGCTTTTTCGATGGCGGCAGCGTGCCGGTCATAAAGCCGTTTTTCCAAAACTGCAAGTTTATCGGCAGGCAAAAGCGGCAGTTTTTTATCCATCAACTCAAAGGAACGCATACTCAATGAGCCATCAAGGATTTCTTCGGGAATCTCTTTAAGAGTCATGGGCACCGGCAAATAGCAGGAGCTTGCAGGCGAGGCAAACACCGTATACATAGAGCTCAAATACTCCGGATATTCTTTGTCAATAGTAAATGTGGAAGCCGAAATGGTACTTTTCCCGCAAGGCGGATAACACTTGGGGTCGCCATCGACTTTGTTGATGCGGGAAGAAGCTGCAATATCCAACGGCGTAATAACGCCATTATTCCGCCATTGAGTATTCACCAGATAATCACGCACCGCAAATTCCCGGCGGCTGTGAGCAATCAAACTATTGTAATTACGCAAGGAATAAATCTGCATTTCCGGGTAATGAAAAGCATTTGCCCGGGCGATAAAGCCGGAATTAACCTTTTTGGCAACGACCTTGCGGTTGCTGTGTTCCACAATATAGACATTTCTAAAGTCGCCGATAAACCAGATTGAGCCGCACTCAACGTGGGTGTGAGAGTTGGAGTATATAATTTTTTTCAGCAACTCTACTGCTTCTTTGGCTGTACCGGCTTCTTCCAGCATAATGCGGCACATTAAAAACACACCGAACCCGTACTGGCTGTTTTCCGCTTCAGGCAAAGCATCACCGGCATTCATCATAACAACCACTCCCCGGTCGTTTATACCTTGCGATGGTGACAAACCATATTGCGGGCCATTGCCGATCCAGGCGTGTTTACCGGGTACAGCCCGTCGCAAGATCGCTACGGGACGGCCTTGGGAGTCGCGGTTCTTGTGGATGATGATTTCTTTTCCGCCCGTCAGATTATCCATAGTGACCCAACTGGTACATTCATGAGGCGGTTTGGGAACATCAGGTACAATTTTAATATTTCTTGCACCAAAACGCAAGATACCAAGATATGTACCTTTTTTCCAGTTAAAAGCCCTGTCGATAATGTAAGTTTCTTCTACAATATGCGGAGCAAACTTGCTTAAAGCCGACTTATAGTGATCAAGGCGTTCCCTTTTCAACTCCGGCGTAAGCGGCCAGCGTTTACTGCCGTCAGCAACTTCGACTTGGCGGTTATGCCAGCGAGTCCAGTATTTTTTTACATGTTTTTCCAAGTCAATATCCCGACCGGAAAGCGTTACCGCACAGCAGCATAACAGCAAGGCAGAAAGAACTCTATACATTATTTAACACTTTCTTTTTACTTGACGCTGGCTTGCAGATCCTTGAAGTTTTCAGCAAAGGTATCGTTAAGTATTTTTGCCACATCAGCTTGCACGGTATGGCTCTTGCTGGTCCGCAAAAGATTGCGGGCTTTTTCGATGGCAGCCGCATGGCGGCCGTAGAGCCGCTTTTCCAGAACCGCCAGTTTATCGGCGGGCAGGATCGGCTGTTTTTTATCCGCCAATGCAAAAGAACGCATACTGTAAGAACCGTTGCAAATCTCTTCGGGAATCTCTTTCAAAGTCAGAGGTACCGGCAAATAGCAGGAACTGTTGGGCGAAGACAATGCTGCATACATACTGCTCAAATATTCCGGATACTCTTTGTCGATAGTAAAAGTAGTTGACGAAATCGTGCTTCTGCCGCTGGGCGGATAGCACTTGGGATCGCCATCGACCTTGTTGATACGGGAAGATGCAGCAATATCCAATGGTGTTATCACGCCATTGTTCCGCCATTGGGTATTCACCAGATAATCCCGCACGGCAAACTCCCGGCGGCTGTGAGCGATCAAGCTCTGATAATTCCGCAAGGAATAAATCTGCATTTCAGGATAATGAAAAGCATTAGCCCGGGCAATAAAGCCGGAGTTGACCGCTTTGGTGCACCAGTTGCGGGCATTGTTTTCGGTAATATAAACATTTTTGGCATCACCGATAAACCAGATGGAGCCGCACTCCACATGGGTATAGGCATTGGCGGCAATGATTTTTTCCAGCAAAGCCACCGCTTCTTTGGCAGTACCTGCTTCTTCCAGCAGTATCCGGCAGATTATACCGGTGCTCAAACCGTACTGGCTGTTTTCAGCTTCGGGGTGAGCGTCGCCGGAGTTCATCATAACTACCACGCCCCGGTCGTTGATCCCTTGGGTGGGGTAAAATGAATTAGTTGAACCACTGCCGATCCAGGCATGTTTACCGGGCATAGCACGGCGTTGGATTGCCAGTGCCCGCCGCTTGGAATCCCGGTTTTTGTGCATGATGATCTGCTTGCCGCCGGTAAGGTTATCCATGGCTATCCAGCTGGTACATTCGTGGGAGGGATTGATTTTTTCGGGAGCTTTTTCAATTTTTTTAAGTCCGTAACGCAAGATGCTCAAATAAGTACCATCCTTCCAGCCGAAGATCTTGTCGATCCGGCTGGCATCTTCCACCTGATGCGGGGCAAATTTTTTGAGCATGGCGTTAAAGTGCCGCTGCCGCTCTGCCCGCAGTTCCGGAGTCACCGGCCAGCGTTTATCGCCAAAACCGATTTCTATGGGGCGGTTCTGAAAGCTCGTCCAATATTTTTTGACATGTTTTTCTACATCAATATCTCTTGCAGAAATTCCACTGGCGGCAACCGCCGCCGCAGCCAACAATAACAATTTAGTGTTCATGACTTTTCCCCTTATAATTATTTGGTGGCTTCCAAAAACACCTTGCAGTTGGCATTGAAAGCCTCGTTGAGCAGTTTTGCCGCCTGTTTGCGGTCGCCGGTTTTACGCATGATTTTCCGGGCAGCTGCCAGAGCTTTGCGGTGACGGGTGTTGAGCTTGGCTTCAAAAGCTACGACCTTATCATCGCTCATAAGCGGAGTTTTTTTGTTCCAGCGTTCCATGGCTTTATTTGGGTTGCGGCCGTCAAGCAGCTCATCCGGCAAAACATCCACCAGCAGCGGGATCGGCAGATAAAGTGTATAAGCAGGATTGCCAAACGCCATGACCGCATAAGAAAGCACTTCCGGGAACTCCTGGTCGATCACAAAAGTTGCCGCCGAATTGGTCAGCTTGCCGCACAAAGGATAGCACTTTTTATCTTCCGGGATTTCTCTGATCCGGGAGGCTTCTGCCATCATTTCCGGCAAAACTCCCTTCGTTACCGCCTGATGTTTGTTAAAGAGCAAATTTCGCACCGCATATTCCCGCCGGTTGTTGCCCACAACATCGTTGGGTTTGGCAGTACTGAAGGGTATCATTTCCGGAAAATCCCAACTGTTGGCACGAATGGCAAAACCGCTGTGCACACTCTTTACGGCAATGTGTTCGGCATTGTTTTCGGCAATAAAAGCATTGTCTTTGTCGGCAATGAACCAGATGGAACCGCTTTGACCGTGGGTGTAAACCTTGGCGGCAATCATCTGTTCAAGCATTTTCACTGCTTCGGCAGCAGTGGCACAATTTTCAAGCATGATCCGTGCCATTACTGTGGTACCGATACCGGCGTCGCTGTTTTCGTTGGTGCGGTCGCCGCTGTTCATTATGACCACCAGAGCTTTATCGTTCATGCCCATATTGGTACAAAGATTACCGAAATTCCCCATGCCGATCCAGCTGTGTTTACCTTTGACCGCCCGGTGCTGGGCAATCAGTTTTTTGGCTTTGGAATCCCGGTTTTTATGGACGATCAAACTTTTGCCGCCGGTCAGATCCGGCATGACTACCCAGCTGGTACATTCGTGGGGGGCATCAGTTTTTTCTTTTTTCACACCAAATACAGCTATATCCAGATAAGCACCGCTTTTCATATTGAATTCACGCTCAACAGCATCGTATTCATTAAGTATATACGGAGCAAACTTCTTCAAAGCGTCGGTATGAGCCTGCCGCTTACGCAATACTTCGTCGATTTTATCTGCTCCCGGAGTATTGGGTATGGGAGCGGACTTTTTCCAGACGGCAAAGGGTTTGATAACATTACGGTCAAATTCAGCACTGGGGGCTGCATGGCAAATACTTACGCCCAACAAGGCGGCAACGGTAAAAAAAGAATACTTTTTCACAAGAAAACTCCTCGCTTATTTGATAAATAATACTTACATTTAAGATAATTCCACTTTTTACAAATGTCAAATCCGCATAAGATTTTTTACAGCAGCCAACAACTGTTTAGTCAACTGTTTAGTTAAAAAGGTAAAAATAGGTGATATTGCAACTTGAGTTGAGGGCATTTGTGGTGTATATTATCGGAAATAATTGTTTGAAACAACAGGCAAGCAGGATAAGGTTATGAAAAAAAATTCTGTCAGGAAGAAAACAATGCTGCTGCTTTTAAGTGCAGTGTCGCTTTTATTTTCCGGTTGCGGACCTAACAGCAATCAGGAAAAAGTCAATAAACTCAAGATATTCAGCGGCAGCAACCAGTACGCCCTGCCCGGTGAATCTTTTGCCAGAGAGTTGGTGATAGTTGCCGAAGCCCCGGCAGAAAAAGGAATGTTTGGTTCATCCAGTGTCCGCCCCGCAGTCAATGCAAAACTCCAGATCAAACTGCCGGAAAAATCAGCTCTTTTAGTGGAGCCAATGGAAACAGCGACCGACTTGGGCGGAGCTGCCCGATTTAAAGTTAAAGCCGGTAAACAGGTGGGCGACCACTATTTTACGATCATACCGGCAAATAATCCAGCTAAAGCCATTACTGCCCACTACACTGTCGGGGCTCAAATAACCGGCGGCGAGCAGGAGCTTTCGGTCAACACTGTTGCTTCAAAACCGATTTCAGTAAAATTGGTGCGGCAGGATGGCAAACCAGCTGCTGATGTGCCGGTATATTTTAATGTGGTAAGTTCGCCCGTTGCGGGAACTGCCGGAGCAACGATCACCCCCGAAACAGCTCATACCGACAACAAAGGCGTGGTGCAAGCCATGGTCAAAACCGGCAAAGCCAGCGGCGAATATGTTTTGGGCGTGGAAATCGCCGACCCGGCAGAAAACTATTTTATGCGGCAGATACAGGTGAGAATATTAGCTCTGGATGTCTGGAAAGTAGTGGTAAATGTGCTGGGTGCATTGGCTCTCTTTGTGTTCGGCATGAAACTTATGAGCGACGGTCTTATGAAGATTGCCGGCGACCGCATGAAAAAAATCCTGCAGTTTTTCTCCCGCAACGGTATAGTAGCGGTCTGTGCCGGAGCTGCGGTTACTGCGGTGGTGCAGTCTTCCAGTGCCACAACTGTTATGGTCATCGGTTTTATCAACGCCGGATTGCTTAATCTTACCCAGGCTATCGGGATCATCTTCGGAGCCAATATCGGTACCACGGTCACAGCCCAGATCATCTCTTTTAATTTGGGAGTTTTGGCAATGCCCGCTATTGCACTGGGTATGATCGGACTTTTTGCCAGCAAGCGGTCGATCCGGGGCTGGGGCGAGTCCGCGGTCGGGTTCGGATTGATTTTTTACGGTATCGGGCTGATGAGTTCGGAGTTGAAAGTTTTGAGTGTGCTGCCCAGCTTCCAGAATTTTTTCCGCATGTTCGACTGTTCGCCGGATATGGCCGGCGGTTTTATGTCGGAAGAGTCGCGCAAGACCTTTTATGATGTTTTGGAAAAAATATCCTCCAACCTGCAGTCCATCAGCGAAGGTGGTTTGCCGGAGTAACAGTCAATTCTGAACGATACACAGGAAAG
>JAZSHD010000179.1:0-18907 GCA_045533055.1 Victivallaceae bacterium | reverse complement strand
AAAACAAGGAATCAGCCCTTGACTTTTACATAATAGGAGGGGGAAAAGGACCTTTCCTAAAAAGGTCTTTTCCCCTTCCTCAAGTACCGACCCTTATTGGTAACACCGCAAAAAAAATATCCCCGACAGAGTTTTTTTCTGCCGGGGACATATCAGAAATGTTATTTTTTTACGCACAATACATGTATATTGCCGTTGCTCATTTCCACGCCTTCGGTTATGTGTTCAAAGCCGGGGAAGAGCTTGTTCCACGCCAGCAGACTTTTCAGATAAGCTATCCGCGGGCAGTGTGCCCCGCCGAAGTTTTCGCCCGAAAGCAGCATGGGTATCCCCGGCGGGTACGGTATGATCCCGCAAGCGGCGGTTCTGCCGTAGAGGTGTTCGCAAGGAACCATTTCCACATCGTTGTTGACGATCTGCATAAAGGCGTCCCGGGGGAGCATCTCCACTTCCGGCAGCGTGCTGAACGCCGCATTGAGCTTGGTGTTGGGTTCTTCCCGCTTCAGATAATTGAACATGCGGTCGCCCAGCTCGTGCAGCCCCATTGCGTTGTAGCTTTCAGGATAAGCTGCGGCAACATCGGGCAAAACTTCCGCTACCGGGGTGTTGCGGTCGTAAAGCTCTTTAAATTTGATCAACGCATTAAGTAAAGTGCTCCATTTGCCCTTGGTTATCCCCAGCGAAAAGAGGAACATCAGCTGGAAATCCGTAGTCCGGGTGGGCACGATGCCCTGCAAATAGAGGTAACTGCTGACCAGTGCCGCCGGAACGCCGGTTTCGGCAAATTTGCCGTCGCTGTTCATGCCGGGAGCAAGGATACTTGCCTTGATGGGGTCAAGCATCGCCCAGTTATCTTCCAAATCAGCAAAGGCGTGCCATTTGGCTCCCGGTTCCAGTATCCAGCAGCGTTGATCTTTGCACAAAAGCTCCCGGGGTGCATCGGCAAATTCGTAAACATCGCCGGTGCTGTAATCAGTGACCTGTTCCGCGTTCCACGGCTTGAAGAACCAGGAGTTGCGGGCGGTGTAGGAGCGGTAGAGCTTTGCCAATGCCTGCCGGAAATCCACCGCTTCGGCAATCACATCGCCGGTCAAAGCCGCTCCATTGTTCCGCATCATAGCAGTTGCCACATCGTTGGAAGCGGCAATGGCGTACAGGGGCGATGTGGTGCTGTGGAGCATGTAGGATTGATTGAAAGCGTTGCTTTCCATATACTTCCGCCCCTGCCGGATGTGGATGTAGGAAGATTGGGAAAGTGCCGCCAAAAGTTTATGCGTGGAATGAGTGGCAAAGACTGTCGCTCCGGAGTGGTGCCGGGGATCGCCCCGCATGGCGTGGAAATTTTCGTACATCTTATTGAACTTGGCGTAGGCGTACCACGCTTCGTCAAAATGCACGACATCGGAGCTTTTGCTCAATTCGCCTTCGGTCTTGATCCCATTGTAGCAAAGTCCATCATAAGTGCAGTTGGTCAAAACCGCATAAACGGCACCTTTGCTGACATCGAAGCGTTCACCGGCTTTTTTGATTTTTGCGGCAACAGCTTCGGGCGTCATTTCGCTGCGGCGAACCGGGCCGATGATGCCGTAGCAGTTGCGGCAGGGGATCATGTAAACGGGTGTTGCTCCGGAAAGGATCAAGCCCTGTTCGATGGATTTGTGGCAGTTGCGGTCACAGATCGCCACGCTGCCGGGGGATAAACACGCCTGCATAACAGTCCGGTTGGAGCCGGATGTACCCGCAAGCACCGAATATGATACATCGGCACCGAAGGTTTTGGCGGCAAGTTTTTCGCTTTCGGCAAAAGCCCCCGTGTGATCCAGCAGCGAGCCGATGCTGGAGCGTTCGATGCCCGTATCGGTACGGAAAAGATTTTCGCCGTAAAAATCGAAAAACTTTTTCCCCGCCGGACTTTTGGTAAAGCCGATGCCGCCCTGATGTCCGGGTGCCGCCCAGGAGTACTCGTGCTGCTGTTCGTTGTATTGCCAGATGGCTTTCATCAACGGCGGCAGGAGATTGCTGCGGTAACGCTCCACGGCCGAGGCTATTCTTCCGGCAATAAAGTCGGGGCTGTCCTCAAAGATCCACACCAGTTCGCTGGAGTACCGGAGCATATCCGGCGAAAAAATATCGCCGCTTTTTTCCCGGTCAGCCAGCAGAAAGACCGGCACTTTTTTCTGATAATGCTGCAATTTATCCAAAAGCTCCATAGCGGGAGAGCAGCAGTTTTTCTCGCTTTTAAGATCGCTTGCCAGCAAGAGGCAGTCCAAATCCATGTCGTTGCTGACCAGCGGCAAAGCGTCGCTGCAGGAATAGGCACGCAAAACTTCCATGTGGCGGCTTTTCAAGGCACTTTCCAGCCGGTTGAGCTGTACCCGCATGATTTCGCTGCGGTGGATGGCGGAATCTTCCACGATCAATATACGATGATTTTCCAGAGCTTCAAGCATGGTCGTATCTCCTTACATCTCGATTTTCTGTGTCCACTTGTGAATGAGTTTTTCTGCCGCCGGGTCGTGGTCGGTCTGCCAGACCAGTGCCGCCAGAGCGATGACTACGATGATGATAGCCGCAATCATTTCCCGCATGGTAAAGAACGGTTCGGCAGAGGCGGTTTTATCCTGCAGTTTACGCTGTTCACTGCGGGCCTTGCAATATACGATTATGCCCAACGCCATAAACCAGAACGCCATAGCCAGATAATTCAATCCGGCGGCGTAGATCATCCACAAAGCGTAAACTGTGCCCGCCACACCGCAAACCATGGCAAAACATTTGCTTACCATAGCAGTTTTGGGGTATTTATCTTTGGCACAGATCTGCCAGAGATACGCCGTACTTGCCAGATAAGGCGGCAGGATCATAACTGCGGTAATGGAAAGCATGGTGTTCCACGCATTGTTGGCAAAGTAGACAAAGATCATTGCCAGCTGCATAAGAAAACTGGTGACAAAAAGCGATACATCCGGAGCACCGTTTTTATTTTCGTGGGCAAACATCTTGGGGAAAGTGCCGTCTTTGGCTGCCTGATAGGGTATTTCCACAACCATAATGGTAAAGGCAAGCCACGATGTGAGCAATGCCACGATCACTCCCAGATTCATCAGCCAGCCCCCCCAGGAACCGACCACCGAACTCAAAACCGGTGCCGTGGAAGGATTGGCAAGTGCGGCAAGTTCCCCTTGGGTCATTCTGCCGAAAGGCAATATGGAAAGCAGTATATATATGGTCAAACAGAGGGCAAAACCGGCAACAGTCGCCGTACCCACAGCGTGCTGATTGCGGGCTCTGCCGGAAATAACTACCGCACCTTCAATACCGATAAACGCCCACAATGTGACCAGCATGGTGGATTTGACCTGCCCCAGCATACCGCCCAGCGGTTTGGCTCCGGGTGCGGCGGTGTTGGAAAAGCCTTCAGTAAAAACTGACCAGCGGAAAGCAAAAATCATTATCAATATAAAAAGCAATATGGGCAGAAGTTTGGCAGCCGTACCGATAACATTGATCGCCGCCGCCTGATGAGTGCCCCGCAAAACCAGAAAACACATCACCCAGATCACCACCGATCCGCCGATGATGGAAGCAAAGTTATTGCCGCCGGCAAAGGTGCCGGGAAAAAAGTAATTCAACGCATCCATCAGCAGTACAGCATAGCCCACATTGCCGAATACATTGCTTAAATAATACGCCCACGCCATCTGGAATCCGGCAAATTTACCGAAACCCAGCCGGGCGTACATGTAGATACCTGCCGCCGCATCGGGCTTTACATCCGAAAGCGTCCGGAAGGTGTTGGCAAGGAAAAATATACCGATACCGGTAATGATCCACGCCAAAATCACGGCGGTAAGCCCGGCACTTTGAGCCATATTCTGCGGCAAACTGAAGATCCCGCCGCCGATCATGGCACTGACGACGATGGCTGTAAGAGCAAGTGCCCCCAGCTTTGAGTTGACTTTGTTCATTTGTTCCTCCTCGGTTAAGGTCTGGAAAAATAGACTTTGACCGGAGAGGAATTGTTGCACAGCCCCAAGCAGCAGAACTGATGACGAAAGTCGGGGCAAGGTGCGGCTACACGGTTGATGGCAACTGAACGGTAACTAACGGTAACTGACGGTGAAACATTGCCGCCAAAACTGTTATTTCCTGTTTGAGTTTTTACTTAACGCAGAGTATGCTCCAAGCTACGAAGCCTGCGTAGAGTGCCAGAAAAACAAATCCCTGCCAGCGGTGGAGTTTCTTTGCCGGCAGCATAAACAAAAAGAGCAGTAACGCCGTTGCGTTCATGATTATCATTGCATTTAAGCTGTCCTGCCCGTTGCCAGCCAGGGGGCTTACCACCGAACAGCAGCCGATGATCAATACTATATTGTATATGCCGCTGCCGATAATGTTGCCCAAAGCTATATCTTCCCGCTTTTTCAACACGCCGGTAATGGTCACTGCCAACTCCGGCAGACTGGTGCCTATTGCCACTACGGTCAGCGAGATCATCAACGGGTCAACGCCCATTCTGGCTGCCGACCACACCACGGTATCCACCATAAGTTTGGCACCCACAGTGATCATGGCAAGAGAAAGCACGATCAAACCTGCCGCTTTGCCCCGCTTCATTACCGGAGCATCGGACTCTTCTTCAGCATCATCAGACTTTTTGCAAAGCACATAGCTGTAAACGCCGCACAGCACCAGCAGTATCACCCCGCCGATACGCCCGAAACCTTTGATCCCAGCAGGCATATCCACGCCAAAGTAATACCACATCATCAAAAATACGCCCAACGCCAGCAGAAAGATCATATCCCGCCACACCACCTGCCGCTTGAAGCCGATGGCTCCGCCCAGCACCAATCCGGCACCTAAAATCAAAGCGATATTTGCCGTGTTACTGCCGACGATGTTGCCGATAATAAAGTTGCTTTCGCCGTAAAATGCTGCACATAAACTTGATGCCAATTCCGGCAAACTTGTGCCGATACTTACCAGCGTCAGTCCGATCACCAGTTCCGGTACGCCGAAACTCCGTGCCAACGCCGCCGCTGCATCCACAAACCAGTCGCTGCCCTTAACGAGCACAGCCACCCCGATCAGGAACAGCACAATGTTGACAATAAAATATTCTGTTGTAAAAGCCATAAAACAAATCGTTTCGTCAAATAAGTTTTTTCACTCTTTCCCATGCTTCATTGGGCAAACTTGCACCGAATACCTGCACGGTTTCTGCCGCCAGTGCGGCACCCAGTTTGCCGCAGTATGCCGCATCTCGCTTTGCCAGCAAGCCGTAGAGAAATCCGGCGGCAAAAGAGTCACCGGCGGCAGTGGTATCCACCGCATCGACTTTATTGGCAGGAATGAATACAGCTCCTTCGCCGCAATCCGCCCAGGCACCTTTTTCGCCCAGTTTGACTATGGCAACGCTGCACATTTTTTTCAATTCTTCAAGCTGTTCAGTGGGCGGTATATTCCCCAGCAGGGCATCGGCTTCGTCGCTGTTGGCAAAGACTATATCCACAAACTCGGTCAGGAGCTTGAGGATCGCCGGTTTGAACGCCTTGACCACCTCAAAACTTGCCAGATCAAGGCTGATAAGGCACCCGGCACGCTTGGCGGTCTGCATAAGATACCGGAGTTTTTCTTCGGAATGAGCCAATAAATAGCCTTCCAGATGTGCCAGCGTATACCCGGCAAAGTCCTTTTCCGTAACGCTTGCCGGATCAAAGGTCAGTGCCGCCGCCAGTGCCGGACGCATGGTGCGTTCCGCATCGGGCGTGACCAGACAGATGCAATGTGCCGTCGGAGCACTTTCGCTGTAACGCAAAGCGTGTGCCGAACCACCGGCAGCAAGCAGCTCTGATCGGTAGAACTCTCCGGCGGCATCTTTCCCGGCTGTGCCCAGCAGAGCAGTTTTTACGCCGAAATGAGCCAAATCAAAAAGCGTGTTGCCCGCCGATCCGCCGGGAGTGCGTTTGACATTTTTATCGCCCAGCAAAGCCAGCACCCGCTCCAGTTCAGCATTGTCGATCATGACCATGCCGCCCTTTTCGCCGGATACATTGGCAAGGAACTCATCGTTGACTTGAGCAATCAAATCAACGATGGGCGAACCGACCCCGATCACCGAAAAATCTGCACTCATAGTTCAGAAGAATTTCTTGGCAGCAGCTTGCAGATCGGCGATCTTATCGGTCTTTTCCCAGGGGAAACAGCTTCTGCCGAAGTGGCCGTAGGCTGCGGTATCCTGATAGCTCCAACCGTTTTTGGCGGGGTATTTGAGCTGCAAGGTGCTGATGATCGCCGCCGGACGCATATCAAAGACTTCCCGGACGACTTTTTCCAGCTTGTCATCGGCAAGTTTGCCGGTGCCGTAGGTTGCAACATTGATGCTCAAGGGTTCGGCTACACCGATAGCGTATGCCACCTGGATCTCGCACTTGTCGGCAAGACCGGCTGCCACGATATTTTTGGCAATGTAGCGGCACATGTAAGCTGCGGAACGGTCGACCTTGCTGGGGTCTTTGCCGGAGAAGGCACCGCCGCCGTGGGAACCGACGCCGCCGTAGGTATCGACAATGATCTTGCGGCCGGTCAAACCGGTATCGCCGTGGGGCCCGCCGACTTCAAATTTACCGGTGGGGTTCACAAAGTATTTGATCTCTCTGGTACGCAGTTCGGCGGGGATCACCTGTTCCACAACTTCCCTGACCAATGCTTCCAGATCTTCACGCACCATATCGGGGGTGTGCTGGTGAGAAACCACCACCGTTTCCACCGCCACAGGTTTGCCGTTTTCGTAAGCGATAGAAACCTGACTCTTGCTGTCGGGCCTGAGATAGCTGTACTTGGCAGGTTCGGTGTGGCGGCGGCGGGCAAGCTCTTCCACAATGCGGTGAGAGTAATGGATGGTTGCCGGCATAAGTTCCGGAGTTTCGTTGCTGGCATAGCCGAACATCATGCCCTGGTCACCGGCACCCTGTTCCGAGAACATGCCTTCGCCTTCGGTAACACCCTGGGAGATATCCGGGGACTGCTTGTGCACAGCGACCATGACTTTGGCGTTGTCAGCAGAAAAGCCCACATCACCATCCACATAACCGATCTTGCGGACTACATCGAGGGCAACTTCCTGCCAGTTGACCTTGCTCTTGGTGGTGATCTCGCCGGAAATAACGATCAGATCGGTCGTAGCGAGGGTTTCGCAGGCGACCCGGCTTTCGGGGTCATCTTTCAAACATGCATCGAGAATAGCATCAGAGATCTGGTCACAGACTTTATCCGGATGCCCTTCGGAAACCGATTCAGAAGTAAAGATATGCGGTACACTGATCTTGCTCATGGCTTTTGCCCTTTCTTTATTTATTACTTAAACATTATCGTTCAATACAATAACAGCACAATAATATAATCACTGTTGACACTTTTTACAATTTTATATTAACAAAAAATAGCAATTATTAAAGTATCAAACCGTTTATTTTATGAAAAAATTTGAAAAAACCTTTGCCCAGCAGCAGGCACTCAAATTGCTGCAAAGTTCTGCCCGGCACATTCTGCTCTATGGCGGCAGCCGTTCCGGCAAAACTTTTATATTGGTCTACGCCTTGCTGGCAAGAGCTTTAAAGGCTCCCGGCAGCCGCCACGCCATCTTGCGGTTCCACAGCAACGGTGCCAGATATGCCGTGGGGTTCGACACCCTGCCCAAAGTTGTTGACCTTGCCTTTCCGGGTCTGAAAATAAATTTCAACAAAAGCGACAACTGTTTTCTGCTGCCCAACCGTTCCGAGATCTGGCTGGGCGGACTGGATGCCGATGAGCGTGCCGATAAGATCCTCGGCAGGGAATTTGCCACCTTGTATTTCAACGAGTGTTCCGAAATACCCTATTCAGGCATAACTACCGCATTGACCCGGCTGGCACAGAATACAAAACTGGTCAACCGGGCGTATTACGACTGCAATCCCTCCGGCAAAAGCCATTGGAGTTATAAACTTTTTGTGGAGAAGATCGAACCCGAAAGCGGTCAAATGCTCCAAAATCCGGAAAATTATGTGTGTATGCTTATGAATCCGGGGGATAATCAGGCCAATCTGCCCCAAGGCTATATCGAGCAAACCCTTGCCAACTTATCCGAGCGGCAGAAACAAAGGTTTATGAACGGTATCTGGCAGGATGACAACCCGGATGGCTTGTGGAACAGCACCATGCTCAATAACGCCCGCTTTGCCGGAACTTTGCCCGATATGCAGGAAGTAGTCATCGGCGTGGACCCCGCCGTTACCGGCAATACCCGAAGCGACCTTACCGGTATTGTGGCGGCCTCCAGAAGTGCCGACGGAAGATTTTTTGTTCTGCAGGATGCCAGTTTGCGTGGTTCGCCGCTGCAATGGGCACTGGCAGTAAAAAAAGTTTATGATGCTTTTCAAGCCGACCGGGTCATCGGCGAAGTCAATCAGGGCGGCGACCTTATTGAGCTTACTTTGCGGCAAGCCGCCCCATATATACCCTTCAAAGCCGTCCGTGCCATGCGGGGCAAATTTTTGCGGGCCGAACCGGTGGCGGCACTGTACGAACAGGGCAAAGTCTTTCACGCCGGATATTTCAATGAACTGGAAGAACAAATGCTCAACTACCGCCCCGGAGCTGCCAAAAGCCCCGACCGGCTGGATGCACTGGTCTGGGCATTGAGCTATCTGGCAGGCAAAAGCAATCTGCCGGGTTTGATCGTGGCATAAAAAAGGCTGCTGCAATCTGACGTGCAGCAGCCTTGAGTTTTACGGTTTGAGTCCGGTTATGCTTCGGCAGCAACAACTTCACGCACCGGCGGAGTCGCCACGGCGGGGTGCTTGTACTTATCTACATATCTGTCCAGCTGAACTTTCAGGTGATCCAGTGCTGTATCAATAGCCTTGTAGAGATCCAATGCGGTACCTTCCGCCACCATGGGCTGCTTTTTGACTGCGGCACAAACCCCGACTTTTGCCTGATGGTTCTTGCCGATTTCCATGGTTACACGCACACTTGAAACTTTCAGAGTAGGATAGTAGGTGAACAACGCTTCGACTTTTTCGGCGGTGTTGCTCCGGATCAGTTCGGTTACTTCGAAATGACGCCCGTTGATGATGATCTGCATAATCTCTCCTTTCTGAAAGGTTTGTCTTTTGCAGCGGCTTGCCAAGCCCTCCAACAGCTTGGATTCGCTGTCCAAGGCTAATGTTCCACACATTAAAGCAAAATGCAAATTTTGTTTAAACTTTTTTTAATATTTATTTTTCACAAAAAATTGGACTTTTTCATAAAGCCCGTCTATATTAGATTTTCATTATCATTTTGGAGCTTTTTACTGTGAAATTTCAAGATTTTTGGTTATCAAATATTTCCGGAAAAAATCCCCCCTATAAAGCACTTCTCTTTGATGTGGATGGCACACTGGTTTCCGGCAGAAAACCCTTGCCGGGGGCAGAAAATTTTTTGCAGCTCCTCCGGAAAAACAACACTCCGTTCTGCTTTTTGACCAACGACAGCAACCATTCGCAAGAAGAAAAAGCTGCCTGCATGGTACGCTCGCAAGTTACCGCTTACGGCCATGAAGTCATTTCCTGCGGCAACGCTTTGAAGATTTTTGCGGAAAAAGAAAAGCTCACCGGCTCCAAGGTTTTTGTTATGGGGCAATGCGGCAACCCCGGTTATGCCGAACTTGCCGGATTGATCCCCTGCCGGGAAATAAGCGAAATCGACCAATGCAGTTTCATCATTGCCGGCGAGGGGTATTACGATTTTCTCCGCAATGCCGAAGCGGCGGTCAACTATTTCCGCAGTTACCCCGACCGCAAGCTGGTGGTGCCCAACCCGGACAGCTTCTGGCCCAACAACGGCAAAGTGGGGTTTTGTGCCGGGGCGGAGGCCCGCTTCATCCAAAGTATGCTCAAAGAGCTGGGTATAGATCTGCAAATCGTCTATCTGGGCAAACCCCACACTATGATTTACGAGTACGCTGTGGATTTTCTCAAAAAGAAGTTCGATTTGCCCGATTTGCAAAAGTCCGGGATCATCATGGTCGGCGATCTGCTGGATTCGGATATTGCCGGAGCAAAAAAATTCGGCTGTGCGTCAGCTCTGATGATGACCGGGTTGACCACGCCGGAGATGCTGGCAAAAGCTCCGCCGGAAAAAACACCGGATATGGTTTTTGATTCAATAGCCTGATATATACAAAGCGAAAGGTTTTTTTTATGAAGAAGTTACTCCTGCTGGCAATGCTGATTTTCAGCGGCTGTGCAATTTACGCCGCCGAATTTGCCAAAGTCCACAATTTTACCATTACACTTGCCGACAAACCCACAGAAATCGAAAAATCCGCTGCCGCTGAACTTAAAGAGCATTTGAGCAAAAGTTATAGTGCACCGGCTCAACTCAACGGCAAAACTCCGGCAAAGATCAATATGTTTATCGGGGTTTCCGCCGAGGCGAAAAAAGCCGGATTCTCCGGAGATCACTCCGCAGCTCAAGCGGAGAGCAAATTCGGTATTTTCCGCAATAACAACGATTTTCTCTTTGTGGGTTTTGATACCCCCGACGGCGATATTTACACTTTCCGCGACAGCTGCGGCACGCTGCTGGCAGTGGAATACTTTGCTCAAAAGTATTTGCAAGCTAAATTTTTTATGCCGGGCAAAAATGGTGCAAAGTATGCGGTAAACCCCGCCATAAACTTTGCCGGAACAAGCGATATACCCGAAGCAAGTTTCGTTGTCCGGGGGTTCCAATCCGCAGCCAAAGATATCGACCGCAATGATTTTATGCTCTTTTTCCGCCGCCGGTTGGGGCAAGTGCCGCCGTGGGCGAGCCGGGACTATTACTACGCCTTCCTCAATAAATGGAACAAACGCTTCAAGGATAAGCCCGAAATGTTTGCTCTGCATGGCAAAAAGCGGTTTATGGCATCTTACCCCTATCACTTCCCCTGTCCCAGTCATCCGGATACCGTCAAGCAGATCGTGGAAGATATCAGTGCGGCAGTCACGAAAAACCCCAAGATCAAAGTCATCCGCTTTTTCTGCGATGCCCCGGTGAAAAACTGCGGATGTGATTTGTGCGTAAATTCTCCGGCGGGCAAGCTGGTGACTGCCGGTGACCGCAGTGAATTTGTCTTTGCCTTTTTCTGCAAATTTGCCAATGAGCTGAAAAAGCGTTATCCGGATATGATCTTCCATTTGCAGACCAAGAGCAGCCACTTTCAGCCGCCCCGTACGGAAAAACTCCCTGCCGATACCTTGATCGCCGTGCTTTCCGGGCACTTCAACGCCCCCGATTATGCGGTATTGCAGAACCGCTGCCGCCAGTGGGAAAAAGCGGGGGCAAAGGTGGTGCTTTACAGCTACCCCCGGGCTCCGGAAATGAAGACTTTCCCCATTATGAATCCCCATCGTATTGCCGACCACTTCAAAGTCATGAAAGGTTACGCATTGGGTGCCACCATGTCTGAAGGCAAGGCTAAAATACCTTACACTTTCAGTGCCCTCAATACCTATGTGCACAGTGCTGTGATGTTTGATTCTTCAGTCGATACCGATGAACTCATTGCTGAATTCTGCAATTTGGTCGTCCCCAATGCTGCCAAAGAGCTGCAAAACTTTTATCAGGCTATGGAAAGACTTTTGGATAACGCCGCCTTCCGGGACGACCCTTTGAGCAACTGCTACTTATCGTTCCGCTTGAAAGAACCCCGGAAATTGCTGGATAAAGCGGTTGCCAAAGAGCCTGCCAATAAGTTTTTGCAGGCTCTCTCCAAAGATTTTGCCGGATTTGAGAAAATCTCTCAAGCCGCCTCCAGCGGCATTGTCAGCGAAGCTGAATACAACGCTCTTTTGAAAAAGCTCAATGAAAAGCAGCCGCCCATCAAACTTACAGATGACGGCACCACGCTGGAATTCAAACCCTTTGCCATCTACCGGGATTTTCAGAATACAAAGGTCAAAATTTCTCAAGCCGCCGATAAGCTGAAATTTGAATTTCTCTGCAGCGAACAGAAAATCTCCAAATTGCGTTTACGCTGCAAAACCAACCATACCGGAGCAGTCTGGAGCGATGACGCTGTGGAAATATTCCTCGCTCCGGCAGGTAAAACAGTGCCCCGTATCCACATCGGAGTCAACGCCCTGGGTGTTTACCGCACGATTTACACCGATAAAAACAATACCCCCAAAAGCTGCGAAACTCTTGCCGTGACCACGGCTGCCCAACGGGAACGGGGCCGCTGGCTGCTGGAGGTGCAAATACCCATGCAGGAAATCAAAAAGTTTTCCGAACAAAACAAATTCTCTCTGGGTCTGTACCGCCACCGCCCCGCCAAACAACGCAAAAGCAAAACTCAAATCAGCGGAGTGCAGAAACCCGCCTCCGGCGGATTCAACAGCGTTTCCGGCAGATTTGTTGTGGAGTTTTAAAGCAGGAAAATTTGCATTTCCTGCTTTTTGGGTTATCTTTTCACACACAGTGTGAATATCGTAAAAACAAGTTTCAGTATTATGGAAAATATTTTTACAGCTTTAGGCAAAATTATTTACAAAAGCGTTGCCTCGTGGCAGGAAACTTTTGTTTTCTGGGGCGAAATAGCCTGTTCCATCGGGTTGGTTTTCCGCAACCCCAAAAAGCTCCGCTGGAGAAACTTTTTCTATTACATGAATGTATGCGGTACTCACGCTCTGGGTATTGTCGTGCTGATCTGCTTTCTCATGGGGATCACCATAGCATTTCAGGCGGCTATCCAGATGCGTAAATTCGGTACGGAAATATTCGTTGCCGATTTGACCGGTTTTTCCATGCTTAAAGAGTTCGGCCCCCTGATGGTGGCACTGATCGCCACCGGCAGAGCGGGCAGCAGCTTTGCCGCTGAAATCGGCAGTATGAAAGCTGAAGAAGAGATAAGTGCCTTGTCCACCATGGGCATATCGCCGGTGCGTTATCTGGTGGTGCCCAAATTGCTGGCAATGATGATCTCCATACCTTTGCTGATAATTTTTGGCGATATTGCCGGATTGCTTGGCGGGCTGGCCGTGGGGGTGGGCTTTCTGGAGCTTACTGCCGAAAGTTATATCAGCCGCACTGCCGAAGTATTGACTCCGCTGACCTTTCTTTTAGGGGTGCTCAAAGGGGTGTTTTTCGGAGCCATGATCGCTTTGGTGGGCTGCCGGGAGGGTTTTCGCAGTTCGCCGGATTCTCAAGGCGTGGGGCGTGCCGCCACCCGGGCGGTAGTTCGCTCAATACTTTTTCTGATAATCATTGATACACTTATAACCGTTATCTATTCCTTCTGGGGGTATTAAGTTATGGAGAAAAAATCTCAAATCCCCGCTTTGGAAATTTGCAATGTTTCCGTCGGTTACGGCGACCGCACCGTGCTGCACGATTTGAATTTCAGTGTGGCTCAAGGCGAGATCTTTGCCGTAATGGGCAGCTCCGGTTGCGGAAAATCCACCTTGCTCAAACACATTATCGGCATACACCCTTTGCAGGCCGGTTCGGTGAAGATATTCGGTAAAGTCATCAGCGGCGACAACGCTCTCTCTGAAAGCGAGATCGCCCGTACCTTCGGCGTAACTTATCAGGGGGGAGCTTTGCTGGGGTCGCTGACGATCAGAGAAAATGTGGCTCTGGTGCTGGAAGAACATACCGATTTATCCGCTGGAGAGATCAACGGAAAAGTCATGGAAAAACTATCGTGGGTGAACCTTGAGGAATTTGCCGACTTCTACCCCTCGGAGATCTCCGGCGGCATGAAAAAGCGGGCAGGTTTGGCAAGGGCTCTGGCACTGGATCCGCCATTGTTATTTTTTGACGAACCCTCTGCGGGGCTTGACCCGGTATCGTCTGCGGAACTTGACCGGCTGATCTTGAAAATGCGTAATGAGTTCAACCGGACGATCGTGATCGTTACACACGAGCTGGACAGTGTTTTTACCATTGCTGACAATATCATTATGCTGGATAAAAACACCGGCACCATTGCCGAAACCGGCGACCCCAGAGTATTGCAGAAAACTTCCACCGTCCCATGGGTGAAAAATTTCCTCAACCGGGATGGTTTGGCTTATGAAAAATAAAATCAGGAGATAGAGCGATGGTTGATCAAAAAAAATATTTTCTCACCGGCTTGTTTGTAACGGCGGCACTGCTGCTGTTGATCGGCACGATGTTTTTTCTGGGTCTGGCAGATGAATTTGCCAAACGGATATATTTTGTGACCACCTTTTCTGAATCGGTGCAGGGTCTGACCAAAGGTTCGGCGGTCAAGTATAAAGGCGTCCCTATCGGGCAGGTGGAAAAAATCAGCATACTTTCTGAAGAACGCATCATCCGTGTGGATATGAGCATTGATCCGGCGGCATTTTCCGGCTTGAGCCAATCAGATGAACTTACCCCCATTGAACAGTTGAAAGCATTTTGCCGTCAAGCTCAAAAAAATGGTTTGTGCTGTCGGCTCGACCTGGCGGGGATAACCGGTATGCGGTATGTGGAAATGGATTATATACCAGCAGAAAAACAGCGTAAAGTGCCTTTGAAGGCGATCAATGAACCGGGAGTATTCTACTTTGCCAGTGCCCCGGGAACTTTCAACAACATAATTGATTCAGTAGCCGTTTCGCTGGATAAGATCGCCAGCGTGAATATTGGAGAAATTGCCGGAAATCTGGACAGCAACCTCAAGGCTCTTAACGACATACTGACCAATCCGGCAATCAGAAATTCCCTTGACCGGCTGGAAAAAATCACCGGCAATGTGGAAAATCTCACCGACAGCCTTTCCGAACACCTTACCGGCGAAGATCTGCGGAAACTTATTGACGGAGTGAACAACAATCTCAACAACATCAGCCAGCTGACCAGTCAGCTCAACGGCAAACTTTCGGCAGTGAACACCCAGGAGCTGAACAAGCAGATCGTGGAAGTATTGAACTCCGCCAAGCTCCTGATCGGCGAACTGCAAAACGACAGTGACGACGCAGTGAACATTATCCGCAAGCTCAACAGTGTGCTGGGTAATTTAAATGAGTTCATAGATGAATTGAAAGATGACCCAAGTTCACTTGTCCGGGGCAGAAAGGCCCGGCCGGTCAAGTTTGAATGATTTCATATATGGAGAAAAAATGAAAAAGATCCTTATTGCCGGCGGTGCCGGTTATATCGGCAGTGTCTGCACTGAATATATGCTCGACCGGGGCTATGATGTAACAGTTTTGGATGCCCTCATTACCGGTCACCGGCAAGCGGTCGATCCAAGGGTAAGCAATTTTGTGGAGCTGGATCTGGCAAATCAGGAGGCGTTGACCGGACTCTTTGTCAAAGAAAAGTTTGATGCAGTAATGCACTTTGCCGCTTTTTCGCTGGTGGCAGAAAGTATGCGTGACCCCGGCAAATATTTCCGCAACAACCTTGCCAACGCCATAAATCTTGCCGAAGCCGCCAAAGCCGGGGGCGTCAAGCGGATCGTATTTTCCAGCACCGCCGCCACCTTCGGCGAACCCGAAAGCGTGCCCATTGCCGAAGATGCCGTGCAGAAGCCCATCAACCCCTACGGCGAAAGCAAACTTTGTTTTGAAAAGGTTTTAGCCTGGTACAAAGCCATTTACAACATTGATTACACTGCCTTGAGATACTTCAACGCCGCCGGTGCCAGCAAAAACTATGGCGAAGACCACAACCCCGAAAGCCACCTGATACCCATAATCTTGCAAGTGGCTCAAGGCAAGCGGGAAAAAATCATGGTCTACGGCGATGATTACGATACCTTTGACGGCAGCTGTATCAGGGATTACATCCATGTTATCGACTTGGCACAAGCTCATGAAAAGGCTTTGTACGCCCCCGCCAGCGGGCACTACAATTTAGGTACCGGCAACGGCTTGAGCGTTTTTGAGATCATCGAAGCCGCCCGGAAAGTTACCGGTCATGCGATCCCCATGGAAATCGCTCCCCGGCGGCCCGGCGACCCGCCCAAACTCATTGCCGACAGCCGCCGTGCCCGGAAAGAACTCAACTGGCAGCCCCAATATGAAAATGCCGAAGCGATCATTAAGTCAGCATGGGATTGGCTGCAAAAATACCCCAACGGTTATTTGGATAAATAAAGGTTTTTATTATGCAGCAATACAATTTTGACAACGATCAGCCCCGCACTCCCGACGATCAAGCTGCTATGCTTGCCTGGGAACAGGGCACCAATATCTGGAGCGAAGAACTTTTCCGGAGAATGAACCGCGATGAAGATAAGGTCGACCGCATGCCGCTGCCCGCCTTGCCCGATACTCTTGAAGAGTGGCAGAAAAAGCGTCCGGAAATATTGCAGACTTTCAAAGATGTGATGTATGGCGTTATGCCACCCGCTCCGGATAAGCTGGAATTACGGAAACTCTCTGAACGAAAAGGCTTGTACGACGGCACCGCCGACCGTTACGAATACCGGGTGATCTGCCGCATGGATAATGGTCGGGAGTTCGACTTTGACGTGCTTTTGTATGTGCCGGTTGCCAATCCTGCCCCGCCGGTTTTTGTCAAGCTCAACTTCAAAGGCAATCAAGCCGTTGCTGAAGAAGATGATGTACGCATCACCCGTTCAGCAATGACTGTTCCCGGCAGATGGCACTCGTCAGCACCCTCCGACGGCAAGCGGAGTTTCCAAACTGAACACATCAACGCCCGGGAGGCGGTCAAGCGGGGTTATGCCGTGGCAACTGCCTGTTACGGCGAAATTTTCCCGGACAATCTGGATGGCTTCCGGAAAAGTATTTTTACGCTGTTTTATGATGAAGAATTTTTACGCAGCGATTGCGAAAGAGCGTTGCAGGAATTGCAAACCAAACCCTTGCGTAATATCAGTGCCATCGGCGGCTGGGCGTGGGGATTGAGCCGTATGGCGGATGCTCTTGAACAGCTGGGCTTCAAGGATTTTGCCGTATTGGGCCACTCCCGGCTGGGCAAAGCGGCATTGTGGGCGGGTGCCAATGATGAACGCTTCAAGTTGGTTATTTCCAACAACTCCGGTCATGGCGGTGCTGCCCCTTCCCGGCACATATTGGGCGAAACATTGACCATGCTCTGGTGCATCCGCAGCAACTGGTTCTGCGGCAATATGGCTCGCTATGCCGGGTTGGAAAAGCTTTTGCCCATCGACCAGCACCAGCTGCTGGCACTCATTGCCCCCCGGTCAGTATATGTAGGCAGCTCCAGTCTGGATGTGGTCGCCGATCCAAAAGGCGAATTTATTTCAGCCAAAACCGCCTCCAAAGTCTGGGAGCTTTACGGGCTTGAAGGTTTGGAAGAAGAAAACATGCCCCCGGAAAATCAAAGCATCGGCAATGTGGTCGGCTACCATGTAAAAACCGGCAAACACAGCCTGACCGCTTACGATTGGGTACATTACTATAACCACGCCGACAAGGTTTTCGGCAAACAGCAGTGACTTATACGCCAGAAAGGGCTTAAATCATGCCAGTATCAGCAGCAGAAAAAACATTTTTCAATACCGTGATCGCCGAAAGTTTCAACTATATGCTTGAACGCAGCAAAGGCGGCAGTTACCTTAACACCAAATTCGATGTTATTGATAATATTGACTACACCACACCCACCGTGCCCGAGCTGGATTTCCGCAGCAGTAAAGTCATTTACAGCTGGATCCAGGGGCGGGGAGCTGAATCCCTTGCCGGGCATCTGCGGGCAGGCTTTGGCGAAAAAGATACTGTTATTGCCATGCTCAAAAGCGTGGTGGAAAATATGGAAAAAGTCCGCAAAAGCAATCAGGGCAGAATGTTTTTCATGTTTTCCAACGCAGGCGAATTCCTCAACGGCGATTTGAGTGTACGCTCCAATCCCGTGGAGGGCAAAGCCAATTACAGCGATCTGTTTTACAGCAAAGGTCTGGTTGCCGCCGCCGATGTGCTGGGCGATAAAGCACTTTTGCTTGAAGCCTTGAGCTACTTCAAGCAAACCTTAAAGGCGATATGGGATTTGGAATTTGTTACCGATCAGCAGGCATTTGACCCCAAAAATCCGGTGACTGCCGTACCCGGCAAGATCTTGCAGGGGCCCTTTATGATCGCACTGGGCGGGATAGCCTTTGCCGCCGAGTTGACCAAAGATGAAGAGTTCCTTGATTACGGCAAAAAGTTTATTGAGCGTTTGCTGACTTTGCACACAGTTTATCAAGGCGATAAAGTACAGTTTTTTGAAGCGGTAACGCCGGACAACACACCGTATATTGACAACAACGGTCAGCTTTGCGACCCGGGGCATGCCTTGGAATTTGTGGGGCTTTCCATGAAATTTCTGCTGTTGATGGAAAAGTTCAATCGTGCCTGCGATCAGGATTTTCTGAACAAGTGCCGCAAAATTTATCCGGCATTTTTCGCCTCGCACTACGCTGTGGGCAGACAGCTTCCGGCAGGGGGCATTATAAAATCCTGCGATCTTTTAAGCGGCAAAGTCCTGAACTCCGACATGCCATGGTGGAGCCTGCCGGAAACCATCCGGGCGGCGGCACTGCTGGAAAAATTCTGCAATATGGACAACAGTTCGATCATCAGCGAGTGCACAGAGTCGTTCAAAAATTACTTTGTCAACCCTTCAGCCCACTATTTTGCCTACCAAACCTGCGATAAATCAGGTCAGCCGGTGCGGGTGATCCCCGCCGTGCCCGACCTCGACCCGGGCTATCACACCAATTTGAGCTTGATGGATGTATTGAAAAACTGCTGACAAATAAAGCTTCGCACTGTTCCCAATAAGGGTCGGTACTTGAGGAGGGGGAAAAGACCTTTTGCTGGATCGGTCCTTTTCCCCTGACTCAACTTGTCCCGCCATAGCCTTGGCGACGGCGGAACTCCACCCCTTTTTTCCAAACCTTTTACCGGCA
>JAZSHD010000045.1:0-19811 GCA_045533055.1 Victivallaceae bacterium | reverse complement strand
TGAAGAACTACGCTGGATATAGCAGGGCAATGAGCAAAGGGGATCCAAGGGGAGAATGCCAATCTCCCCTTGGGATATGTCCCGACGAAGCATAATTTTTTATGCTTCATCGGGACGGGTTGTGTGCGAGCCGGACAAATTAAGTTTATCAACTCTTATGGGCAACAGAGCCTTTTTTGTTAAAAATAGTGTTTGCAAATTTGTTTTTCCCGGGATTGAGTGTTAAATTGTAGTGTGTATTATATATAAATATATAACCCGGGAATTTTATAGAAAAATGTCTGCTGATTTTGTCCATTTGCATGTGCACTCGCATTACAGTTTGCTTGACGGGGCCTGTACCGTAAAGCAGCTTTTGAAAATGACCAACGAATATGACATGATCGGTTGTGCCATAACCGACCACGGTTATCTCGGTGGTGCAGTCGATATGTACGACACCTTCAAAGCCGGAGGCAAAAAGCCTATCATCGGCTGCGAAGTATATGTATCGCCCACCACCCGCTTTGACCGTGATGCCAGCAAGCCCCATATCCGGGGGCACCATCTGGTGCTGCTGGCGGAAAACATCAAAGGCTACCACAGTTTGTGCAAGCTCCTTTCCGAAGCGTGGCTCAACGGTATGTACTACAAGCCCCGGGTCGACCGGGATCTGCTGCGGGAGCACCACGAAGGGTTGATCGCACTGTCGGCATGTATTGCCGGAGAGATCCCCAGTGCGGTTCTGGATAACGATATGCCCAAAGCGGAAAAACTCCTCACTGAATATGTGGATATTTTCGGGCGTAACAACTTTTTCCTTGAGATCATGGATCACGGCATGGAAGAAGAACGCATAGCCAACCGGGGGATCATTGAACTGTCCAAAAAGTTCGAGCTGCCGCTGGTGGCGACCAACGACATACACTATTTGCTGAAGGAACATGCCGACGCTCACGAAATCATGCTTTGCATCCAGACCCAGAGCAAACTTTCTGACGAAAACCGCTTCAAGTTCCCTGCTCCGGAGTTTTATTTCAAAAGTCCCGAGGAGATGAAAGAGCTGTTCAAAGAAGTGCCGGAAGCCGTGACCAACACCGTAGGCATTGCCGAGCGGTGCGATCTGGACTTTGTCTATGCCCCCGAAGCCAACCATTACCCGGTCTTTACCATTCCCGACGGCTCTTACGAAAAGGATTACCTGCGGAACTTCTGTCTGGACAACATGATGTACCGTTACGGTTTTGACCCCAGAGAGCTGGATACACTTACCCCCGAACAGCAGGCGGTCATGGACCGCATGGATTACGAGCTGGGGATCATCGACAAAACCAAGTATTGCAGCTATTTTCTGGTGGTTAGCGACTTTATCAAATATGCCAAAGACCACGGTATTCCGGTAGGCCCGGGGCGTGGTTCGGGTGCGGGGAGCGTGGTGGCGTATCTGTCTAAAATCACCGACATCGACCCGTTGCGTTACGATTTGCTGTTTGAGCGGTTCCTCAACCCGGAACGGGTCAGCCCGCCGGACTTTGATATCGACTTTTGCGAACAGCGCCGCAGCGAAGTCATTGAGTATGTAAGAAAGAAATACGGCGAAGACTCCGTGGCCCAGATCTGTACTTACGGTACCTTGAAAGCCAAAGCTGTGGTCAAAGATGTCGCCCGGGTGCTGGGGCACGATTTTTCTGCCGGTGACCGGATCACCAAACAGATCCCCGCCGACCCCAAGATGACTCTTGCCAAAGCCAAAGAAGAATCTGACGAATTAAAACAGATGGTGGAAAATGAGCCGTATGTTACGGAGATCTTCAAACATGCCGAAGTATTGGAAGGCATCAACCGCCAGCTGGGTATCCATGCAGCCGGGGTTATCATCTGTAACCAGCGTCTGGATAATCTGGTGCCGCTGGCACGGGGGGCAAAAGGGGAAATCATCACCGAATTTCCGGCAGTGCAGTGCGAACACCTGGGATTGCTGAAAATGGACTTTCTGGGTCTGCGTACCCTGACAACTATTCAGCGTGCCGTGGATATGATCGAAAAGAATCGGGGCATCAAGCTGGATATGGCAAAGATCCCGCTGGACGACCCGGCAAGTTTCCAGCTTTTGAACCGGGGCGATACCATTTCAGTATTCCAGCTGGAATCAACGGGTATGCGGAATCTGTGCCGCCAGTTCGGGGTGGAAACTATCAAACACATCATTGCTTTGATCGCCATTTACCGCCCGGGGCCCATGCAGTTTATTGATACATTCATCCGCCGTAAACGGGGTACGGAAGAGATCATCTACGACCACCCAAAAATGGAAAAGTACCTTGCGGAAACTTACGGCATCATGCTTTATCAGGAACAGATCATGCAGGTAGTGCAGGAGCTTGCCGGGTTCTCGCTGGGCGGAGCCGATATCCTGCGTCGAGCCATCGGTAAAAAGAAAGCCGATGTGCTTGCCGAACAGAAGAGCAAGTTCGTTGAAGGCTGTGCCAAGTGCAACAATATTTCTGAAGAAGTAGCCAACAGCATTTGGGCAAAGATCGAAACTTTTGCCGGTTACGGCTTCAACAAATCCCACAGTGCGGCATACGCTTTTGTAGCTTACCGGACGGCATTTCTGAAAGCCAACTACCCCATCGAATTTATGGCGGCGGTGCTCACAAGCGAAATCGACAACGCCGAAAAGATCGCCTTTTTGATCAACACCTGCCGGGATATGAAAATAGCGGTAATGCCGCCGGATGTAAACTCCAGCGATATAAGTTTCAGTGTCGATGGCGACAACATCCGCTTTGGCTTGGGTGCCATCAAAGGCGTAGGCGAAAGTGCGGCAGGCAAGATCATCGAATCCAGATTAAAAGATGGCAAGTTCAAGGATTTCAACGACTTCTGCGAACGCTGCGGTACGGCAATGAACTCCCGCATGATCGACAATCTGGCAAGAGCGGGAGCCTTTGACTCGTTAAAGATCCGCCGCAGTCAAATCCTTGCCATTGCCGAAGATGCGTTGAAGAATGCCTCGGCAAAAGCTAAAGACCGTGCTGCCGGTCAGGGTTCGCTGTTTGACCTGCTGGACGACAGCGGGCAGCAGGAATTCAACGGCGTGGCAATACCCGATATACCGGAATTTGATATTGAAGAGATCCTGAAAAGCGAAAAAGAACTGCTGGGATTCTATGTAACGGCACATCCGCTTTCGCCCTACCAGCCGGCGGTGGAAGCCTTGAGCACCATCAAGTTTTCGCAGTTGGAAAGTGTAAGCGAAAGTGCCACAGTCCGCATAGCCGGTATGCTCAATATCGTAAGCAAAAAGTTCTCCAAACGGGACAACCGGCCCTATTTGATATTGAACATGGAAGATTTTGAATCCGCCAGCGATGTAATGGTTTACAGCGACGCTTACGAAAAGCTCGTTGAGCAAGGCCTGGAACTGATGCCGGGCATGAATATAGCCATTACCGCCAAAGTATCCCGCCGGGACGAAAACGAAGCCCCCCGGGTAGTGGCAGATAAAGTGGAATTGCTGGATGCTGCAGTAAAATCCGCCACGACCGAACTTTTGATCGACCTTTACGAAGATGAAGTCTCCGACGATATGCTCAACAAATTAAAACAGCTCCTTGACGCATATAAAGGCGAAACCAAAACTGTTTTCTGTATGGATATAAATCACGGCGAACGCTATGTATTTATTGAGCAAACTCAATGCGGTGCGGATATATCAACGGATTTGATCAAGGCTATCGGCAATCTGCTGGGGCCCCGGCACTGCAAACTCAAAGTTACGCCGCCGGAACCCATTCAGCGTAAACGCTGGAACAAAGAGTATAACAACAATGCCAACGCCAATGCGTGAGTAATATCATGAAATCTCAACAAGATGTGATATTGGAAGTACAAAACCTCTCGGTGGGGTTCGGCAAAGCCGATAAAGCTGTGGAAGTGACCAGCGATGTAACCTTTACCCTGCACCGGGGCGAAATCCTTTCATTAGTAGGCGAAAGCGGCTGCGGCAAAAGTTTATCCTGCCTGGCACTGACCCGGCTGCTGCCTCCGGCTGGCAAAATTCTCCGGGGCAGCGTGCGGTATTTTCATAAAGACGGCAACATTTATGATTTGACCCAAGTCCGGGAAAAAGTGCTGCGTAAACTCCGGGGTTCTTCCATAGCCTATATCTTTCAGGAGCCGTCGGCGTCGCTGAATCCGGTGTTCAAAATCGAAGAGCAGATTGCGGAAGTTATAGCATTGCACCGCCCGGAAGTCAGCGATATACACTGCGAAGTGATCAAGCTGTTGCAGGATGTGGGCATACCCGACCCCGAAAAACGCTCTCAAGCCTACCCCCACGAACTCTCCGGCGGCATGCAGCAGAGAATCATGATCGCCATGGCACTTGCCGGTAAGCCGGATCTTTTGATCGCCGACGAACCGACCACGGCACTGGATGTAACGATCCAAGCTCAAATACTGGAATTGATCGACTCTTTGCGGAAAAAGTACGATATGGCAGTTATACTGGTAACACACAATCTGGGGATCGTAGCCGAACTTGCCGACCAGGTGGCAGTCATGTATGCCGGAATGATCGTGGAACAGGCATCTGCCAATGAGTTGATAAATCATCCGCAGCACCCCTACACCCGGGCACTGCTGGCAGCGGTTCCGCAGCTGGGCAAAAGCGATCAAAGTTTGAATACCATACCCGGCACCGTGCCCCTGCCCGGAAACTTTCCGGCGGGGTGCCGCTTTGCCGACCGCTGCTGCTGGGCAAAAAGTGGTTGTTCGGCAATAAATGATTTCCAACACCGCTCCAACCATATCTGGCGATGCAGCCGGGAGTGGAACGAATAATGAAAAAAGAGCGTAAAACACTCTATATACTGCTTGTGTTGCTGTTATTGATAATTTCGGCAACTATCCTGCTGGCAATGCGGCTGGACAGATCGCCGGATATGATGCAGACCAGCGAAGAAAATATTGTTGCCGTAGTCAGCAAACAGGATTTGCAAAAAGTGTTGAACAACGCTGCTGAATTATTGAGCAAAAATGAACTTTATCAGGCAGAGCAGCTCTTGGACGATACAGTAAAACAACACCCGGCGAACAACGATTTATGGCTGCTGCTGGGCACGGTATATTTCAGGCAGGAAAAGTTCGATATGGCGGAAAATGCCTTCCGGCATATCATCCGACGCACCCCGGACAGCGTGGCGGGATTCAATAATTTAAGCACAACTTTGGTCAAACTCAAACGCTATAACGAAGCCAAAGCCGCCATTGGGAATGCTTTGCTTCTGGCTCCGAACAATGGAGAAATTTTGCTGAATGCCGCAAGTTTGTACGCTCTGCTTAAAGAAGATAATCAGGCATTGACTTTTTTGAAACGGGCTTTGGATAACGGAATCCAGCCCGAAGAGGTATCCGGTTACATAGAATTGATACGGCTGCTGGAACGACCGGATTTTATGAATTATTACAACCGTAAACGCAGCGAACAGAAAAATAAATAATTATGAGCAATATTACTGTTTTACCCGAAGAATTAAGCAACCGTATTGCAGCCGGAGAGGTTGTGGAACGCCCCGCCTCGGTGGTGAAAGAACTTTTTGAAAATGCCGTCGATGCCGGAGCAACGGTCGTAACAGTGGAAATAGAGCGGGCAGGTTCCCGCCTGATACGCATTACCGACAACGGTTCGGGCATGGACGAAAGCGATGCACTGCTTTGTTTTTCGCCCCACGCCACCAGCAAGATCAAAAGTGCTGAAGATATTGAACGCATTACCACGCTGGGGTTCCGGGGCGAAGCGTTGCCCTCGATCGCATCGGTATCCAAACTGACCTTAAAGACCCGCACGGCAGAAAAGCCGGAAGGTATCGCCATTGAGCTTGAAGGCGGCAAAGTTATCAGCCAATCCCCAACGGGCATGGCTCCGGGCACAGTTTTTGCGGTACGGGATCTGTTCTTCAATGTTCCGGCACGGAAAAAGTTCTTACGCAGTCCGGCTACGGAAGAAGCTCATATTCAGGAAATGGTCATAGCTCTGGCACTGGGTTTTCCCCATGTATCAGTTACGCTGAAATTCGACGGCAAAGTGGCGTTGCAGGCAGTGGGCGAAAAAAATCCCGCAGCCCGGGCGGCAGGACTTTTCGGCAAGAGTTTTGCCGGAAAAATGCTTAATGTGGATCACAGCGAAGAATCCATACATATCACTGGCTTGATCGCCATGCCCGGATTCACCCGCACCAGCCGCCGGGAACAGCGGACATTTGTCAACGGCAGAGCGGTGGAAAGTATGGCACTCTACCGGGGGATCAGAGATGGCTACGGTACTTTAGCTGATTTCGGCAGATTTCCGCCCACCATTCTCAATATTGAACTTGATGCTTTTGAATACGATATAAATGTGCATCCAACCAAGCGGGAGGTGCGTTTCAAGCGGGAGTATCTGGTAAGCCGGGCGGTATCCAACGCTTTACGCAACGCTTTGCAGCAAACTCCGGCTCCGGAAATACAGTTGCCAACCGATAAACGCCTTGCCCGCCCGGAAGTATTGATCGACGCATCGTCAATCAGTTATACCCCGGCAGTGGAAACGCCGTCGATCCCGGGTTTGGGGATAAAACAGCACCACGATATTTTCATTGAAAAAACAGTTGAGCCTCCCCCCAAAGCGGTATCTGATCCGCCGCAGGCAATAGCACATGCAGCTGAAGATAGTGCTGTAAAGGTTACAACGCCATCACCGCAACCGGCAACGAAAAATCAGCCGCTTGAGCCAGTGAGTTTACCGCAAGGGGCAGTGGAAGAAATTCCCCCGACGGCAACATACTTTACCGACCGGGATTCTGAAACAGTTATACCTTTAAAAGTACAAGTCAGCCGCCCGCCGCTGGCACAGGAACTTGCCAACGGCGAAAATATGCACTATGCCGGAATAATTTTCGGCACATTCGTTATGCTGGAAGATGTTGCCAACGAAAATCTCTATTTGATAGATTTTCACGCCGCTCACGAGCGGGTGCTGTACGAAGAATTGCTGGAAAAATCACAAGGCGGATCAGTTGTGCCCAGCCAACAGCTGCTGCTGCCCCCGGCGATCGAGTTGAGCCGGACAGCGGCAGGGTTTATCAATAAGAACGAAAAACTCTTCAATCAGCTGGGCTTTGACGCCTCGCTGTTAAGCTCCAACACGGTATTGCTCAACGCAGTACCGGCAAATCTTGCCAAGTGCGAAGATTGGGAACAAGTTTTAAGCGATATTGTAGCAATGGCATTGGAAGGCGAAAAAACCACCCGTGATTCGCTGGAAACCATCGCCCGGGCAGCTTGCCACAGTGCAGTAAAAGCCAACGATCCCTTAAATGAAACCACAGCAAAAGCCTTGATAAAACAGCTGTCAAAGTGCCAAAGACCGGATGTATGCCCCCACGGCAGACCAACAGTGCTGAAGATGACCAAAACCGAGCTGTCCCGCCGCTTCGGCAGAATATAAAGAGCAGCAGAAAACAGACGAACCTGTCCGACCTGTCCGACTTGGCTTCGCCCGAGCAAGCAAATGCATGAGCAAGGTCCTCCGCCTATGTTGGCAACTCCGGCGTGACAAGCAAGATTTGCCATGGATTTGTTTGCTTTACAGACAACATTTCAGCAAACAAATGCATGAGCAAAGGTTGGGATTTTGCAAGACGGAACGCGAGGGAGTGTACTTTTTGTACTCGACCGAGTGCTCCGGTGCAGCAAGGCCCTCCGCCTATGTTGGCAACTCCGGCGTGACAAGCAAGATTTGCCATGGATTTGCTTGCTTTACAGTTCTTCGTCGGCTCCGACCAGCCCCGGGCCGAACAATGTTACTCTGCCTGCTCTTTCTATGGGTACTTGGATCAGATCCCCGGGCTTCATGCCTTCAGTATGGCTGAACACCACCGTTCTGGCAGTGGAGGTTCTGCCCGACCAGCGGGCGGGGTTGCGGGGGCTTACGCCATCGACCATTACTTCCAGAGTTCTCCCTACGCAAGCGAGATTTCCGGCTATGGAACGCTTTTCCAAGTCTGCCAGCAATATTTGATTGCGTTCTTCTTTGACGCTCTGGGGCACATCGTCTGCCCACTCGGCGGATTTGGCTCCCGCACGGGGAGAGTATTTGAAGATGAATGCGTGGTCAAAGCCCACAGTATTCATCAAATCTCTGGTCGCCATAAAGTCTTCATTGGTTTCGCCGGGGAAACCTACGATCACATCGGTCGAAAAAGTCAGCTCGCCAACTTTATTTTTCAGCTTGTTGACGATTTCCAGATAGCTATCTGCCGTGTATTGCCGGTTCATATTCTTGAGCACCCGGTCAGAACCCGATTGCAGCGGCAGATGCACATTGCGGCAGATCTTGGGTTCGCTGGCAATAATATCAATGAGTTTATCGGTAAAAAATGTAGGGTACGGCGAAGTGTAACGGATGCGTTTGATACCGTCGATTTTCGCTATTTCCTGCAATAAATCTCCAAAGGGCGACACATCTGCCGGTGGGGGATTGACATTGCCGCCGCAGCCGTAAGCAGCTACATTCTGCCCCAAAAGCATGACTTCCCGCACGCCTTTGTCGGCAAGCATTTTTGCTTCCTGGATAATATCTTCAGCTTGGCGGCTGTATTCACGCCCCCTGACATAGGGCACAATGCAGTACGAGCAAAAGCGGTTGCAACCCCGGGTAATGGCGATCATGCCGGTATGAGGGCGGAGATTGGCGTAATCGCTGTGCATGCCCATAGCTTCAAGTACATCGCTGGAATCTTCCAGCAAGGCTACCTTGCGGCGGTTTTGCCTGACATCGTCAATAACCTCCAAAAGACGGTGCAGCTGCCCGGTACCCAGAGCAAAGTCCAGATGAGCTATTTTATCCAGCAGCTCCTGCCCCCGGTGCTGTGCCATACAGCCGATAACGCCCACCACCAGATCGGGGTTGTGCTTTTTATACTTTTTCATGAAAGTAATTTTGCCGATGGCTTTGCGTTCCGCCTGATCCCGGACACTGCATGTGTTGAAAATCATCACATCAGCATCGGCTTCGGAGGCGGTCAATTCAGCTCCGGCATTAGTCAGCATGCCCGCCAGAGCTTCGCTGTCACGCACATTCATCTGACAGCCATAGGTCTTGATGAATACTTTCACTTGATCAATCCTTTCAGCTCCGGAGCCAGCACCAGATTATCCCGGTGAACAAATTCTTCGTCGGCGGCGCTGCCCAGCATTTCCACCAATTCGTCGTGGTGTTTACCCATGAGTTCGGCACATTCGCTGGAAGAGTAGTTGCTCAAGCCCCGGGCAATGACTTCGCCCTTGGCGGTGCAAAGTTCCACCGTATCGCCCCGCTTGAAGGTGCCGAACACTCCGGTCACGCCGGAGGGCAGCAGACTTTTACCGCCGGTTTTCACGGCTTTGATCGCTCCGGCATCCAGCGTAAGCGAGCCGGAAGCCTTGGCAAAAAACTTGATCCAGCACTGTTTGGAGTGCAGTTTGCTGCGGCGGGGGCAGAAGAGTGTACCAACATCTTCGCCGTCAACGATTTTTTCCAATATGCCCGGTTCCCGGCCGTCAGCTATCCAGAGATAAGCTCCGGCTTCGGTAACCAGATTGGCGGCACGGAGTTTGGAGATCATACCGCCCACACTCATAGCGTTGTTATCGGTATCGCCGGCAGAGGCGATCATTTCTGGGGTAAGTTTTTCCACCAGTGAAATTCGTTCGCCCAAAGAGCCGTCGGCGTTGCGTTTACGCAAGCCCTGCTCGGTGGTCAGGATAACGGTCAATTCAGCCCCCAGCACCGCACCAAGCATACCGGCAAGGGTATCGTTATCACCAAATTTAAGCTCGGCGACCGAAACGGAGTCGTTTTCGTTGATAATAGGCAGAACATCGTGGCAGAGCAGAGCGTTGATGCAGTTTGCCGCATTGATATAGCGTGACCGCTGCCGCAGATCGTCGGCAGTCAGCAGAAGCTGGGCGGTGTGAAAACCGTACTTCCGGCACTCGGCATCGTAAAGAGCCATAAGTTTGCCCTGCCCGATGGAGGCAAGTGCCTGAACTTCCGAAAGCTGTTTGGGGCGTTTTTCCATGCCCAGAGCGGTCATACCGGTACCGACGGCACCGGAAGAAATAAGCATAACTTTGTAGCCCTTTTCCCGCAAAGCAGCGATCCCGCCGATAAGTTCGCTGAAACGGCGTGGGTCGGTCAACAAACGGGTACCGGCCTTGACCACGATCAGCCGGGTATTCTTGATCAGTTCTTTTCTGACTGCTGTAACACTCAAGCTCATATAAACAAAAATCCCTTGAAAAAGTTTCTGTATCACTAAATTATAACATCTTTATAATATAGCGTAAAAAACAATTTTTTCAAGGGTTGCAATATGATTTATCAACAACTCTTGATAAGATTACAGGCAAGAAGTTTTTCTATAACCGGATAAAGCTCCTTTACCGGAACATTTATGATTTCTGAAATGCCGATAAGGTCATTTTTTCCATCAGCGTAAGTCAGAAAATTTATCATATTGCGTACATACCCCGCAGACCCTTTAAAGGAAATCGTAGGATAAAGTCCGCGTTTGCCTAACTGCGGCTCGCCTTTGCACTGTATTGTATAGTAATAATTCCGTTCCAGCAAATCAATTATATCTTTGTAGACAGTAAATGCCCCTTCCAAACCACTGGCTGTAACCACATCAAAATTATCAGCCGAGGTATGATACTCCGGATAAACTCCATATTTTGAACGCATTACCGAACATACCGGTAAATCCACACCCGGGGAACAATACTGCCGTTCATCAGAACCACGCTGCAAAAACGAATAACTGATAAAATCCGGATGTTCAGTATGCAATATATTCAACGCAGCCCGGTCTGCAAGCGTGTTGCCGTATCGCGACGGCAAGTAGGAGTACGCCCGGTCATCCCCTACACAGGTAAGATTGAAACCTGCTTTTACAAACTTTTGCAAATGGTCTACATTCCGGCTCAAATAGCTTACAGAACCGATAGTTTCCGGCACAAAAGCAAAACGGTAGGAGTATCGCCGTTCCGGCAAACTTGCCAAATATTCATACAATGCAGCAGCTACACATGGTCCGGAAAGCTCATTATTGGCCATGGAGGGGTGACAAATATATGTAGAGAAAAATATCTCATCTTCACTATTACCGGGTAAAAAAGCCTCTCCATAAGTCAGAGAACCATCTTCAAGAGTACTTTTGATCACAGCATGATACATACCGTGTTTTAAGGCTTTGCGGTCTTTATCTTTCAGACAGAATCCCCAGCGATCTTTGTAGTAACTGGTTACATACGGCACCCAATCCGGCTGTTCCGGCAAAGAATACAAATGCTCCTGCAGCTCTTCAAGCGTCAGATATTCATCAACCGGCACCGAATACCCCAGTACATGCAAGTTGGAATCTTTAAAGTCAACGACCTTGCTGCCGTCCGGTCCCAGCAAATATCCATCGCTGCAATTCCATTCACGGGGAATCGTCCAATCAAAAACATCAGTTCCGCTTGGTATCTCACAGATTTTAAGCGAACTTACAGTTTCGGATAATATCTGAAGTGTCAGCCGGTTGCCATTGCCAGTCAGACTGCGGCAAATAGGGTAAAGACGCTTCGCCAAAGCCAACATATCAACCATGATACTCTCCTGCAAGTAAAAAAGATATATCTTCTTTAAGCTTGCTTTCTATCAGTTTTTTGGTATCTTCCGCAGTAATAGCCACAATTTTACCGCGGCCCAAATCTGCTGACTGTACCAATCCTTCTTTATATGCTGTTTCGTTAAACTTTCTGACATCCACCCGATGGTCCGGTATTTCCAAATCATATACAAAATGGTAATATTGCCGTTTGTAAAGCTTTCCATTCAAAAGTATTTCCCCGGGAAAAGGCTTCTGCCAGCGATAAGGCACATTATTCAAGCACTCTACATAATGTATAAATGTTGATGCAGGATGCACATTCAAATTCACAAATTTGCCGCCGGCTGAATAAAAACGCTCAAAAAAACAGTTTTTGCCAAAAGAGTACTCCGGTGGATTTTCCGTAAAAAACACGGCATTTTTTCCCAATGCCGCTACCGAAAAGTTGGCATCTTCCGAGCGGACAGTCTCCGGATCCTGCCGCATCAATTCGCTGAGAATACCGCAATCACCGGGCGTGGCAAGCGGATCATAAACCTTCTTGCGGCAAAAAGTATAAGAAAATGTCGGCAAAATCCAAGTACCTTCCGGGCCAAGCACTTTCAAAAATGCCCGTTTCCACATTTCATACATGGCAGCCGGAGTCAACTCGCAGTCCGGCACGCCGAAAAGAGCTATGTTTGAGTGAGAAAATACCTGATCACCTTTTTTTACGCCAACCGCTTGTAATGCTTCAACAATCAAATTTTCATCATAGTCTGCCATATTACTTTAAATGCCCTTCGATAATATCACACAATCCATTGGCCGTATTGAATTTTCCCTGGGTAAAATCAAAATCTTCCTGACTGAATTTGATTTGAAAAGCCGCTTCAGCCTCCGAAACAAAAAAAACAAACTTCAAGGAATCCATTATACCGGCATTGAAGATATTTTCGTCCATTTTATTTTTCATATCATCTTCAGAAACAGCCGAATTTTTCACAACCCAGTTGATTACCCATTCTTCGATTTCATTTCTGTTCATAATCGTATACCTTTGCATTTTATTTGTAGATCACGGCCCGGATCGGCGATCCGTCGCAATTCTCAAGTTTCAATGGCAATGCTGCCAAGGTCCAGCCATCCAGATCATCTATTTTATCCAGATTATTCAAATACTCCACTAAAATTATCCCCGCCCGCAGAAATTTTTTGTGGATTTTGGAATCTTCCGGCGAACCGGAGGCAATGCGGCTGTCGTCCGGTGAGGGAGTATCCATACCGATAAATTTAACTTTCTGACTGTTGACAATGTAATCAGCAGCCTCATCACTGAAATATGGATACTCATGGTAGAAATCACCGTTTTCCCACACTTTTGACCAATCAAAGCGGAAAATCATCTTTTCAGCAAGTTCAATCTTTCTGATCATTTCCAAAGTCACACATTCGTTTTTGCCCAAAAAAGAAAAGTCAACGATCTTCACAGGTCCGATCAATTCAGATACATCAATCTGGTCAATAGTCCGCCCTTCATCCAGAAAATGCCTGGGCGAATCCATGTGGGTTCCGGCATGACTGCCGAAAGTAAGTTTTGAGGTATTACGACCTTCAGATACAACTTTACCCATGGGTTCAATTTGAGTATCGCAATGCCAATATGCCCCAAAACGCGGCATATTATTGTGCATAACATGGGTTAAATCAATAAAAATCATTTTCATCTCCTGACTATTTCAAAAATCTCTACAATTTTCCCCCTGACAAATTGCGGGCAAAAAATATTTTCAAACTCATTTTCCGGCACAGAACATGCTATATGATCAATACCTAAAATCATTGTGAAAAATCTTTCCGCATTTTCAATTTGTCAATTTTTCCATTGTTATTGACCGGAAAAACTTTGAGAAACACAAACCTGTCAACAATATAATCTTTCCCCAAATCTTTCTGAAGTGCTGTATTGATTGCTTTCTGCTGCTCAACAGTCAAATTTTCATCCTGATAAAAAAGAGCTGTCTTTTCCCCCATAACCGGATCCGGCAACCCCATTACCAGCACCAATCCTTCCGGAGAAAATTTTTCACTCACATATTTTTCGATTTTCTTCGGACTTACATTTATACCGCCTTTGATGATCAAATCTTTTTTACGGCCGGTTATAAACAAATTACCGCAAGCATCCAGTTCACCAAGGTCACCGGAGGGGAACGGTTTATTGCTCAACTCCCCGCCACCCCAGTAACGCTTGAGAGTCCACGGTGTATTGAGAATGATTTCCCCATCTTCTGAAAACTCCAAATCTATACCTTCCAACGGCACGCCCACACTGCCGGGGACCCGGGAAACTTTTGGTGTATTAGTTGAAATAAAAAGTGTTTCAGAAAGCCCAAAACTTTCAAAAAGCTCAAAACCGTATTTCTCCTCAAAATCTTTCTTGACCTTTCTATCCAGCGGAGCAGTTCCTATACAGGCTGTTATCCTGGTATTGCGGCAATACTCTATACCGGCTGTTCCACGGTCAAGCTGCAAAAGTAAATGGGCAAATGTGGGATTGAACCAGAAAGTATTTACCGAATACTTGATCGCCGTATTCCAAAAACTGAATACAGAAGTAACCGCCTGTCTTTCGCCGACAACCAGTTTAGCCCCGCAGACCAGCGGTTTGATAAATGTATTAAGCACACCAGCCATAAATGACATCGGAAAGTTGTGGAAAAATACATTTTGTTCCGAAAAATCAAACATCTTGCCAAAGGCAACTGCCGAAAGGTAAAGATCCGTAAAAGAGTGGACCACGCCTTTAGCCACACCGGTTGACCCGGAGGTGAAAATTGTCAGATAGTCTGCACTGTAATCCAATTCAGAATAATCCGGCAAACGAGGCTGTTTACACTCTCCCGCAAGGTGGTCAAACTCCTCAAATAATAATGCATTGGGCCATGAGAACTCTTTGTCACTGACAAACAAATCAGCTTCGACCATAGCTGCCATATCCAGAATTTCCTGCTCCCCCTTCAAAGAGTCTAACGGAACAATATTTGCCTCCAGCAGCAAAGCCGCCCAATACAAGCAAAGCAGTTTGTAATTATTGGCACAAACAGTGACAATTTTTTTACCTTTGCCGCTGCCGCCCAAAATCTGGAGCACGCAGGCAGCGTATTTACCAGCAGTTTCTTCAAACTGACCGTATGTCAGCTCTACACCAGATATACTGTCAGTTAAAAATAAATCATCTCTCCTGCCGGAAAACAATTCAGTGAGTCTATTTACAATATCAGTTCTGCTCATTACCATAATACCTGCTGAAGTTAAAATTCTCTGACAAAACCGGAGCTGTATTGGCAAGTTTTTTTGCCAGTTCTTCAAGTTTTTTCTCATCCAGATCAACCTGGTCGATCTTGCACTGTTCTATGATCAGCTGCAGCGGATTCACCGAATATCTTGCAGCTGCCCGCTGAATAGAACGCATGTAGCTTGAGTGAAAGTTGGCAAACCCGGCAATAACATCCAACGGCGGAATCACCTGATTGAGTTTCAGTGGTATGATATACCGTTGACTGATCTCTATTAATTTAAGCAGATCCACTTCTTCATAGCCGAATTTTTTATTCAGCACTGCAACCAGCTGCTCAGATGCCGCATTGCCGGCACTCCGCCCCAACCCCTGCAAAGAAACATCCAGAAATTTCACTCCCATCTCGTAAGCATAAAGTGTATTGGAAACCGCCAGCGATAAATTGTTATGTCCATGGAACCCCAACGGTATATTGCTGCGGTTTCTTACAGCCTCGCAATAGAGTTTGATTTGATCGGGAAACATTCCGCCTGCGGAGTCAACAATGTAAACACAATCTGCTCCGCAATCTTCTGCTTTAACCGCTAAATCAGCAAAAAACTCCGGCGTAACAGCGTATGACTTCATAAAATTCACAAACACAGTCAGCCCGAGTTCTTTAGCCCGTTTGATGAATGTTTTGCCGCTCTCCATTGCAGTAACATTCATGCCTATACGGATAAATGACAAACCTTTATCACAAGCAGCTTCCACATCACAGATCCTGGCAATTCCGGGTATACAAAAAACTCCGATCTTTGCTCTCTTTACGGCTCCAACCGCAGCTGTGATATATTCCCGGTCTGTATGAACAGCCTCGCCCTTGCCGGATTCAGAGGCATTCAAGCCGACTCCGTGCCCGACTTCAATATAATGGAAACCGGCAGAATCAAGAGCCTGAGCCACAGCACTGGTATCATCGCGGGTAAAAGAGAAATTATTTGTATAACTCCCATCCCGCAAAGTAGTATCCAGCAAAACTGGAGCTGTTTTGTAATCCATAACTGAATCCTTAAATAATCAACAGGGCAAACACATGTCTATTGCCAACAAAGCAATCGGTGTAATATAACACCCGGCAGAGCAAATTGCAACTCCAACAAACTTCTTTAAACAAAAATATTTGCCATTTTCTAACGGAAATGAATTATTCGGCAGCCGTGGTCAACTGCCGATTTTACACCGAAGAAGGCAACTCTTTCTTTTTCCGGATTGCAGATTTTTTCAGCAGCAGGCTTCGATCTTACGCATATTGACCAAACTGGTGGTGATACCCTGTTTGGCATCGCCGATGCTGCACTCGTATTCCAAGCTCAAATATCCGTCATAACCGGCGTCTTTCAACGCCCGGAAACAGTTCCTGAAATCCACCAGACCTTCGCCGGAAGGACAGGCAACATGCTTATTGTTGATAAAGACATAATCTTTTACATGCACCATTTCCACATATTCAGCAATGCTGCTTACGCCTACGATGGGCAGTTCGCCGCCGGGCAGCCAGTAGTTGCCGATGTCAGCAGTGGCACGCAGGAAGGGCGAATTTACTTCGTTGATGTAAAAAAGCTGTTCAGCAGAGTTTTTGCAGAGTGCACCGTGGTCTTCGATGGCCATAACAACATTGCACTTTTCAGCAGTTTCCACGCACGCAGCCAAGGCTTCGGCGATTTTAGGACTGTAAGTCGCCCAATCCAAACCATAACCGCCGCCAAACACCCGCAGGGCTTTGCAGCCGAACGAGGCGGCTTCTTCCAAAGCGACTTTGACTTTTTCAATTTCGGCTTGCAGGCGGTCTTCAGCGGCAGCGTTACCAAAGTTGTTGCCGACAATGTAGTTGGCAATAGCAATACCTTCTCCGTCAGCAACCTTTTTGGCTTCGGCAAATTCGGCAGCTTTGTTTTCGCCCCAGTAATAACCAAGGTCGATACCATCAAATCCCACATGGGCAGCGGCTTGGATGATTTTCGGAACAGTTCTGACTTCTTCCGGAACCAGCAGATGGGCTCCGTAGACAGTTATACCCATTTTCATAGTAAAAAACCTTTCATTTACAGTATTAAAAATATCCTGAAAACATGGATTATTCGTTAATATAATCCATATTTTGCCATTTCCAAATATTTCTTTGGATTTGTTGCTGAAAAAGTGCAACAGGTGTCAGCAAAATTGCTGACGCAAATTCAGCAATTTTGCTGAACCGTTTCAGTATGTTTTTTTGCACTTTTTTTGATATTTGAATTTGCATTTTTTGTTAATATATATATTGTAAATGCCGGCAAAAAACAGACCAAAATTTTTAATACGGGATCAACCTTTTTTTCTGGAAAAATCCCCCATTATTTAAGGAGTCGTTCTATGTGTGATCGCGAAGATCTTTTGACGCGTCTTACAGCAGACGCTGTTGCCATGTACAATGATAAAGTACCGGATGTAATTATTGAAAAGGCTTTGATCGCCCAGAGTTGTGATTATCCGGCAGCAATCATTGAAGAGCCCGGCACCATCACTTTGGCAGTGCCCTCTTTTTTGGGAGTGGACAGCTATGCAGCAGCCTTGAAATCGTTCTTTGAAGACAAAGCTTTTGAGGTTGTTTTTGACGGATTTTTCAAACTCACTGATCAACAGTCTTCCGAGGAGTTTGACTGTAAACCGGTTTATATCGGTAAATTCACCTTTAAAGGCGATGTGGATCTGAACAAGATTGCAGAAGATACCATAGATCTTTTCTGGAGCGTCAAAGACGATCTTTTTGATGAGTATTTTGTAAAAACCGGCATGATGACCTATCAGGAAGCCAACATCCTGCGGGGTGCGGCAGAATTTCTGCACACCCAGTTTTCCTTCATCGACCGCAGCCGGTATAATAAATATGATATTCACCGCTACATGGCACTCAATCCTGTGGTGCTGCGGCATCTGCTGGATTACTTTGACTGGAAATTCAATCCCTCCAAGGTGTTCGATGCCGAGGCGGCGGAAGCTCTGCTTGCCAGCATTGATGAAGAAATCGACTCCATCAACAGCGGCGTCTACTACAACGATGTAACAGCCAAAAACATCCTCAATGCAGCATCCATGTTTACCCGGATGATCCTCAAGTGCAACTGCTATTCGGATAAACGGGCAGCTTTTGCCTTCCGGTTGGATCCGGCTTTCATGGATTACTTCGGCGAAATGGACGAAGCGTACAACAAGGCATTTCCGGCGGAACGCCCGGTGGGTGTATACTTCTTCTACCGCAAAGAAGCTATCGGGTTCCAGGTGCGTTTTGCCGAAATCGCCCGTGGCGGCTGGCGTACAGTTATCCCCAAACGGGGCAGCAGCAAGCTCGATGAAATGGCTCTCTTTGAAGCCGCTAACGACGAAATCTTCCGGGAAGGTTTTGTGCTTGCCCACACCCAGCATTTGAAGAACAAAGATATTTACGAAGGCGGCTCCAAGATGATCATGCTCCTGAATGTGGCTCCTTCGGCAGATTTCAAACCTGCTTTGTGGACAGCCCAGCGGGCAGTTTGCGAAGCCTTTGTTTCGCTGATCAATTATGATGAAAACGGCAAGCTCAAAGATAAAAACATCGTTGACTATCTGGGCAGAAAAGAGATCATCGAAATCGGTCCCGATGAAAATATGTTTGACGATATGATCGTCTGGATGGGCAAATATGCCGAAAAAGCCGGTTACACCCTCGGTTCCGGTCTGATTTCCGGCAAACCCGACAGCGGTATCAACCACAAAGAGTACGGCGTGACCAGCTTCGGGGTCTACCAGTATCTTTTGCGTACCATGAAAGAGCTGGAAATCGATCCGGAAGGCGAATTCAGCGTAAAGATCGCCGGCGGCCCCGGCGGTGACGTGGCGGGCAACATGATGAAGCTTCTGCTGGCTAAAAAAGCCGACTCAAGCTATGTGCACCCCCAAATCAAGATCGTTGCCATTACCGACGGCCCTGCCGTGATCTACGACCCCGAAGGTATCGACCGGGATGAACTTGGCAAATTGGTTTTGAAAGCCAATCTGGACAGCTTTGATCCGGCCAAACTCCAGGGCGACGGAGCTTACATGCTCTTCAGCAAAGAAGTGAACAAAAAATACCGCCTCGTGGAGCGTCAGAAGGGCAAAAACTTTGAACGCAAAGTCGACCGCAACGAATATATGAGTATATTCCAGAACAATCTGTATAACTATGCAGATATTTTCATGCCCTGCGGCGGCAGACCTTCCACCTTGAACATCAACAACTATATGGACTATCTGCCCGACGGCGTACCTTCCAGCCGGGCGATCGTGGAAGGCGGCAACAGCTTTATCACGCCGGATGCCCGCATCAAATTGCAGGATGCCGGGATCCCCATTGTAAAAGACGCTTCTGCCAACAAGTGCGGAGTCATTACTTCCAGCTTTGAGATCCTCTCCGGCTTGCTCTTGAGCGAAGCAGAGTTCCGCAAAGAAAAAGATGCCATCGTCAGCGAAGTGTTGGAAAAACTCGCCAACCTTGCCCAGGGCGAAGCCGAATGGCTCTTTACCGCTCACAACGAAACCGGCAAGTATCTTACTGATCTGACCGAAGAGTTGAGCAGCACCATCAACAGCAAAAACTTTGCCATCGCCGAATACTTTACCCAGAATCCGGATAAGCTGGACGACAGAATCATCCTCGCCCACCTGCCCCGGACACTGGCAACCAAGTATGCCGACCGCATCGACCGCCTGCCCGCAGAATACCGGGTAGTGATCGCCTCGGTGGAACTGGCAACCAGAATCATCTACGGTCTGGGCGGCTCGCTGGAAAAAGAAATCAACGCAGCGATCGACTCGATCTGATAAAGGTCGACGGG
>JAZSHD010000163.1:0-15964 GCA_045533055.1 Victivallaceae bacterium | reverse complement strand
TTTTCCCCTCCTCAAGTACCAGCCTTTATCGGGAACAGTGCGTAAAAAGTAAGGTGGAAAATGGCAAAAAATCTGGTTTTGAGCCGCCGGACACGGCTGGAATTTGTAGATTTGATCGACGATGAGCGATTGGAGTTGGCGGCCAATGAGCTTGACCGTTTGGTAATGACCCGTTTTGCAGGCAAGGTCGATCCGGATTTGGCGGTGGATGTGTTTTTTGAAATCAAAGCAAACGCCAAAGGTTTTTCGGTAAAAGCATTGGAAAACAGCCTGGTCTTTACTGCACCTACATCGTTGGAAATACTCTATGCCGTGTATGATTTTGCCGAAGAATACCTCGGTTACTGCTTTTACGAACCGGGCATTGATAATCTTGATGAGTTTGGCGGCAAAGTTGTGCTGCCGCTGGATAAATACCTTATCCGCAACCGGGTGCCTGCCCTGCCGCTCCGGGGGCTGGTGCAGGAATTTCCTTTTACCGATGAAGATTACATCATTGCTGACTGGATGGTGAAAAACAAGCTCAACTTGCTCCAGACATGGCTTAAATATTATGTGAATATTCCGGAAGATATGCTGGATTATTTTGAATTGCGAGGTATTGAAATTACCGGCGGCGGACACAATTTCAGCTTTCTTATTCCGGCAGAAAAATATGCGGAAAGCCATCCGGAATTTTTTGCCGAACGCAACGGTGAAAGAATTAAGCCCTCTTCCAGCAAAAGTGCTTTGCTTTTAAGTGAACAACTTTGCACCACCAATACGGAATTGCGGGAAGAACTGGTTAAAAACATCATAGAACTCAGCAAAAAACATCCGCGGCTCAAATCGCTGGGATTATCCCCCAACGACGGTTTCGGCTGGTGCGAATGCAAAGAGTGCTCAAAACTCTACGATAAAACAAAAAAAGGTGATCTTTACAACCTTTCCGAACATGTCCACGAGGCTAATAAAATCTATCACCAGCTGGTAAAATATGTCAACCGGCGGTTGCGGGAAGAAAATTGTACGATAGATCTCGGCTTCGGTGCATACATAAACTACTGCCGCCCCAGTGAAGGCATGACAGTTGATAAAGGTATGCGCAGCGGTCTTGCCAACTATTGGCGGTGCATAAACCACAAGATCAATGATCCTGCTTGTCCGGTAAATTCCAATTACGCCAAAGATCTGCAAAGCTGGATGAAAGTCAAAAACGGCGGATTATTCGGTATTTACGAATATTTTATGGGAGTAAATTTCTACATTTCGCTGCCGATGGTCCATACCGACGATATTTTTGATGAAGTTAAATTTTATGAAAAAGTCGGTGTTGACAGTCTCGTAACGCAGTTCCACATCCCCCACTGGCACGTTTACGGTATAAACTTTTACTGCATGGCCAATGCCTTGTATAAAAAGAGCCGTACTGCCACCCAAAAACGCATGTGGAACGCCCTTTTCGGCAAAGATGTTGCCGAAGGCAAACGCTTTATCAAAGCTGTGCACAAGTTGGTGCAGAGTGCGGGCACTTGCCACATACCCTACCCCTACGCACTGTTCAACCGCACCCGACTTGAGGACTATGTGAAACTTCACAAAAAAGCTCAAGTTCTCTGTAAAAAACTCCCCCGGGATGAGTACCGGCAGGATCTGGTGCTGTGGATGGAATATCTGGTACGCTTCAAAACTTTCTTCGACGATTACCACGCCGGGAAAGCCGGAGTCAAAGAGCTGGAAAAATTCCGCAAATGGGCAAACGATAAGTGCTCCGGCAGAAGAATATTGCGTTTCCACTCCTTCAACCGTTATACCGAAAATATCGGTAAGCTGATTTCCGAAGGCAAGAAGTGGCTCCACTTCGGGCTGGATTGGGAAGATGCTTATGTAATAAAACACAGTCAAACAATTCTTAAATAAACAAAGGAACGATATTTTATGAAAAAGAAACCTGCTTTTCTGACTTTGTCTGGTAGAACAATTCTTGAATGGGTGAACCCCGTTGCCGATGAACAGCTGGAACTGGCAGCTGACGAACTCAACCGTTTGGTATTGACCCGCTTTACCGGCCGCAAAGAACCCGACCAAACTGTGGATGTGATTTTTGAAGTCAAAGCTGATGCCAAAGGTTTTTCGGTAAAAGCTGCGGAAAACACGCTCAAATTCACCGCTCCCACGGCGTTGGAGATCATCTATGCAGTGTACGATTTTGCCGAAGAGTATCTCGGGTACACCTTCTTTGAGCCCGGCGTGGATACGCTGGAAACTTTCGGCGGCAAAATTCAGCTGAAAACCACCGGATACCTCATCAAAAACCGGGTGCCGGATCTGAAAGTCCGGGGCTTTGTGCAGGAGTTCCCGTTCAGCGAAGATAATTATGTTATCGGCGACTGGATGGTGAAAAACAAGCTCAATTATGTGGAAACCTGGATGAAGTATTACGACCACATCGACCAGGATATGATCGACTTTTACCGGGTGCGCGGCATCACCATCGAAAGCGGTCATCACAACTTCAGCTATCTCATCCCCGCAGAAAAATATGCCGCCGAACATCCGGAGTTTTTTGCCGAACGCAACGGCAAACGCATCAAGCCCTCGTCCAGCAAAACCCCAAATGCCCTGATGTTGAGCGAACAACTTTGCACCACCAATCCTGCTTTGCGGGAAGAACTGGTCAAAAACCTTATTGAATACAGCAAAAAACACCCCGAAGTGACCAATGTGGGCTTGATCCCCAACGACGGTTTCGGCTGGTGCGAATGTGAAGAGTGCAGCAAATTCTACGACAAAAACCGCAAAGGCGAACTTTACAGCCTTGCAGAACATGTCTATTTGGCAGGCGAAATTTATCACGATCTGATAATGTATGTCTGCCGCCGCCTCAAAGAAGAAGGCTGTACGCTCAATGTAACACTCTGTGCCTACATCAACTATTGTTACCCCACTGAAAACATGTTCCTTGAAAAAGGTATGACTGTGGAAATGGCAAACTACTGGCGTTGTATCAACCACAAGATCGACGATCCCGATTGCCCGGTCAACTCCCGTTACGCCAAAGATATTGAAGCGTGGACCAAAGTCAAACGCGGCGGCAATGTGGTGATCTACGAATACTACATGGGGGTGAACTTCTACATCTCACTGCCCATGGTGCATACCGATAAGATTTTTGACGAAGTTGCGTTCTACAAAAAGACCGGCGTGGACGGCATCATCACCCAGTTCCACTTGCCCCACTGGAGCGTTTACGGCATCAACTATTACACGATGGCGAACGCTATGTACGGCAAAAAACGTAATGCCGTACTTGCCAAGATGAACAAAGCTCTTTTCAACGATGATGTTGCCGAAGGCAAACGTTTCTACAAAAAGCTGGAAAAGATTCTTGAATCTGCCGGCAAGTGCCACATCCCATACCCGTACAGTCTGCTCAGCCGTACTGATCTTAAAGATTACAAGGCAGCCAAACGGATGGCGGAAAAACTCTGCGCCAAGATGCCCAAAGATGAATTCCGCAAAGACCTGGTTTTGTGGATGGAATATCTGGTACGGTTCAAGACCTTCTTCGATGATTACAATGCCGGAAAAGCCGGGATCAAAGAGCTTAAAGCCTTCCAGAAGTGGGCTCAAAACAAATGCTCCAAGCGGCCGGTTCTGCGTATGGGCAGCTTCAACTGCTACACCAACAAGATGATACAGCAGTTGGAAGAAGGCAAAAAGTGGGTACACTTTGGGCTGGATTGGGAAGATGCCTATGTCATCAAACACCATAACGGCATCTTGAGCAAAGACGCCTGAAAATAAAATCGAAAATCATAGCAGCATCCGTTGAAATAGTCCGGCGGGTGCTGTTATTTATAACCGATAAAGATTTTTTATGAAAAATTTACTGGCTGATAAGATCGCAGTCATAACCGGTGCCGGTGGCGGCATCGGCCGGGCAACTGCTGAAATGCTGGCAAAAAAGCAAGTCAAACTTGCTTTGCTGGGAGGCAATAATCTTACTAACTTGCAGGAAACCTGTGACCTTGTCCGGCAACATACAGAATGTATAATGCTGCCCGGAGATTTGACGCAGGAAAATTTTATCAAAGAAAGCATAAATAAAGTTATTGAAGTATTTAGCAATATTGATATAGTAATCAACAATGCCGGTGTTGCTCAAAGTACCCCCTTTGAAGAAATCACCCTGCAAGAGTTCGATAAAATCATGGCGATCAACCTCAAAGTGCCCTTTATGCTTACTCAAGCGGCATTGCCTTATTTGAAAAAGTCTGATGCGGCAAGTGTAATCAATATAGCCTCGGTAGTCAGCCATGCCGGGTACCCGCTGCAAAGCATCTACACAGCCAGCAAACACGCTTTGCTGGGCATGACCAAAAGTCTGGCGGCGGAGCTTTATAAAGAAAATATCCGGATACACGCTATTTCTCCCGGCGGAGTTTATACCAATATGGTAAAAATCTCCCGGCCAGACCTCACCGGCGAAGGAATGATCCAACCGGAAGAAGTAGCCGAAATCATCGAATTTCTGCTGACCCACCGGGGCAATGCGGTAATCGACGAAATACTCTTGCACCGGGTCAACAAACAACCGTTTCTGGTTTAAAAAACAACTGGGCGAAAAAAATTTATAAAAAATAAAATATCTGTTTGCTTTTCCCAATAAGTTGTGGTATTGTTTAAACAAATAAATCTGTAACGATTCAGAAGATATTTTTTTTATGAATATATCGCTTACAACATCAACCAAAAGAGCGACTCTTGCCTCCATGGCACGGGAACTTGGGCTTGCCGCCTCTACGGTATCATTTTGTCTTTCCGGCAAAGCTGCTCAATACGGCATCAAGGCCGAAACAGTAAAATTAGTGTGCGACCACGCTGCGAAAGTAGGTTACATAGTAAATTCGGCAGCACGCCAGCTGCGGGGGCAGAGTGCCTCGCCGGTCGGGATTTTGTTTGACCCCAAATTAAGTGCCGGGGAAATGCCCATGAACGCCTTGAATCACGCATTGACTGAACTCAAAAAGCGTAATATCGAAGTACGGGTAGTAGCCGCCCCCACCTGGCAGGGTACAGTGCAGCTCCAGCAGTTGGGTTGCCGGAAGGCTATCGTATTTTCTTCTTTTGCCGAAACGCCCGGTACGCAGGAAGATCAGGCTCAATCGCTCCAGCAGTATCATTCGGCGGCATCAAATATCAAACTCTACTGTGTGAACTATTCTTTTCAGCAATCTGAAAACCCTATTTTCCCCAACATTATCCGTATGGGGATAAACCGCGGATTGGTAAATCAGGCGTTGAATGATTATCTTTTGCAGCAGAACAAGGGCGGTAAGATCATGCTTTCCACCTGGAGCACAATAAAAACCGATCCCCAACATCACATTGTTGTCAACCACAATATAAATGATTCGACCTCGCCCTTTGAACTGGGTAAACTTTGGGCACAGCAATATCTGGAAGCCAGCAAAAAAGAGCGTATTTCCGCAATTATGACCGGGGATGACCGTATCAGTGCCGGATTGCTTACAGAATTATTGAAAAATAATGTGCAAGTGCCGCAGGATGTGCGATTGATAAGTTTTGACAATCTTGGTTTTGGGGAGTTTTTGCCGGTGCCGCTGACCAGTTGGTGCGTACCGCTTCAAAAGCATGTTCAAATAGCTTTGGATAATATTCTGGATAATAAACCGATACCGGAAAAACTGGTCAGCATACCGGATTTTTCGTGGCGGAGCAGTTCGGGATTCACTCCGGATGAACAGCAGGAATTTATAAATATAATCAGTAAATTATGTAAAAAATAAATAAATTGGGAAGGAGAAAAAATGATCAAAAAACTTTTTTGTATGCTTTTGGGAGTGCTGGCGTTGTCGCTGGCAGCTGATCCGATCATACTGAAAAACGAATTGAAGTTTGACACTGCCGCCAGAGGATCGACTTCTGTAGCCTTGGAAGTCCCTGCCCTGCAAGTACCTGCCGGCAAGATCGCGGTATTGAAATTCAATGGCCGCATTGCCCATACTGCCTACGCCGGTTGGGGCAATTTGCTGCAGATCGTACTCAACAACAAAGTTTTAGCTGGCAAAACCGCCGGAGGAAATGACCGGGTGCTTTTCCGCAGCAGCGAAATAAAAACCTCCAAAGCCAGAACACCTTCCCTGCCCTGGTTCGGCAAAAACCGCAACAATACAGCACTGGTAGTATTTTACGCTCCTGAAAATACCGAAAAACTTCCGCCGCAGATACTCAATGACCGCGATAAAGGCTTTGACTACACCATCCGCATCGACGACCTTTTGGCAAAAGGCAAAAAAAATCAGCTCAAATTCAACTATCTTTTGCAGAAACGGCATGTGCAGAACCGCAATCTGCAGCTGGTTCTGCGTAATATCGCCATTGATTTTATCGATCCCCCGGCAGCCGCCGCTTTACAGCAGCCAGTCATGAAAAATGGCGAACTGATTCTCGGCAGCCGCATAGCCATCGACGCACCGACTTCCGGTACTACGGAATTAAAAATCAACTTTCCAGCCGTAAAAGTCCCCCTCAATAAAGTGCCGGTTCTGGCATTCAACGCCCGCATTGCCACAGAAGCTGTGGGCGGCTGGAACAATTATCTGCAGCTGCGTTTGAACAACCAACGCATCGACCGGGAAAATCCCGACGGCGAATACCGGTTGCTCCATCGCGGTATTTACATGCAGAACAGTTTGCCCAGAGAAGTCAACCGCGATTGGTGGCGCAGCAAGAAAGGTGAACAGGCTCTGCTGATGTTTTTTGCCCCCGAAAGTGCCAGCGAACTGGATAAACGCGTAACCGGCAACCGTGAGTGTAAATATGATTACGAAATCGACATCAGCGATCTGGTCAACCGTCTGGAAATCGGTGCCGACGACCGGATCGAAAGCAACAAACCCAACACCTTGCAGTTGAATTACTCGCTGATGCGCCGTTATGTGCAAAACAAAAATGTCCCGTTGATCATCAAAAATTTACGGATCAAATTCATCGACAAAGGTCAGTTGGAAAAAGCCCGTCCGCAAAACCCTGCCGCAGTCATAGACCGCCAAGTCGAAAACCCCGTTGCCAGCCTTGCCGGTAACGGTGCTGTACTCGAAGCAGCTGCCAACGGAGCTTTGCAGCTGAAGCTGCAAAATGAAACTCTTTTTATGGACAGTTTTTTCAGCTATCCGGCAAAACCGGCAATGAAGTTCAACGCTTTCGGCAAAAACAGTTCGGCAAATGCTGAAGATTGGCAGGTAAAAATCACCCGTTCCGGAAATATGCTACTTATCACCGCCCGCAGCGGAGCTTTTGATATCCGCCGGGAAATAACCTTCAACGGCAAGCGGTTCAACTTTCGTGACAAAATCAAAAATATCTCCGGAAAAAATGCCGGTCTGGCATTTTTTGACCGCTTTTCCGGCACTACGGTCAAAAGACGGGCAGTCAAACTGGCGGGACAAGCCGATATCAGCGGAACTGTGGATTTTTTCGGCTCCAGCAACCCGACAGTTTTTCTGCCGGGTAAAGCCGCGGCCTGGGGCGTTGTTTACGAAGACACACTCTCCCGTGCCCAACTGCAGTTACGCAGTCAGGGCGGTTTGTTTGAAGCCGGTTCTGTGGGCTGCGGAGCCAAACCCGACGATACGATCCAGCGTGAATTTGCACTTTACCCCATTGCCAACGGCAAATATTTTGACTTCATAAATCAGGTACGCCGCGACTGGGGCATGAACAAGTTCACGATCCCCGGCACACTTGCTTTTTCGCCCCGTGGTCAGCAGCCGGAAAAACCCAATACCCTCAATGTAATAAAACCGTGGTTTGAATTTTGCTATTACGGCAACAACAGCGATCTGGACGGAGCTTTGATGAGCCGCAAAGAATTTACCGCCAAGGCACAGAAACAGATAAAAAAATTGCGTTCACAGAGAGCAGATGTCAGAATTTTTGCCAGTATCGAAAACAACCTGGTGCCTTTTGACTGCCGCAAGTATGAATGGGCAAAAAAAATTCGTCAGAAAGGCGTAAAAGAATCCCGTGGAGCTGCCGGAATCCGGTACGGTCAGTTTCTCAGCAAAGAGCTGACTGCCCAGCTGGATAAAGTAACACCGCTCAAAGACTCCATAATCCGCTCCGCCGACGGCAGAGCCATGATCGACAATATGTACCCCAGTACCCCGGTGATCAATTTGATGGTACAGCCGGAACTGGGCAACAGCCGTTACAAGCAGATGATCGAACAGATAGATTTCCTCATGGACAAAGTCGGGGTCGATTCTATTTACATTGACCAGTTCCAACCCTACATCATCGGAGGATTCAGCGAAAACCGCTGGGATGGACGCACTATTGAGCTGGCAAAAGATGGCTCCATCAAGCGTTACCGTTACAGCTATGCTTTGACCGGTGCCACTGCCCGGGCGGCGATCATCAAACACATCACCGATAAAGGCGGACTGGTTCTGACCAATGGTCAGAGCATGAGCCGTGAAGAACAGAGTTTGCCCCGACTGGCATTTCAGGAAATGGAAAATGACTCCGTAAATCCGCTGTTGTTTATGAACGAGTGCCCGCCGGAGTTCCGTTGGCAGAGCATCAGCCATCTGGGGTGCCCGGTGGCACTGGGGATCCGCCCCCGCAAATATCTGGATGTGACCCGCCGCCCCAACCGTGCAGCGGAGGTACTGACCAAAGGAGTGATAACTGCACTGCGGAACGGATTGTTATATTATGTATATATCTACGACATAAATACCGACGGCAAAAGCGATTCCGGAAGTTTTGATATGTTTGAACGCATGTATCCCTTTACCCCAGTGGAACTCAATGCCGGATTTCTGATCGGCAAAGAACGCATAATTACAGCTGTATCCCGCACCTTCAAAGTTGGCGGCAACGGCAAACCGCTTTGTACTCACTATAATAACCGTGGAATCCCCTCGGCAAAGGGTTTCACGATCACCGGCAAACCGGGAGCATGGCAGATAAAAGTGCAGCTTAAAGACTGGAATGAAATTGCAATAATTGAAATAAAATAAAAGAAAGGTCAAAACAATGAAAAAAGCTTTTACGCTTGCAGATCGTCACAATGGCGATCAAAGTCTTGCCCACAGGCAAAGTAAATCATACTTCACGCTGATCGAACTGCTGGTGGTCATTGCCATCATCGCTATTTTAGCAGCAATGTTCCTGCCGGCGTTATCTGCTGCCCGGGAACGGGCTCGACAGAGCAGCTGTATAAGCCGCCTCAAGCAGCTTACTCTGGCAGAAGTTATGTATTCCGGCGATAACAGTGATTATGTATGCTGTTTCTGGAATACCGGCAAGGGCCGCTATTATGTTTCTGAATTCGGCAACACCAGTGTAGGACATGCCTCCACAACCAATGTGATCTGGCTGCTGGGTACCGGTGGTTACTTCGGAGCAACATACACCTGGTCGAACAGCTCAAGTATGGCTCTTACTCACGCCAACAAAAAAGATTATGTGTGGCTCAAAAACAATATTTTCACCTGCCCCAGCGATACAGTAAACTCCAAAGTCGACAACGGCACAAGCTCTTATATAGAGTATAAGTTTGACGATGTGGCAGCTTACGGCGGTACTACCGGCAACGGCAGTACCTACTCCGGCAGTTCCACTCTGAAAAAATATGAAAATGCCCCCCGGGTGATCGTCGGCAAACATAATCCGGACAATACCATCTGGCTGGATTCTTTCCGCAGCGATGATGTAACTGGCTATACCCTCAATCACCCCGGCGGCCAGGTAAACTGCGGTAAACTCGGCGGCCATGTTGAAACCGGCAACGCATTGCCGCAACCAGCCAAAGCCCAAGTCCATGTTTTGACCGTTTTTGACAAACTGCAGCTCAAATAAGTCCAATTAAATCAAACTATATAGCAATAAAAACTGTTTTATAACTTGAAGTTTTGCAAAACAGTGCTATATTATGCTTTCAGTCATTGTAATTTGGACTTTTAAACCTAAAAAAAAGGAAGTTATATCATGAAAAGAACCTATCAGCCGTCCAATCGCAGAAGAAAACGTCGTCTGGGCTTCATGGCCCGTATGGCCACCAAAGGTGGTCGTCTTGTCCTGAAACGCCGCCGCATGAAGGGTCGTGCAAAACTTTCTGCGTAATAAATACGATGGAATGTTCCGGCGAAAGAGTACCGGTATCCAGGCATTGCCTGCTGAAAAGCGATAAACTGACTCTGAAATCTGACTTTGATGCAGTAAAAGAGTCCGGTCGTTCCGCAGCAGGCACTTTATTGGTAGCCGCAGCAGCCGATGCAACCGATGAAAGTCTGAAAGCTGGTGTTATATGCGGAAGGAAGTTTTGTCTGAAAGCCGTAGTCCGCAATCGGGCAAGACGGCTGGTTTGGGAGAGTTTCCGACTGCTCAAACCAACGATCAAACCTTGCCGTCTGGTTTTCATACCCCGTCAACGCATAAAAAAGGCAAAATGTGCGGATGTCATCAGGGAGATGGAGAAGCTGCTCAAGAAACTGGATCTGCTCCGGAACTCGGAAGATTAAGCAAGGCGGCGATCGCATTGCCGCTTTTGCTTATAAGGGTCTATCAACTGACCCTTTCGCCATTTATAGGGCAATGCTGCCGTTTTACCCCCAGTTGCTCCAGATACGCTGCTGAAGCGTTAAAAACCCATGGATTCTGGTACGGCAGCATGTTGACGATCTACCGGCTGTTACGCTGTCAGCCGTGGTGCAAAGGGGGCTATGACCCAGTGCCCCCGCCCAAAAGAAAACAGTCCGAACGCCCACGCTGACCGGGCAAAAAAGTGAACATGATTGTTGAGATTTCCGGGTTCGACTTGAATGAACAACTCAACATAAATCTTAAAGAAAGAGTCTTATTTTGAATTGGGATAAACAAAGTATCATAGCCGTAGTTCTCGGAGCTGCCGCCCTGATTTGGTGGTATGCCTTCGGAGCTGAAATGTTTGAAAAGCCCTCCTCCCCTGCCCCGACGCCAGTACCGGCAGCAGCAGAAAAAGCTGCAGTTCCGGCAGCTGCCCCGACCGCAGTTCGATCCAAGACCGCCCAAGCTGAATTGCTGAAATCCATGCCGGAAGTGGTGATTTCCGGAGCCGAAACCAGTTACGCTATCCAGCCGGTTACCGGTGCAGTCAAAAAAATCAGCTTTGACAAAAAACTCCAGAAAAATGCCAAGGGCGAAACACTGGAATTGCTCAATGAAAACAGTCAGAACAACTGGCTGGGTGCTTTCGGCATAAGTTCCCCTGCCGGAGCTTTGAAAACGCTCAAAGTCGTTCAGAGCAAAAAGCTCAGCGATAAAGAATATCTCCTGACCCGCATGATGCGTGACCAGGCCGGCAGAGATTTTACCGTGGTGACCACTTATAAAGCGTTGGATAATTACCAGATACAAATGAAAATGCTGGTGAGCAATCCCGGCAGCAAAGCCATACAGCTCGGAAGCTTGCAAGTTTCAGCAGGCGAAATGCCCCAGTGGTACCGGCTCTCCGGCGACCCCAAAAGCAACTCTCAAGAACTGCATACAGTTGAATACTGCAATCTCAAAGGCAAAGTAAAAAATGAAGATGCGGTTGCCGATGATGACGATTGGCAGGAATTAAACGGTAAAAATGTCCGCTGGCTGGGTGCAGTCAACCGTTTTTACGCCCAGCTTTTGAGCTGCAGCGAACCGGTAAAACTGGCGGTTGACCGGAAAAGTTTAAACGGCAATAAAGAGTATGTGGTAAACACCAATGCAGTCATTGATGGCTTTACCCTTGCTCCGGCGACCGGCAAAGAATTTACTTTCAACTATTACTTTGGCCCAAAAGAACCGACCGCTTTGCGTAAGTTTGATCCGGAAGCTACCGAAGTAATGCATCTGGGCTGGTTCCCCATTGATTTTCTTGCGTACATCATGCTGGCGATCATGAATTGGCTCTACGGCTTGATCGGCTCCTTCGGCTGGAGCATCATTCTGCTGACCTTGCTGATCCGCACTATATTCTTCCCGGTGACCATGAAAGCCAACGCCTCCATGCGTGAAATGTCGGCATTGTCGCCCAAACTCAAAGAGATCCGGGAAAAATATAAAGACGAACCCATGGTTGCACAAGCCAAGATGTCGGAACTTTATAAAGAACATAAGGTCAATCCTATGGGCGGTTGTTTGCCGATGCTCATCCAGATACCGGTGTTTATTGCTCTCTATTACGCATTGGGCAGTGCCGCCGAACTGCGTCAGCAGAGCTTCTGGTGGATCAACGACCTTGCCCAGCCGGATACGGTGTGCCACATTTTCGGCTTGGCGATCAATCCGCTGATCATAGCGTGGACTCTTTTGATGGTAGTGCAGCAGAAGCTGACTCCGACCACCATGGATCCCACGCAGGCAAAAGTTATGCTGATGATGCCGCTGGTGATGTTGTTCATACTCTACACACTGCCGGCAGCGTTGACATTGTACTGGACAGTAAGCCAGATATTCAGCATTGCCCAGATGATGTATCAGAACAAGCTGAAAAAGGCCGAAGACGCCAAACGCAATACGCAAGATAACAAATCGGACAAACCTAAAATCGTCCGTTCATAAAAATCAATAACTGCGGAACACCGCATAACACTTTGAATGCTGCAAGGTAGGCAGCGAAAAATATTGGAGAAGAAAATGGCAGAAGTCAACAGCGAAGAATTGGCATTGAAAGCACGCAACACACTGGGCACAATGCTGGATTACCTGGGTTTGAATGCGGATTTGAAAGCAGAAGTCAACGAAAACAATCTGGTTTTGAAAATCAAATCCACCGAACCGGGCAGAATCATCGGCAGAAAAGGTCAGACTCTGGACAGTCTGCAGCTGCTGCTGAACCGGATCATGTTCAAAGGCGAAGAAGAATGTCCCCGCATTTCCATTGATATCGATGGCTACGCTGAAAATGGCAGCAAGAGCGAACGCCCCCGTCGGGAACGCAGTGAACGCGGTGAACGCGGTGAACGCCGTCAGCGTCGTGAACGCCGCGGCAGCGGAGCCAGCGAAGAACAGCTTATCGAACAAGCTAAAGATGCCGCCAAAGAAGTGAAAAAATGGGGCGAACCGGTAACATTGCCGAAAATGAATGCTCACGATCGCCGGATAATCCATATAACTTTGGAAAATGACCCCGAGATCATCACCGAAAGCGAAGGCGAAGGCAATCTGAAAAAGGTGGTAGTTTCTCTGCGGAAAGAAGCCGAAGCCACCCCGAAAGCCGCAGAAAGCCAGGAATGATCAATAACATATATATAAAGTAAAAATACGATAAAGTATTTGATATATATTGATTATTACTGCCAGGAGTATTTTGCAGAAAATGCGTAGATGAAATATTTGTCTTGCATCCATGCGGAAAAGGGTTATTGATGGCGGAATGTAAACACGAAGAAATATGCCAAATTCTTGCTGGCGAAATTGCTGAAAAAATTTATCCCGACCGGTTCCCGCCGGTTCGGGATTTAGCTTCGCGTTTTCAGGTATCCACCCGCACGATGACCAAAGCTCTGAAACCGCTTATAAAACAGGGGTTGATCATCCCCGATGGTCCCCGGGGCTGCCGTATTGCCCCGCAGGATCTCCAGCGTCCCCGCTCCGGGATCGTGGGGATTTTTGCGGCAATAGGCAAGATCGTGCCCCGGGAAGACCCGTTGATCGGGCCGCTGCTTGAACTTATAGAGCAGGACAACTGCACACCGCTTTTGACGGATGTACCCCGGACGGAAGTGATTCGTGATCTGGATTTCTGGCGTTCCAATTATTTGGATGGCTACATATTTGTTTACAGTTCTTTTAATCAGAAACTGGCAAATTTTTTAAGAAGTGAAGGCATAGCCTTTGTTGCCGCCAACCGTCTGCCGGAAAGTTTCAATGCACCGTGGGCAGATTTTGACCACTATCAGGCTTTCTGCAAATTATACAATCATTTGCGGAAGAATGGCAGCCGCCGCATCGCTTTGCTGGATAAACCCTCCTTTTCCAACAGTTCTGCGTACAGTTCGGATCTGTGGCAGCGTGTGCAGGAGCAGTTGCAAGTACCGGCAAGTGAACAATGCGGCACATTCGGTATGCCCGTTGAGGGCGAAGACTACCGCACCACCCTCGCCCGCCAACTTAATGAGCTGTGTAAAACCGATTCCATGCCGGATACAGTAATTGCCCGCAACACCTTTGCAGTGGAAACGCTGAAAGCGGTCATTGCCGATAAATCACTCCCGATACAGGTGCTGAAAATCAGCGACATGACCAGCAGTAAACCGCCCTATGCCAAGCTGGCAGAAGCGGTCTGGGATCTGTTCAAAGAAGTGCGAAACCACACAGCAAGTTTCACCGGATACCGGGAAATACCGTACAACATTACGATCAAAAACAGTTGAAGAACAGTTGCTTATAACAGCACTTGTCAGAGTTTATAATCCACATCGGATCTGAAATCTTTCTTTTTCCCTGCATTTCGCTCCAGCAGAGAAGCTTTGAGGTTGCTGGTTACTTTTTCAGCAGGCATAAACGATATATCGTAGCCGAGATAACGGCAATTACCTTTTGCATCAACGGCAAATTTGAACAGAGCACAGTTCCAGATCGTACCTTTAATATTTTTTATGCCGCATTTTTTCTGCATTATTCTCAATAAAGCTCCAACTGCTCCGCCGTGAGAAACAATAATTATATCACCTGATTGCTGTTTCAGGATTTCTTCCAAGGCTTCTTGCAGTCGCTGCTGATGGGTTCCGGTGTATTCTTCTTTCTGCTTCAGCATCCAGTTATCCGCCAGTTGAGCATCAGCAGCGATTTCAGCGGGAAACAATTTTTTCAGTTGAGCCAAAGAGGCTCCGCCGTTTTTCAAATTCCCGCCATTTCGGCTTACTCTTTCCTGAAAACGGGCATCGGGATAAACTTTGCAGCCAGTTATTTTGGCGATTTCACATGCCGTAGCAGTGGTGCGGAAGTAAGGTGAAGCAAAGATCGTACCTTTGAAGTTGAGTTTTTTGATATATTTTCCAAGCAAAATCGACTGTTCCACCCCCAACGCAGTTATTCCGCCATCTCCTTCAATGGGGAAAAACGTATTTTTACCTTTTTTGCCGGTAGCCTGACAATGACGGGTAATGAGCAGCCAACGTTCACCGGCACGCAATTTATTGACTGTTGCTTGGGGTTTATTACCGTAACGCGGATCATCCGGACGGGGAATTTTAGGTTTGCGGAAGTTGTTGGTAACTTTTTCGTCAGGCATATATTCAGTGGTATATAAAGCCTTGACCACCTCATTTTTTTCATTCAATTCAAAAGTAAAAAGCGAACAATTCCACGCCATTCCTTTGATTTTATTCCCCCCCGGAGCAAGACGCTTGTTGAATTCCAACACCAGATTTCCGACAATGCCGCCATGCCCCACCAGCAGCAGATCGCCGGTGGATTCGGATAAAATCCGGTTCAGCGTATCGCCTACCCGTTTCTGCCGGGCAGCGTTATCTTCAAAACTCAATCTCCACTTATCGGTGAATGTTTTTCCGGGGATGGTCAAGCCGGGGAACCGATCTTCGATTTCAGATAAAGTCATGACCCGGGTTGCCCGTTGGGGAGCAATTTCCTGAATTCCCGGTTCCAATATCACTTTTTTATTGAGCAATTTTGCGGTGTGGACCCCGGTTTCGACAGTCCGGTAGAAAGGCGAAACATAGATCGTACCGTTAAAATTCAACTTTCCGGTCAAATATTTTGCCAACAGTTGAGCTTGCTCTGTCCCCAGAGGGGTAAGTTTTATATCCCGCACCGCCGAATCAAAATACTTTCTGTCGCCCACCTGTCCGTGACGGGTAACATAAACAGTCCGTGCCATCAGCGGCAGCAGCATGAATGTAAAAAGTAAACTGTAAATAAATTTTTTCATTTTTTATCTCCTGAAGTATTTCGTTTCAATAATACGATTTCAAAT
>JAZSHD010000278.1:0-14416 GCA_045533055.1 Victivallaceae bacterium | reverse complement strand
GGAAACAGGAATATCTATCTTTGACGGCATATTCAAAATGGCAAAGGATGCCGGAGCTTTGAAGCAAATGGAAGCCATTATGGATTATCAGACGGCAGATCATTTCAACAATGAAGCAAAACTACCCATCACCAACCATCTTTTTAATGTCCGTTTTGAAGTGGATTTCGGTTGTTCCGAAGGCATTTATATTGATGCCTACATCGTTGGAGAAATCGACGAAGCCGATGGAGACAGGCGTATCCACATCGGGTTGATCAAAACGCTTGAAAATGATTTGAATGCAATGCGGATCATGGGCGAAGCCTGCGGTGTGCTGCAGTTCTATGCCAGAGAATATCTTGCTCAAAAACTGGATAATCTTCTGCCCGATTATTCCAAATTTTTCATCTATCACGAAAAACACCGGATTTACGTCTGCAATTACTGCAAGAATTTCGGCGCCGTAGATGTTTTGGAAATTCCTCATCCGGAACCATCAGAAAACCGCAAGAAAAAGTTTGCCTTACGCTGCCGTGTTTGCGGAACCGGAACTCATTATGAAAGCAGTTCATTGCCTTTGATCCGGGCATGGAACAAAGGCGATTCCTACATCTTCCCCAATGGAACAATACTTGTTCAGCAATCTGAACTGCAAAAGATTTGTGTTTTGAAAGACAAAATCAAATGTGATCTGAATTGTGCAAAATGTCCCGGCAAAGGCATCCGGGAATTGCGCCGGATCACTCATATAGCAGAATAACTCTTTCTGTTGGCAGGGCTTGTGCGGGAACGGAATAAATCCGTCTTTTCCCGGCAAGCCTTTTTTTGTGACCAACAGAAAGGGTTTAGAAGATGAATAAAAAAATTCAAAGCAAACTTGTAAAGGCGGCAAAGGAAGTTTTGGCGACCTTTTGCTGGAAAGATGAAAGTGGCTGTTTCTATGAAGAAATCTATGCCGATTATCGGGATGAACTGGATGATGGCAGTCTGAAAAAGATTTGCGAAGCAGAACATCCGCAGGAACATTTCTTGGACTGGCTGGATGAAGCGTATCTTTACAGCCGATGGGATTGTGAGGATGCGGTTATCAAAAGAGTTCTGAAAGATGAAACGGTTGCAAAAATTGTCAAAAGAGTTGATGAAACAGAGGTTTATGAAATCATCCGGGATCTCTTCTATGTGAAACTTCCGGAAAAACATTTTCTCCGTCAGGATGTTCTGGTGGATATTATGGTCGATACTGGCGATGCCAATTATGATTACACGCTCAATACTTTCAATCCCCATTATGATTCCTGCGACGACTCAATCAATGAAGAGGCAAGTTTGCTCTGGCTTGCCCGTCAGCAGGGATATAAGAAAAGCGTTTTGAAATCTGCTATGCAAAAATATCCGGTTGAAAGCAAATTTCTCAACTCAATTCATACGGAGCTGGTCAACAGTTCCACTCACATGAATACCCTTACATTTCTGGTGAAAATGAGTTTGGAAGAGTATTTCTCCTTACAGGATGCCATCGCGAAAGAAAAGCACCGTAATGAAAGTTATTACCTCAAAGAGCGTACCGGACGCGGCTGGATAACCATTGATAAAGATGTTATCTGTGGACTTTATGATCCGTGGAACGGTTCCGGAAGTGTACTGGAGATTGCGTTGGATAAAGATGTCCGCCTGCCGATTCGTTGCATCGAAAGTGCCAAACATGACGGCTGCCGAGGATATTCCATCCGGAGCATTTACGGTTGCGGTTCTGGCTTCTGGAAAGAAGCCCTCAAAGAAATTCACCCGATGAAAAAAGCTGCATAAGGAGTTCCCCCATGAAAAAAAGTATGAAAACATTTGACAAATTCAATGTCCGAATCCTGCAACAGCATGACCGGTACGGCTTGCGGGATTGTCTGGTTCACAATGAAGCAGAGCCGTTGATCGAATTTTACGACAACCGTTATACCGATGCCGATGACTGGAAACGGGGTCAGTTTATTGCCCGGTATTATCTTTCCAGTTTGATGGCAAACGCTTTTGCTCATGCAATGTACGGACTGATCCTTGATACAGAAATCAACGATTGGCGGGTATCTTCCGGAATTATGGCAGAAATTTTCCACTGGTTGATCCGGGAATATCCGGAATACACCTTGACTCCTGAAGCGTTGTCAAATCTCAACTTTTCCCGCAGTCGTATAGGGTATGAATGTGATCGTATTCAAAATGGTTTGGCAAGAGCCTTGATCCGTTCTGTTCGGAAAGTTGGCAACGGCAAATGCTATCTTGGCAAATATAATCCGTCTGGGAATGAACTTTCCGGCTTGCAGGAGTATCGTTTGGGAAAGATACCGAACTTTGCCTGTGATTTCGTTTTGCCGGAATTTGATCGTAAAATCAATACCCTCTTAATCCATTACTATGAAAAACGGGAATATACGGATGTGAAGAAACTTATTGATCTGATACCCAAAACAAATGGATTTTTTGTATATTGGAGCTGAAAAAGGAGATTTGAAAATGATTGATACAGCCAAACTTCGCTGGGGACTGCGGTCTGTGGAACAAGCCGATTACCTCGCCGTCTGGGGAGCAAGAGCAACTTTTGCAGAAAGCGAACTCTATTTTATGCCTGATCGGCAGGAACATATTGGCGACACCGTTCCGGTGTGTGCTTTGACCAACTGGATCAATGATACCGCATTGTCAGCATTGAAAAAGTACATCAAAGAAACAAATTGGAGTAACGACTCCAAAGAAATTTTCACGCTTAACGACAATTTGTTTACTCTGAAAGCCTCTCCCAATGGCAGTCACGGTTATATGTATCTGACCGCCATTTTACAGGGAACAGATGAGCTTCCGGCAGGGAAATGGTCAGGCAAAGCTATTCCGAAAATCGGCGACACCATCACGGCAAAAGTTAACAATCTCGGCGAATGTTATGTATTGGGATATCTGCTTCAGGATGAATGGATTTCCATCATCGTCAAACCATTAAATCCTCCGGAATGGTTCATCAATCAGAATGGGAAATCTGCACTGGTAACGCTTTTCGGGGCAGAGATCGAGTAAATCAGAAAATACTTTATTTCAAACACGATTGAAACAAAACCGGATTCTCATCGGAATTTCAATCGTGTTTGAAACGCTGCTTCTTAATCTTTCAACATCGTTATCGGCAATACATAGACTCCATCCGCTCTTCTGTATGCCGCGTTTGACAAACCGCAAACTACTATCAAAATCGAAGCCGGATTACCATTGGCATCTTCAATCGCCTTATTGATGCGCAACAGATTTTCGGCAGCAGAATCAATTTGATTAGCTCCCAATTTTACTTCCACACCACACCATCTTTTGTCAGGAAGTTCAATTACGGCATCAAATTCATTGTCTTTATAGTCACGATAATGATACAATTCTGCTCCGAATGTTTCAGCATAAATCCGCAAATCTCTGATACAGAGAGCTTCAAACAGAAATCCGAAGGTTTCAAGGTCATTCACCAATCCCTGCGGAGTCATTTTGAGTAATGCACAGGCAAGAGACGGATCTGCCAAATGTCGCTTTTCTGCTTGTTTGATCCGGATGGATGAGCGGGTTGTCGGAGCAAATGGCAACTGATTATCCAAAAGAAACATCCTGCGAAATACATCAAGATAGGCATTTATTGTATTGTCGTCAATATTTTCACCATCTACGCCGCTGATGTCTTTCCGCAAAACAGCTACACTTGCTATGGTACTTTCGTTGCGAGCTAATGATTTCAGCAGCAAGTGCATCTTCCGGACATCGCGTTTAACTTCATCAAGTCGGTAAATATCATTTTCCAGAAGAGCTGTTATGTATTCCTGTGCAATAATGGAGGCGTTTTTTACCGGTACATTCAAGTTACCAGGCCAACCACCGCGAACAATCAATTCAGCCAAGTGCAAGAGAGTAACCTCCCCATTCATACAAGGAGTAAATTTTCCTTCGCAAAGTTCAGATAATGACACCTTTCCAGAAGAGTCTCCTGATTCAAAAAGCGTCATCGGACGCATACGTAGTCTGGCGATCCGTCCGGCACCGCTATGCAGAATACCCTTACGGTTGGGTGTTGCTGAACCGGTAAGAATAAATTGTCCTTTGGCATTACGCTTGTCAACTTCAGATCTGACGGCATCCCAAAGCAAGGGGACTTCCTGCCATTCATCAAGCATTCTTGGGGTATCACCTGCTAAAACAGTTTCAGGAGCAAGTTCTGCCAAACGCTTGTTCTGGAAATTACCTTCGGCACTTCCGATCAAAAATTCACTGTTGCTGTGTTGAGAGGATGTCCAGGTTTTTCCACACCATTTGGGCCCCTCCACAACAACAGCACCGGCGGCTGTCAAAAAATCATCGAGTCGTTTATCTATCAACCGTGGTTTGTAATCTTTCCGTTCCATAATACATTGCTCCTTTCTGTGTATAATATACATCAATCAGTAATATTTGCAAGCTCCATTCAGCAATTTTCTTCAATTTCATTCAGTAATATTTTTGTTTTTCATTCAGTAATATTCTATGAAAAATGATTGCAATGGCAGGAGTAAGTTGTTTTGTTCGTTTGCTTGCTTTTTTCCGGTTTTCCACTTGGAAAGCCGAAAGCAAGCTTTTTTTGTGTCCGAACAAAACACTTCAAGGAAAGGAGAATATGGAGGAACAAATGGAAACTTATCAGGAATTGAGAACCCGACAGCAGAAGGAAGTGGACGCCTTGCCGCTGGGCTTTGCGTTCAGTGAAAAGCAGTTTGAAGAGATGAAAGCCAAACTGGGAGTCAAGGAAAATTCTGAACTTTACCGCTTGGGCAGCACCGGAGGATTTTACCGGAAAGTTGATGCTGATTTGATTATTGGAACTTTCAAACGCCATCAGGAAGAACGGCAGAATGCAATTTTTACGGCAAACGGGATCAATACTGTTTACGTTGAAAGTATGATCTATTACGAAATGTGCAATCACGAATTTGCCATCAATCACGACGGCAGAGAGGAGGTGTTGGAAGCCTGTAACCTTACGGAAGAGATGCTTGATAAACATTCTGAATTGAAAAATGCCTGGAATGCCGCCCACAAGCAGTATTACGCTGATGCAGAACGCAATAATTGGTTTTAATTTCAAAACAAGGAGAAGTGACTATGCCTGAAAAAACTTTTGAACAAATCATGATTGAACGGGACAATTACACTCCGGAAGATGCGGAAGCTGCCAGACATGAAGCTCTGGAGCGGATGATCAGCGGTGAAGATCCCTTTGATGTTTGGGGCGAATACGGTCTGGAACCGGATTATCTGGAAAGCATGATTTTGGGGTGAGCAAAATGTTTTTGGAGACGATGAAAAACATTGCATTGGAACGGGGCAGCGTCCGTTGCGTACTTTCCTATTCCGGAGAAGATAAATATGCTCTCGGCATCAGCGACGGGACCAATACCCCGTTGGTTATGAACGGTACTTTTGAAGAGTTACAAGCAAAACTTGATTCAGAAATGCCGGAATTTTTGGAAAAGATCAGAAAGGAGGTTCAGGAAAAGAAAGCAAAAGAAGAGCAAACCCGCCGTGAGGCGGAACTCAAAGCGGCAGAAGAAAAACTCCGCCGTGAAGAACTGGCTAAAAAAGCCGCCGTCAAGAAGGAAGCTCAAGAGCAGAAAGATGCTCAAGGTCAATTTGAATTATTTTGAAATTACCTCTTCAGAAAGGAACAAAGAAAATGGCTGATGCAACCAATACCTCAACTCCTGTCAAACGCAGATTTGTATTCAATGGAATGGTTCTGGATGATCCCGATCCGGGGATGACTCCAATGAAAGTTGCAGAGTTTTACTCTCTGCTCCATGCCGAACTTACCAATGTTACCGTCAAAGGTCCAACCCATACCGCAGACGGCTTTGATGAATACAAATTCACTGCTCAAGTAGGAACATTTAATTGAAAAAACTTAAACCTGTCAGCAAAAAAGAATTACTCCGCCATTTCCGTTCCAAACAATCCGGAATGGAAAAACTCATTGAAAAAACTCAAACCAAACGGCAGCAAAAATGCACAGATCAAATGATACAAGCACTTATGCAGACACCGGCTGTTCCGCTCGATGCCTCAATGCTGCCGCCTCTTATATAAGTATTCCGCAATGTACCGGATTGAAAAGCGAAATTTTACTTTCCGGTACGACGGAACGCTTCGTATCATTGCTGCATGAAATCAGCAAGTTCACCAATATAAGACCACTGTTGCAAGGGAATGAAACGGCTGCTGATGTCTTCAAACAAGCCTTGCAGCAGTGGTTTTCTGAACTTATCCCGGAATCTGTGCAAAAAATTGTTTCATTCAGTCCGGTATTTTTCACCGAGCCAAATTCAAACGACTATGCTGATTGTAATTTCGGGACCAAAGAAGGTGATTACATGCTTCTTTTCCAGTTTGATTTACTGCATCTTGACGGCTTCGGGCTGATAGATTCTCTCCGGTATTATGAAACGCTCTGTCCCGGTCTTGGACAGAATATCCTTTGCAAAATTGAATCCGTTTCTCCATTCCGTATCGGAACACCACGGGATTTGCTGAACTTTGTTCAGGATAACATCTGGGGCGGTAACGAAACGGAAGACGGATATATTGAAGATATGATCTCCTGCGAAAGCTACGCTGATGATAAAGAAAAAGCAGAATATATGGAGATGTACCGGGATGAAATGATTATTATCAGAAAAGATTTTGACCGTATTTTTGAACCGTGGATGCTGAATCCGCAAGAAACAAAAATTCATCAATCACAAATGCCGAAAGAGCTGCAGGAACTCTTTGCCTTGCCGGACAGGAAATTTACTTACACCCATGAACTGTGCAGTTATGAGAATTTCCCCGGAATTGTTCTCGCATATAATGATACCATTTATGATGCTCTGGAAAGTGTATATCACGACTTTCTCAACAGCAGTATGGAAACATTTTTCGGAGCGATCTACTGGATTTTTCCGGAAGATGAACAGAATTTGTACGCAACTTTTCTTGAAATGGAATCAACGCTCCGCAGTTACGGAAAACTGCTGGAGATCATTCATAATATTTACTTACATGGAGAAAAACATGGATATATCATTCCCAAATCAGAAAAAACTGCAGCTTGAAGCCGCCATTATGATTTATAAACAGAAATCCGGATATTATTCTGACGGAACTTATGCCGCCATTCTGCACAAAATTGAGCGCGACGGCAGATTTCTGCCCGGTAAAAATCTTGATACTAATGCTTTCTTATACTATTTCAATAATCCGTCGAACCGCCTGAAAATTACTTTTCAGGATGAAAAGGTACTGGGTAAATCCTACGACTCCATTGTGTGGTATGAAAAAAGCCGTCTGTCACCAATTTACTTTCAGGTAAACGACCGGGAGCAAGAGATCAATCAAAAACTGAATTCGCTCTCCGGAAAACCAGTTTTATGGCCGCCATTACTCTTTATGATCCGGGGTACAACATTATATTGCAAAGCCTTGAACAGCAATCGCAGACCGACGCTAAAATCCAAATTGTTTGTTGCTCCATTTACCCATATCAACGAACAAAACGGTTCCGTCTGTCTGCCAAGCGGCGTGAACATTGACCGGCAGAAGTCTCTGGAAGAAAATATGGAAAACATTTCTGAATACTTTTATCAGGGAATATTCGGGCATAAAACCGGCTCCATGCAGCAGATAAAACATCCCGGAGGACACGATGGCTTCTGGATCGAATATATGCAAAAAGAAAAATATTGCCGTTTCCCGGTAAACCGTTTGATCGCAACCAACCAGACTTTGGAGGACTTTTTGAAATGAAACACATTGTAAAAAATCATATGCACACTCATCCGGTCAACATTGATTTGATTGGAGTTGGCGGCGGCGGATCGCTGGTACTGTCAGGTTTGGTCAGACTTCATCTTGCTATGAAAAGTCTGGGGCATCCTTATGGACTTGCTGTTAATGTCTGGGATCCGGATATCGTTTCTCAAGCCAATGTGGGCAGACAACTCTTTGCCCCAAATGAAATTGGGCTCAACAAAGCAGAAGTTCTTGTTTCCCGCTACAATCTGGGATTTGCTCTGAACTGGAAGGCTTACCCGGAACGCTACAATAACTCTTCTTTTTCAAGACATATCACCATTGCCTGTGTAGATTCCAGAAAATCCCGCAAGGAGATTTTTCAAACACTGCCCAAACGCAATGGCCCCTATGTACTTGATGCCGGAGTAATACAAACTTACGGTCAGGTCGTTATCGGAAACGGCAGTAAAGAGTTGCCATATCCGTACAAAGAAATTCCGGATTTGATAAACACCCGCCGCAAAGAAAACAATCTGCCCAGCTGTTCTCTGGCTGAAGCTCTTACCGTACAGGAACTTTTTGTCAACCAATGGACGGCAACCGCTGAACTGGAACTTTGCTGGCGACTGCTCCGCAAAGGCGGTTTGGATTACCGTGGATTTTACATCAACCTTGATAACGGCAGAATGAATCCGATCCCGATAAAAAATTAACGCTTTGTCCGGCAATCGCTTTCCCGCCGCCGTATGCCGGTGGCGGACGCTCTTTACGGTGTCCGAACAAACCGTTTACCCAAAGAAAGGATAAGTAAAATGAAATGTACTGTTGAAAAATCAAAACTGTTGGAACACTTGCAGAAGGTCTGCAATGTTGTGGATCGCAAAACCGCAATGCCGATTTTGAACAATTTGTATGTTGAGGCAAAGGAAGATACTTTGACCTTGACTGCCACCAATCTGGAAATCCGCATCACGACCACATTGCGGGCAAATGTGGAAATTGAAGGTGTTACCACTATTTCGTCAAAAAGTCTGCCAGCTCTGGTCAGCAAACTCAAAGACAAAGAGATCGAATTTGAAAGCAATGAACAGTTCCATACTGCCATTAAATGCGGCAACGCCGATTTCTTTCTCCTGGGTATTGATCCGAAAGAGTTTCCGGAACTCTTTGAATTTGAACCGGAACAAAAAGTCTGTGTTCAGCAAAGTGATTTGGTAAAAATGATCGATGCCGTTTCATATGCCTGTTCCTACGATGATTCCAGAAAAATCCTTAAAGGCATCTGTTTTACCGGAAAAGATGGCGTTTTCGCTGCTGCTGCGACTGACAGCAAGCGACTGGCTGTGATCGAAAAAACACCGAAAGAGATGCCGGAAGAGTTTTTCAATTTTGTGATGCCGCTGAAAACTGCCATTGAGACCAAACGGCTTCTCGGAAGTGACGGCACAGTTACTCTGGAACTGAACAGCAAGATGATCCGCATTGATTTGGGCGATACCGTTTTAATGTCAAAACTTCTGGAAGGAAGTTACCCGAACTATCAGAATATCATTCCGGCATCATTCAAAAACGAAGTCGTTTTGCAGAAAAAAGAGATGATCGAATCTCTGGATCTGGTTGGGATTCCGCTTACAGAAGCTAACGGATCGGTTACGCTGAAATTCGGTTCAGAGGAAATGGAACTTTTTACCCAAAGTACTGCTGTCGGCGAAGGTCGGGATAAGTTGATGCTCCCGTATCAGGGAGAACCGTTTCAGGTGGTATTCAACTTGTCGTATCTGCTGGCTCCGTTCAAATACTTTTACGGAGACGCTTTGATCATGAAAATCAATGATCCCAAAAGTCCGGTCATGCTGACCAATGGCGATTTTCTCTATATCGTTATGCCGATCCGTGCAAAATGAATGGGTGAAACGATGGCAGAACTTTCTGAAACAGTTCAAAAACTTGCGAAGACCGGGCAGTTCGCTCCTGCCTGGTTTTCCCAATTCAAAATATTATCTGTGCCGGAGCAACAGAAACTCATTGAACAAGCACGCCGAACACCTCCTCTGACATATACGCCAATTACCCTTGAACAGAAAAATCTGCTTCGATCGTATATGTCGCAGGATTTGCTGGAGGGACTTACAGTTGCAGACTTGAAAGGTATGACTTCTCTTGAAGCAGAATTTTTCATTCAGTGCGGCAAGGATAATCGCTGGACTTGTGGCAAGAGTTTGTTGGAGCATTACAATCAGACTGAATTGGATATATCTCCGGCAACACCGGAGCAGCTTGACACCATTATCGCCATGAGCAAAGAGAAACTGTTACGACCGTTATCTGCGGAATCATTGTTGAAATTAAGTAATTTAAGTGCAAGACAGTTAATTTGGCACGGTGAAATGGTCAAACGGAAGAGAGGAGAAGAATGTTCCTGACATTTAATGAATACGAAGCCTTTTTGCGGGGGCAAGCCGCAGGTTTGATTCCGGCTGATATTCCCCTCCCGCAAACTGAAAAGGATATTGACGAGCTGATTTTTCATGTTGGCTTGATGTTTTCAGTCCGAATCGCCTACCGTAATCGGCAGATGAAACTGCGTTTAATGGAGTTGTCTGCCTTTACAGAAGAGCATCTGGAAAACATCATCTACCGGCTGCCCGCATTGAAATATCCGGAGGTGGCATTTGTAACCGATTTCAAGCAGGAGATTTATCTTAATATGCTCGAATCGCTTGCCGCATATTTTAATTTCGGAAGTTCAATCGTTGCTGAAGATGACCTTGCCGGTCGTCTGGCAGTCAATGCCAGAATAATCCCCCGGGAAGAAATTCTTCGGGGATTTCAACTTGGAATTGCCCCGCCACATTTGGCGGGAATTGCAACTATAGAGCAGAGAGAACGCCTTGCCCAAATGATTTGCGAAGGCCGCCTTTCCACGATCCCCCGTCGAAAATGGGAAAATCTTACAACGGAAGAAGCGGCAGAATTGATCTCTTCGGCAAAAGGCGTTCAGCACAAACTTCCCGTTTCCGTGACACTGGTTCTTGATGCCGTCAAACGGATGAACCGGGAAGAGCGTTATCTGCTGGAACAAAATCTTCAATTTAACCCGGAAAGGAAAATTGCATGAAGATCATCAAAGGAGAAAAATTTGTATCGCTTGAGGAAATCGCCCGTTTCCTGAATGAAAAACAGCCGGATGAAAAACTTCATTACACCGTTGCTGAACTTGCCTGTGCATGGGCTGATGCCAGAGCAAAGTTTTATCAGGCAAACGGTTATCAAGTTGAAGAAGGCAAACACTATGTTCCCGGCGACACCGAAGCGGAACATCTTTTATCACGCACCGCCTGCGAACTGATTGAAAAGTTCGCCGCCGTTGACGGGCACGATGTGCCGCTGTTGGGTGACGGCATCGCCGGAATATTCACAACATAAAGGAAAAGAAAAGCCGGTCAGGGAGAAATCCCTGGCCGGAGAAAGGATCACTATGTTTGAACTTTTTCTGCTTATCCTCTTTCTGATCTGCTACGTTTTTTGCCGACTCTGCCGCTTCACCAGACGGCAGGCAGCCAAAGAAAAAACTTACTGGCAGGATCAAAAACGCTTCGGAAACCCTATTGCTTACAAAATCTATACCGCAGTCAAAGTTATTCTGACCGTCGTCATCATCGCCGCAGTAACCTATATTTTCATCGCACTCGCCTACGGCGGCTGCCCAACCTTGACAGATCTAACCAACCCCAAATTTCAGGAAACAGCCCTCGGTGTTGGCATCATTTTGCTCCCGCAAATCGGAATAATAATACTTTATTGCCTACTCAAAAGACGATAAACTTGACAAAATGTGAATATTTGATAAAAATTACTTGACATTTTGTGAAAATATGATAAATTATAATTAGAAACAGGAGATGTACTTATGGTTACAACAAGAAATAAATTTACAGAATTCTTTGATACTCACCGGGTATTCAATACTGATGAGTTTCAAGAGCTTTGTGCTGTAACCGGATATCATGCACGTAATACTCTTGTAAAATATACTCAAAGTCGTCATATACGGAAACTCCGCAACAAACTTTATACAGTATTGCCCGATGGCAGTCCGGATTCATTTATGCCATCCCCGTTACTTGTTGCCGGAAAATCAGCAGAAGATGCGGTTTTGAGTTATTCTTCTGCATTGACTTATTATGGTATGGCGCGTAATCTGATATTTACTTATCCTTATCTTTCGCAAAAAAGAGCTCATCAATACCAGCTTGGTAATGACTGTTTTCAACCTTGTATGCCTTCAAAAGAATTGAAAGACGCCTATCATTTCGGCGTAACAACGCAAATACTTTGGAATACTCCGATACAAGTTGTTTGTAAAGAACGCCTGCTTGTTGACCTGTTGGATCGCCTGAGCTTATCTGGCGGCTGGGAAGAAATAGCGGATGCTTTTCAATATGAAAACACTTTGAACTGGCTGAAACTGATAAAATATCTGGAATTGTTGAAAAGTCCGGCAACTGCGGGACGGGTAGGTTTTTTTCTTGACCGTTTTCAGACCACAATGGATGTCCCGGACGAAGTTTTACTGAAATTGGAAGGTTGGAAGCCTGGATCTCCTGAATACTTTTACCGGAATTACCGCAAAGGATATTTGGATAAAAGATGGAATCTTTATATAACTGATGAAATGAAAAAAAATACGGAGTCTGAATATGTCTTTTGATGAAAAAACAGTCTGGATGATACAGGAAAAAACGCAGTTCAATACAGACAATATAGAAAAAGTTTTGCGTCTGCTGGAAATTTTGAATGAAATTTTCGCACATCCAGTATTAAATAAATTTTATGCTTTGAAAGGCGGCACCGCCCTTAATCTATTTTACTTCAATATTCCCCGGTTATCTGTTGACATTGATTTGAACTATCAAGGCCTTGACCGCAGTGAAATGTTAGAAAATAAGAAAGAGCATGAAAAGATTTTTCAAAAACTCTTTCAGGAAAAAGGTTATACTGTCAAAAGGATGCCGGAGGAACACGCCGGAGGCAAATGGCGTTTGAACTACAAAAACATTATGGGGCAAGATCAGAATCTTGAAGTCGATTTGGCATATATGCTGCGAGTTCCATTGATGCCTACTGAAATTCGTTCCTCTAATGACTTTTGCGGCTTTAAGGCTCAAAATATCCGGGTGTTGAATATTCACGAGCTGGCGGCAGGAAAATTCTGTGCCTTACTTTCAAGATGTAAACCGCGAGATCTTTTTGATGCGCATCTGCTTTTGCACAATATTTCGTGGAACAAACAGAAATTGCGTGAATGTTTTACTACTTATGCAGCATTCAACAAGGATGATTTCAGCCAAATAGAAGCCTTGGGTGATATGAAATTCGACTTATCACAATTCAAAGCCCAGCTTATCGCAACTTTGCCGGCGGGAAGCATTACTCTTTCTCCGGAAGAATATCTCAATAAACTTATCTCTGAATGCCGTGAAAAACTGGATATTATCTTGCCATTTTCTGATTCTGAAAAGAATTTTCTGAAAGAAGTCAATTTTACCGGCAACATCTATCCGGAAATGGTTTCTGAAGATGAATCAATGCAGATGAACATCAGGAATCAGCCTATGTTGGCATGGAAATGCTTGAATGTAAAAAATTATCGCAGCAAGCAAAAGTAATTTATTCTTTTTCCAAGCGATTAAAAATATACATTCCAAGCCCGATGGCTTCAAGAACTTTCAAAACCTTTGCAAGTTGAATTCTCTCTTTCCCGTTTTCAAAATCAGAGATAAAACGCACGCCTGTACCCGCAACTCCTACAAGTTGTTCTTGAGAAATTCCTTGAGAATGTCTTGCCTTGCGGACCTGTGTTCCTATTTCATTTACAGATTTTAATTTTTGCCGCCCCATAACACCTCCATTCATTACCGTTCGGGAATAATATAATGCAAAAAAGAGAAAAATCAAGCGATTCATTACCGCTCGGGAATGATTTTTTTGTAAAAAAAGCATGTTTTTCATTTTTATTACCGTACGGGAATGAAAAACTCTATTGAAGGATATTGTAAACTCTCTTTTCGGTTGATGATGTTCGCGTCGCGGATGACCGGCATCCTTTTCTGCTCCGCTCTCTTTTGGGTAAAATCAACCGAAAGGAGATCAGGACAATGAATGGAATACAACTGGATTTATTCACTTTTGCCGCAATGCAAATACAGGAAAAGAATGCCGAAGCAAAATCGGCTGTTGTGCTGAAAAACTTTGTCAATGACAGCAAATATCCGCTCCCGACCGCAAAAAGTGAACGGATTTCAGCAAACTTGAAGGCGATAAGACTTCTGAAATCACTCTCTGAAGAACGCCCATTGGAATATGATGAGCAAATCACATTATCCCGTTTTACCGGCTGGGGCGGATTGACCGATGTTTTTATTGAAGATGATCCTCATTTTGCCGAACTCAAAGAACTTCTGACCAAGGAAGAATATGAAACGGCAGAAAGTTCTATGTTGGACAGCTACTACACGCCTGAAAATATCATTGAGTTTATGTGGTCTCTTGCCCGGCAGAAACTTGGTATCAAAACTGGAAAGGAAGTCGGAGGCCAAGCGGTCTTAGGAAGACA